>JAYOMI010000084.1:0-13200 GCA_038120765.1 Rhodospirillaceae bacterium
AGCCGCATTGTCAGGGCGTCGGGCGTGAATCCGTCCTGCGGGATCAGCCAGCCGGCGCCGCTGGCCTCGACCGCGCGTGCATTGGCGGTCTGATGGTCGTCCGTCGCGTGTGGATAGGGCACGAGAATTGCCGGGCGGCCGGTCTCGGCCAGTTCGGCCACGGTTGATGCACCGGCGCGGGTAATCACGATATGCGCGGCGGCCATTCTGTCAGGGACATCGTCGAAAAACGTCGCGAGGTCGGCGGATACGCCTGCCTCGGCATAGATACGTCTGACGTTGTCGATATCCTCGGCCCGGCACTGCTGTGTAATGGCAAACCGGCGCCGGAGTGTTTCCGGCATTTCCTTCAACGCGCGCGGTACGACCTCGCTGAGGACGGTCGCACCCTGGCTGCCACCCATCACGAGGATTTTTACGCCCTCGCCGTTGGGTCCGATGGGCGGGTATGGCTGTTGCCGGACGGCACTGAATGCCGCGCGCACCGGATTACCGGTCAGGATGACGTTTTCGGAGCTTGCCGTCGCGATCCCGGCTGTTTCCCTGAACGACGTCGCGATGACGGTCACCCGTTTAGACACAAGCCTGTTGGCGCGGCCGAGCACGGCGTTCTGTTCGTGAATAATCGTCGGCAGACCGCGGGACGTGGCGGCGATCATCGTCGGTACCGACGGATAGCCGCCGAATCCGATAACGCATTCCGGCCGAAGTTTCCGGAAAAGCTGTCGCGCCTGGAGCACGCCGACACCGATTGAAACGGCGGCGCCCAGTTTCGCCACCAGTCCGCTGCCGACACCGGAAGCGCTGATCCGGTGAACGTCGACACCGGCAAGCGAATTGCCGAGATTGGTGCCGCGCGAATCGGTTGCCAGCGCGACCCTATGGCCGCGTGAAATCAGTTCTTCGGCAACGGCAATTGCCGGGAAGACATGCCCGCCTGTGCCGCCGGCGGCGAGAAGGATGCTGCGGCCGCTGGTCATCGTGCTACCTCCGGTCCGACGCGCCTGCGTGTCAGCGCCAGCAGGAACCCGACGCACAATCCCATCGCGATCAGCGAAGAACCGCCGTAACTGACGAAGGGAAGTGTCATACCCTTGGTCGGCATCAGCCGGAGGGTCGATCCCATGTTGATGACCGCCTGCAGGCCGAACTGGACGACGAGACCGGATGTAGCAAGCAGGACAAAAAGATCGGTTTCCTGCAGCGCCTTTGCAAAGCCGCGCAGGACCACGAATCCGAACAGGCAAACGATGATCAGGCAGACGAAAAGGCCGAATTCCTCGCCGGCGACGGCGAAAACGAAATCCGAATGGGCGTCGGGGAGCACTTCTTTCACCGTACCCTCGCCCGGGCCACGCCCGAACAACCCGCCATTCATGAATGCCTCAAGCGAGCGGTCGACCTGGTAACTGTCGCCCGAGGACGGGTCCAGGAAGCGGTCGACGCGGCTGGCGACATGGGAAAGCGTGAAATAGGCAAGCACGAAGGCGCCAACGCCCCCGATCGCGAGTCCGGCGGCCCAGAACAGCGGCAGGCCCGCGAGGAAGAACTGGCAGGCCCAGACGGCCGAAATGACCACCGCCATGCCGACATCGGGCTGCAACAGCAGCAATCCGACGATCAGGCCATAAGCGCCAATACACATGAGGTTCCCGTGCTTCAGGTCGCCAGTGCGGGCCGAGGCGAACAGCCAGGCAGCGACCACGGCAAAGGCGGGCTTGAGGAATTCGGATGGCTGGACCGACATCGGGCCAAGCGCGATCCAGCGCCGCGCTCCCTTGATTTCCGTCCCGAATACGAATGTCGCGAGGACGAGCACCGCGAAGATGATCAGGGTAATCGTCGCGATGCGAAACACGCCGCGCGGTGACAGCATGGAAGCGCCGACCATAAGTGCCAGAGCGATGGGCAGGTAAATCATCTGCCGGCGGGCGAAATAGAAATAATCGAGTCCGATCCGTTCGGCGACGGCCGGGCTGGCGGCCAGCGCCATGATAACCCCGAACGCGATCAGCGCGCCGACGGCGGTCAATGTCCACCGGTCAACGGTCCACCACCAGCGGCCGAGGATTGACGTGTCGGAGCGGGCAAATACCGTCATGCCGCGCTCTCCGCCTTGAGTGCCGCGACCAGCTCCCGGAAATGGTCGCCGCGCAGCGTGAAGTTCCGGTACTGATCGAACGATGCGCAGGCCGGCGACAACAGGACAACGGGAGACCCCATCCCGTCGGCGGCGGCGCTGCGCCCGGCGTCTTTTACCGCCGTTGCAAGATCGCCGGACATGGTGACGGGAACCTTGCCGTCCAGCGCGGCTTTGAAAGCTTCGGCGGCATCGCCGATAAGGAATGCGTGTCTTACCTGGTCAAGGTAGGGGGCCGTCGGGTCCAGCCCGTCTTCCTTGGGCACGCCGCCGGCGATCCATTAGATATTCGAAAAACTCGCCAGTGCCCTGGCGGCGGCTTCGCCGTTGGTCGCCTTGGAATCGTTGATGTAGCGAATACCGTCGATTTCGCCGACGGCTTCAAGCCGGTGCGGCAGGCCGGGATAGGTCTCGAACGCCGAAGCGATCTGTGCCGGCGTCAGTCCCCGCGCACGGGCGACGGCCCAGGCGGTTGCCGCGTTCTGCCAGTTGTGCCGGCCCCGCAGCGTATCGATGTGGCCGATTTTACAGCTATTCCCGTCGGCGTCGGAAAGTTCGCCGTCGATGACGCTCACGCCCCCGTCAACGGGTTGTCCGACCGACACGGGGATGATCTGCCAGGCGGGGTTTTTCGGTAGTTCGGTCATCGCCGCCGTGCTGTATGCGTCGTCGATCCCCATCACGGCAATCTGACGGCCGGTGCCTGAAGCGGTACGGAATATCCGCTTCTTGGCCGCCACATAGCCCGCCATGTCGCCATGCCGGTCAAGATGGTCGGGCGTCACGTTAAGCAGGACGGCGATATCGAACGTTGCCGTCTGTGTGAGGTCGAGCTGGTAGGAAGACAGCTCCAGAACAACTGTTTCCGTGTCCTTTGGCGGGGTGAGGCCGAGGACCGGCGGGCCGAAATTGCCGCCGATCTGAACCGATACGCCGGCAGTCTGGAGCACATGGTGCAGCAAGGCCGATGTCGTCGATTTTCCGTTCGTGCCGGTAATACCGATCAGGACGGCGCCGTCTGTGTTCTCCGCCAGCAGTTCTATGTCGCCGATAACCGGCCGGTCGGCTTTCCGGGCGCAGACCACGACCGGGTGCGGCGCCGGATGTGTCAGCGGTATGCCGGGGCTCAGCACCAGGGCCGAGAACTGCGACCAGTCCGCGGCCACGAGATCGGCAAGCGGTATGTTTTCGTTCGCGGCTTCCGCGCGGGAATCGGCATTGTCATCCCATGCCGTGACAGTCGCGCCGCCCGCCATCAGCGCATGCGCGGTCGCGCGGCCGGAGCCGCCGAGTCCGAAGACCGCCAGGTGCTGTGAGGAACGGGATGTCACGGGGATCATGGTCGTGCGCCTACCTCAGCTTCAGGGTTGCGAGCCCGACCAGCGCCAGGATCGACGCGATGATCCAGAAGCGGATCACGATCGTCGATTCCGCCCAGCCTTTCTGCTCGAAATGATGATGGAGCGGCGCCATCCGGAAGACGCGCTTGCCGGTAAGCTTGAACGAGGCGACCTGGACGATCACCGAAACGGTTTCCAGCACGAACAGCCCGCCGATAATGGCGAGCACGATTTCGTGCTTGGTGACGACGCTGACGGCGCCGAGCGCGCCGCCGATGGCGAGCGAACCCGTGTCGCCCATGAAGACCATGGCCGGCGGCGCGTTGTACCAGAGGAAGCCCAGACCGGCGCCGACCAGCGCGCCGCAGAAAACCGCGAGTTCGCCCGCGCCGCGGACAAAATGAATCTGGAGGTATTCGGAAAAGACGAAGTTGCCCGATACATAGGCGATCAGCGCGAAACATGCCGCCGCGATCAGGGCGGGCATGATTGCCAGTCCGTCGAGCCCGTCGGTCAGGTTTACCGCGTTCGATGCGCCGACGAGGACGATGACCGCCCAGGGAACGAAGAACCATCCGAGCGGGACCAGCAGTTCCTTGAAGAAGGGCAGGGCAAGGCCGGTGGACAGGGCGCCTTCCGACAGGCTGGTAATCCAGATCGTGACGCCACCGCCGATGATGATCTGTCCGATGAGTTTGAGCCGGCCGGAGAGCCCGTTGCTCGACCGTTTGGTCAGCTTGATGTAGTCGTCGACAAAACCGATCGCGCCGAAGCCAAGCGTGACCGTCAGGACCGCCCAGACATAGCCGTTGGTCAGATCCGCCCACAGCAGGGTGGCGATGCCGAGCGCGAGCAGGATCAGCACCCCGCCCATGGTTGGCGTGCCTTTCTTCGTGATGAGGTGCAATTGCGGGCCGTCTTCCCGGATCGGCTGACCTTCGGCCTGCTTGCTTTTAAGCCAGCGGATAACCGCCGGGCCGAGAACGAAGCTGACGAACAGCGCGGTTACGACAGCACCCCCGGTCCGCAGGGTAATGTAGCGGAACAGGTTGAATACACCGACTTCGTCGGCCAGCGGGAACAGGAGATTATAGAGCATCCGTTACTTTCTCCTGCTTCACGAGCCGTTCGCGGCGCGCTCAAGCGGCGCCGGATCGGTCAGTTTTTTGACAATGCGCGACAGTCCAATCCCGTTGGACGCCTTGACGGTGACGATGTCCCCCGCCTGAAGGCCGGACAGGATCGTCGGAAGAAGGTCGTCCGCGGTGTCGGCAATGCCGCCGAGCGTGGCGGGGGGCAGGGCATCGGCGAGTGCGTGCATTTCCCGTCCGGCGAGGAAGACGATGTCGATACCATTCCGCGCAATCTGCGCTTCAAGCGCTCTATGGGCGGCCTTTGAGATGTCGCCGAGTTCGAGCATGTCGCCCAGGATGGCGACCCGCCGCCCGCCGTCTTTCGGCATATGTCCGAGCGTTTTGAGCGCGGCGTTCATGGATTCAGGGTTGGCGTTGTAGGAATCGTCGATCAGCCGGATATTTCCGTTCCCCCAGGGGATCACATGCACGGCGCCGCGGCCCGGGAGTCCGGGCAGAGTGGCCAGCGCGGCGGCAGCAGCATCGATATCACCGCCGAGTGCGTCCACCGTGACGAGCACGGCAAGGCTGTTATAGGCCCAGTGCACGCCGGGTTGCCCGACGCGGAAGTTCAGCGGGTTTCCCTGCCAGCGCGCGTCGACCGTGTTGCCGGTCGTGTCGCTGAGGCATTCGATCAGGCGCATGTCGGCTTCGGCGCTGCGCCCGAAACTTATGACGCGATCGGCTCCCGTCGCGAGGGCGGTTTTCGCAAGCAGGCCGAAATACTCGGTGTCGCGGTTGATAACGGCGATGCCGCCGTCAAGACCGGAGAATATTTCCGCCTTGGCATGGGCGATGTCTTCCAGGGAATCGAAGAATTCCATATGGGCGGGGGCGATGGCTGTGACCACCGCAACATCGGGCCGGGTCATGCCGACCAGCGGGGTGATTTCGCCGGGATGGTTCATGCCGATCTCGAAGATGCCGAAATCAGTGTCCTGCCGCATACGGGCAAGCGACAAAGGCACGCCCCAGTGATTGTTCAGGCTGCTCTTGCTGTAACTTGTCGACCCCTGCGACGCCAGCACATGGGCGAGGGCTTCCTTCGTGCCGGTCTTGCCGACGCTGCCCGTGATTGCCGCTATTTTCGCGTCCGTGCGGGCACGCCCGGCGGCGGCAAGGCTGCGCAACGCCTCCAGCGTATCGGCGACGATCAGGCCGGGGTTGCCGCCGAGGCTCTGCGCGCCGGTCTCCGATACCAGCGCGGCGGCTGCGTCGTTTGCAAATGCATCGCCGACGAAGTGGTGACCGTCGAAATTCGGTCCGGAAAGGGCAACGAACAGATCGCCGCTCTCGAGGGAGCGGGTGTCGATCGAGATACCGGTCGCGGCCCAGTCACCGGATTGCTGCCCGCCGGTCGCTGTCGCGGCATCGGTTGAGGTCCAGAGCGGGGCGGTGGTCATTGCAGCCCCCCGTTGACGTCTTCAATAGCCGTGCGGGCGACGCGCATGTCGTCGAACGGCCGGCCTTCGTCGCCGATAATCTGGCCGGTCTCGTGTCCCTTGCCGGCGATGACCAGAACGTCGCCGTCTGACAACAGCGAAACGGCTTCGCGGATTGCGGTTTCACGGTCGCCTGTATCGCGCGCGCCCGGCGCGCCCGCCAGAATTTCACGGCGTATCGCGTCGGGGACTTCGGAGCGGGGATTGTCATCGGTGACAATGGCGATATCGGCAAGATCGGTTGCAATCCTGCCCATCATCGGGCGTTTGCCGCGGTCCCGGTCGCCGCCACAGCCAAAGACCACGATCAGCCGTCCGGATGTATGGGGACGCATTGCGTTGAGAACGTTTTCCAGTGCGTCCGGCGTATGGGCGTAGTCGATATAGACGCTTCCGCCGCGAAGGATTCCGGCCTGTTCGAGGCGTCCGGGCACACCCTTCAGTCGCGGCAGACAGTCGAGTACGCCGGCGATGTCGCCGCCGCAGGCGATGGCGAGGCCTACAGCGCAAAGCACGTTGTAGACCTGGAACGCACCGGCCAACGGCAGATCGATTTCGGCGTCCTGCCCGAATGCGCGCAGCGAAATCCGCGTCCCGCTATGGGCGGGGGCCGTCATGCGTAGCTCCAGGTCTTCGCCGTTTCGTCCGTACGTGATCGCTCTGCCGCTGAAAGCGCGCGAGAGCGATTCCATTTCCGGAATGTCGGCATTCAGGACGGCGGTGCCGTCGGCAGGCACAAGCTCGCTAAACAGCCGGGTCTTGGCCTGCAGGTACGCCTCAAGCGTGCCGTGATAATCGAGATGGTCGCGTGACAGGTTGGTGAAGGCGGCGGCGCGCAGCCTGACACCATCCAGGCGCCGCTGGTCGAGCCCGTGGCTCGACGCCTCCATGACAACGTGGCTCACGCCTTCCCGTGCAAGGCCCGCGAGATCGGCGTGCAGCGTGACGGGATCGGGTGTGGTCAGGCTGGGTCTCACCGTGCCGGCCGGCAATTGCAGGCCAAGCGTGCCCATGCTGACGGCCTTGTGCCCGAGCAAAGACCATATCTGGCGGGTGAAGTGTGCCACCGAGGTTTTACCGTTGGTGCCGGTGACAGCGGCGATCGTGTCCGGCTGGCCGCCGTAGAATGCCGCAGCGATATGGGCAAGGGCGGCGCGGGCATCTTCCGATGTGACCAGCGCGACGCGGCCGTCCTCGATTTCGGTGCCGGCAGGGGCGAGAACGGCGGCAGCGCCATTGGCGATGGCGGCGTCGATAAACTTGCGGCCATCGACGGTCGATCCAGGAAGCGCTGCGAATAGGAAGCCGGGCTCGACCGCGCGTGAATCCGCGGTCAATCCCGTAATCTCC
Organism: Rhodospirillaceae bacterium; assembly: GCA_038120765.1. Classification (GTDB taxonomy): domain Bacteria; phylum Pseudomonadota; class Alphaproteobacteria; order MPNO01; family UBA830; genus CAXBCP01. Next base: position 7,406 of record JAYOMI010000084.1, read on the forward strand.
GTTTCGCGCAATTCCAGTGTCTGGTTCACCTGAGTGAGTTCTCCCGATAACAGGTCAATGAGACGCAATCCGTGGCTCCCGCGCCGATCTTCCCGATATTTCGATGGACAGGGCGTCCCGGACTTCTGCCGAGTCTTTTATCGGCCGCAGACCCAGGACCGGGGCGATCCGCTGAACGATTGCGCCAACGGCGGGCGCCGCCACCCAGCCGCCTGTCGCGTACCCGAATGTCTCCTTTATGCCTTTCGCTTCGTCGAGCATCACAAGCACGACGTATCTTGGTTTGTGCATGGGGAACGCGGCGACGAAGGACGAAATCAGCGCCTTCTTCTTGTATCCATGGCCCGACACCTTTTCCGCCGTGCCTGTCTTGCCACCGACCAGATATCCCGGTGCCGCTGCGTTCCGGCCCGTTCCGTTTTCGACCACAAGGCGCATCAGCCGGCGCATCTTGGCGGAGGTATCGACTGCAATGACGCGCTTTCCGACCGAAACTTCTGTCGGCTCACGCCGGATAAGGGTGGGCGTGCGATAGATGCCGCCATTGACCATCGCGGAGACCCCCGCCACCAGGTGCAGTGGGCTGACCGCAAGGCCGTGGCCGAATGAAATCGTCATGCTGTTGATTTCGCGCCACCGATCGGGCGTGAGCGGCGCGCCGGTCTCGGACAACTCGATCGCGACCGGCTTCATCATGCCGATCGATGTGAGAAAATTCCTGTGCCCGGGTATGCCGACATCCAGCGCCATTTTCACGGTGCCGATATTCGACGAATACATGAAAATTTCGGGGACCGATAACCAGCGCTTTTTTGCGTGGAAATCCCGGATGGTGAAACGTGCGATGCGGATCGGGTTGGTTGCGTCGTAGCCGCCCTCGAGACTTACGGTGCCGGCATCAAGCGCCATCGCCGTGGTGAAAATCTTGAAGGTCGATCCCATCTCGTATACGCCGAGCGTGGTCCGGTTGAAGCGGAGGTCCTGGTCGATATCGCCCGGCTGGTTCGGATCGAAGCTCGGCAGCGACGACATAGCAACCACTTCGCCGGTGTTGACGTCCATCACGAGGCCGGCCGCGCCGATGGCGCTGAATTTCTTCATCGCCACGCCGAGTTCGTGTTCCATCACATGCTGGACGCGGACATCGATCGACAGGGCCATGTTTTCCTGCCGGGTGCGAAGCTCCTTGTCGAAATAGCGTTCGACACCCGCGAGGCCCCTGTTGTCGATATCGGTGAATCCGAGCGCATGGGCCGCGAGCGAGCCCATCGGATACATGCGCCGCTCCTCACGCTGGAAATTGAGCGCCGGTATGCCGAGGCGATTGACCGCGTATTGCTGCCGCGGTGTCAGGTGACGTTTCAGCCAGACAAAGCCGCGGTTCGACCGCAATTTATTTTCGATGTCCTTTACGTCGATGTCGGGAAGGGCGGTTGCGAGTTGCAAAGCGGCCTGCTCGGGATCAAGGACGAGGCGGGGATTGGCGTAAAGAGATGCGGTGCGGAGGCTCGTTGCCATCAAGACGCCGTTGCGGTCGACAATGTCGGCGCGCCCGGTGTGTTTTTCGTCCTTCGCAATGCTGCGAGAATAGCGGGGCTCGGCGGTATCCGAAAAAACCGAAACATCAACGACGCGGACACCGATCACGGCAAAGGCCGCTGTAAACAGGGCGCCTGCGACCATCAGACGGTTGCGGCCCGTTTCGATAGCAGTCTTTCTATCGCCTTCGATGCGAATTTTTTCGGGAGGGGGCTGCCGCTTCCCGTTCATTGGCTTTTCTTCAGCTTGGCAAGGATGGGCTTCAACCAGTCTTCGTCTTCGGATACCTGCTCTATTGCCAGTTTCCGGTCTGGCGGGCGTTGTGCCGCCGGTGCTTTCTTCACGGCGACTTCTGTCAGTTTTGCCGTATCGGCATCATCCGGCGCGGACTGATCCAGCAGTTCCTGAATCGACACGGTTTGCGCGGCAACAGGTGCTTCCATGCCGAGCAGACGCTTGCTCAGGGCTTCCAGTCGGGCCGGCTGGTTCAGGTAACTCCATTCCGCTTCCATCACCTGGATGGCGTCGCGGTCTGTAATGATGTCGGCATTCAGCGCGTGCAGCCGGTCTTCAAGGGTCTGAACGCTATGTTTGACCACGAAAAGCCCGATCACCACGGAAATGGCGAGTACGGACCAGAGCAGGGTGGATCGGCGCATGGTTCAGCCCTCCTGCATCGGCGGCGCCGATGTGCGTTCAGCGACACGCAGTCGCGCGGACCGCGACCGGGGATTTCGTTTCGTCTCGGCATCAGAAGGTTTCTGGGTGCCGCGCCGGATCAGCCTGAAGCAGGGCGCCGGGCCTGCAGATGCCGCTGTGGGCATGTGCCGCGATACCGTCGGCACGTCGCCCGAATGGGCACGCAGGAATTCCTTCACGATGCGGTCTTCGAGCGAGTGGAACGAGACGACTGCAAGCCGTCCGCCGGGGGCGAGAACGATCTCCGCGCCGCGCAGGCCGCGTTCGATCTCGTCCAGTTCCTCGTTGACCTGAATTCGAATGGCCTGAAATGTCCGGGTTGCCGGGTCCGTCTTGGATGACCGTCCACCCCGATAGATGCCGCGCACGATATCGGCCAGCTGCCCGGTGCGGGTGATCGGGGCGTCGGCACGGGCGTTGAAGATGGCGCGGGCGATGCGCCGGGCCTGCCGTTCTTCGCCATACTTGAAAATGATATCGGCGAGGACGCCTTCCTCGGCCTCGTTGACGAGATCCGATGCCGACAGGCCGTCTCGGCCCTGGCGCATATCGAGCGGGCCGTCATTTCGAAAACTGAAACCGCGTTCGGGATCATCGATCTGCATCGAGGAGACCCCGAGATCAAGCGCGACGCCATCAACGGCGCCTATTCCCTGACGCGCAAGAATTTGCGCCATGTCCCCGAAGCGGCCTTCGATAACGGTCAGGCGTCCGGAGTATTTTTCGACCAGTTCCGCCGCCCCGGCGACGGCGTCGGGATCGCGATCTATGGCCCAGACGCGGCAATCGGCGGCCTCGAGGATTGCCGAGGAATAGCCGCCCGCGCCGAATGTGCCGTCCACATAGCTGGCGCCATCACGGGGCTGAAGTGCTGCAAGCACTTCGTCGATCATGACGGGTTCGTGGCCGAAGGCGGTTCCGGTGTCAGGTGGAGCGCTCATTTAATGCCCCCACCGCTGAGGCGGGCGCGCAGCGCCTCGACCTCGGCCGCCTGATGTTTTTCATAAACGTCCGGCGCCCATATCTGGAAGCGGGTGCCGCGGCCGACAAAAGTCGCGCGGTCGGTAATCCCTGCATGCTCCGTCAATCTGGCGGGCAGGATGATTCGCCCTTCGCCATCGAACGGCAGCTCGCTGGAGATGGCCATGATGGTCTCGACGAGTCCGTCATCCGACCTGCCGACAAGGGCCTGCGTGTAGTCGCCGCCGTCGAGTGTCTGGTCCAGTTTGCGCCGGTTCAACTCGTCGAGCATGCCGCGGCCGAACGCCTCGATGGCACCGTCGATGAGCGAAGGATAGGCAATAATCCCTTGATACGTCTCGGTTCCGAGCGCCGAACGGTAGGCAGCCGGAACCGATACGCGGCCCTTCCGGTCTACCTTGTTCTCGTATGTCGAAATAAACGACGTCACGGGGCTATCCGACTTTCCTGTCTTTTCTCCGCCGGCGGACCGACATGAAACCTCGCCCCTGAAACGTATTTGGGACATGATGGAATATCATGGGTAATTATGGGAGTCAACGCCATTGATAGTAAAGAAGTAGTTAAGAACCGTCACTTAGAAGCATTCGTTCAAGTTGCCATTCGACCTGAAGGGGCATCTAAAATGGATCGGAAGTCAGCATGCCGAATTCTTTATCCGCAGATTGTGGCGAAACTGTGTTCTTACTATGTTCTCATCTCCGCCAAACAGGACCGGCGCGGAGGAACAAAAAAACCGCGCCCTGTTGCGGGGCGCGGTTTTCTGTCGTGGTATCCGGGAAGACGGCCCGGTCCCGGGTACGGGTTGGCGAACGCCTGTCGGCCGGTTCGCGTTACCTGGTGGCGGTAATCATGATCACGACGCGCCTGTTCGCACGGAGCCGCGTGTTTTCCGGTGTCGGAACTGCAAGGCCTGCCTCGCCAACGCCGATGGCGGTGATACGGTTCGCCGCTATGCCGCGTTGTATCAGCGCTTGTTTGACGTTCTCGGCACGCTGTTTCGAAAGCCTGTCGTTGTAGCGGTCCGTGCCGACAGTATCCGCATGCCCGACAACATTGAATGTAACCGGTTTGTCGCGCCAGGTTGGGGGGCATCGGTTGGACCGCGGCAACGCGCGGGCCTTTCAACTGTTCACCGAGCCTGAACGTTACGAATCCGCCGCCGAGACCGAGGCGTAAACCGGTTTCGGCGGAATCGACATCCAGGTACACCTCATTTTCCCGGTTCTTCAGGCCGGCCGTGCCGCCGCCATGGCCGACAATAGCCGTACCACCGACGGCGCCGTATTCGCCAGACAGGTCTTCCGGCTTCTGCAGGTTGTAAACCGTGCCGGTAGCGGTTGCGATCGAATGGCCAAGTCCGGCCAGGCTGTATCCGTCTGCCTTGAAGGCATATTCGGATCCATCCGGGAGGACGAGCCGGCCGGTGCCTGAATGAACGCCGAGCAGGGCGCTGAGGTTATCGTAGGTTACCGAATAAGTCCCGCTCGGTGTCTTGCTGGCGGGTGGTTGGCCGGCGCAACCGGCCACAGCCAGAATCGCAAGGAGCGAGAGTGATTTCAGAATGTGTCCAGAATACATCATGGCAAATACTTCTATTAGAGAATGACCGGCATTACCGGGCAGGCACGGATATCGTGCCGTTGTTTTCCGCAGCGAATCCGATGAACCCCGCAGACTGTGAAATTGGATACGACGGGAGCGCTTCGCAAGCCATGATTCAGATCAATCGCTGCGTGATCCCGACTTTTTCTCTTGTGGGCCTGTAATCCCGGCGGAATAGAGGACGCTGTGTCAAATATTGGTCCAGACGGTCTGTAAGCCGGGTTTTGTCCCCGCCCGGGCCGAAACCCGGACGATAGATAGCCATTCATCTGGGACGCCCGTTGCCGGACGCCTCGTCGCGACCTACCCGGACAGCAGCGCAGAAACCCGCCTGCGAACTTGCATTCGCGTGCCATCCCTATTCGGTCTTGCTCCCGGTGGGGTTTACCATGCCGTCGCCGTTACCGGCGGCGCGGTGCGCTCTTACCGCACCCTTTCACCCTTGCCGTCTGCGAACAGACGGCGGTCTGCTCTCTGTGGCACTTTCCCTGGGGTCGCCCCCGCCGGCCGTTAACCGGCACCGTGTTTCCATGGAGCCCGGACTTTCCTCCCCCCGACGGGTTTCCCCATTGCCGGAAGGCGGCCATCCGACCGTCTGGACCGCCGGCACAGTCGTCGTAAACGTTGTGAGGGTCAACTGTTTAAGGCGTGCACCGCAGCGATCATGGCAAGCGTATCGCCGTCGAGTGTGCCGCTGACGCCGGCCGGCACGAAACGTCGTTGAAACGCGGTCACAACGTCGGCCAGCGGCGCTTCCGGGTCGTAGCCGATCTCTGACAGATATCGTCGGGCGTCCGCCGGGTCGATTGCATTGCCCGGTGTCTCCGGCCAGACCGCGAGTCCTTTATCGGCAATGCCTTTCCACTTGAACAATTCGCCGGGGTCCTGGTTCGGGGTTGGCGCGATATCCGTATGGCCGTCCACGCGCGCGGGCGAAATCTGGTGCCGTTCAATAGTCTGGGCCAGTAGCG
>JAYOMI010000084.1:13210-15659 GCA_038120765.1 Rhodospirillaceae bacterium
CTTCACCCGGCGAGCGGCCGCCGAGATGCTCGATCGGGTCGGCGCGATGACGGAATGTCCGACGACGCGCGCCGGTGAAACCCTGTGAAGTTCAAGAATTTGAGCCAGCAGTTCTTCGACGGCGGCCATCTGGGCGTCGGGGAACGCGCGATAGCCGAATTCATGGCCTGGATTGACGATCTCGATCCCGATCGAGCGGTCGTTGATATCCGTTGCGCCCGACCAGTGGCTGAGACCCGCATGCCAGGCGCGCTGGCTGTCTTCGACCATCTGCCAGATATTGCCATCCTCCTCCACAAGATAGTGGGCGCTGACCCTGGCATCCGGATCGCACAGCCGGTCGAGCGCCGCCGCGCCCGTTTTCATGCCCGTGTAATGCAGAATAACCATGTCGATGGCGGTTCCCGCAGGGCGGTCGTTCACGTTGGGGGAGGGCCGTTTGAGAATATCCATACATCTGATCCGGTAGATTCACTCGGGTGCGTTTGCCGTCTGCACGGCCGACGATCGGCGACCCGAACCGCGGAACACAATGATCGCAACGCCTGTGATCGTGACCAGGCCGCCCGCGATAATATGCCAGTTCAGGGTTTCGCCAAGAAAGACAATCCCCATGCCCACGCCGAATAGCGGGATCAGCAGTGTAAAAGGCATGGTCTGGTTGGTCTGGTATTTCGGCACAAGCTGGTACCACAGTCCGTGTCCTACGATGCTCACGATGATGCCCATATGAAGAATGGCGACCCAGGTTTCCACGGGCGCATTTGCGATGGCGCCGACCTGGCCGGTTTCGAACAGGAATGACATCAGCGCCATCTGCGGAATCGCAAACACCGCCATCCAGCCGTTAATTGCGAATACGCTGACGCCGCCAAGCCTGCGCAGCTGCAGGTTGGCGCCGCCGAAGGCAAGGGCGGATACCAGCGCCATGAAGGCATAGAGCAGGCTGTCTGACAGACGGGGTTCGCCGACGATGAGCCCGACACCGACGAAACTGATCAGAATGCCCGCCGCCCGGTACCATCCGAACCGTTCGCGGAAAAAGAGGAGTGCCAGCAGCAGGGCAAAAGGAACCGATGTCTGAATAATCAACGCCGCCGTGCCGACATGAATGTGTTCGAGCGCGACGAACATCAAGCCGAAATGGAGCGTGCCCATCGTGACCGACAGCCAGAATATCTTCCACATATGGCCGCGGGGGATGCGGACGAACGGCACCAGCGACACCGCGATCACGGCCATCCGCACCGTTATAAGCGCCCAGCCAGGGATGTCAGCCGCCGCGAACCGGGCGGCCGCGATATTCGACGCCCACACAAGCATGACAAGGACGGCAAGAGCCATATGGGCGGGTTTCATGCGGCGGAGAGTCGGTCCATGCGGGCACGAAGTCAAACGGCGATTGACGAGGTATCCATTTTAAACGGAATTAAATTAAACGGCCTCAAACGACGAAAACTGTTCCTCGCATATCTCGCTTATAGTGGGATGCATGCTAGAAATACCGCCGATGTAAACACGCTATAAAGAGATGCAGATGTCAGGTCAGATTGTTGCGGTCGGTTGCGCCGCCGGGAACGTTTTCAAGAAACCCGTTCGCGACGCCATCACCCTCGTCGAGGGACTGGGCGTCGAGGGCGATGCGCATAAAGGTGTGACGGTTCAGCATCTCTTTCTGAAAAACAAGGATGCCTCGGCGCCGAACCTGCGCCAGGTTCATCTAATCCAGTCCGAACTGTTCGATTATCTGGGCGGGGGCGGCTTCGACATCGGTCCGGGCGATCTCGGCGAAAATATCACGACATCCGGTATCGGTCTGACGGACCTTCCGGCAGGGGCGCGCCTGCACATAGGCCAGGCGTGTATCGAGCTGACCGGTTTGCGGCACCCCTGCAAGCAGATCGATGGATTTCAGCGGGGACTGACGAAAGCGGTGACCGCGAAGAATGCCGACGGTCGCGCGCATCTGAAATTCGGCGTCATGGGGGTGGTGCTGGCCGGCGGGAGCATCAAGGCCGGCGATGCGATCTCGGTCGAGGTGCCGCCTGCCGCCGTCCTGCCGCTGCAGCCGATCTGACCCTGCGGGGCTCGGTTACTTGAGCCCGCGCTGTTTCTGTATTTTTGTCCATGCGTCGTTGATGGTCGCCATCTTGGCGGTCGCCACGTCGATAAAGTCCTGGGGCAGGCCTTCGGCGACAAGTTTGTCGGGGTGATTTTCCTTTATCAGGCTGCGCCAGGCCGCCCGGACCGTCGTATCGTCGGCATCGTGGGCGACGCCGAGAATGGCATATGGGTCTGAAGCGTCGGCGCCCAGGTGGCCTGCCCGGATGCGCGCGAATTTCGCTTCGTCGAAGCCGAAGATCGTTGCAACATCCTTCAGAAATTCTTCTTCCTGCGGATGGATGATGCGGTCGGCCTTGGCGATATGGAAAAGAGCGTCCAGTAACGC
>JAYOMI010000085.1:0-8117 GCA_038120765.1 Rhodospirillaceae bacterium
GGATGCAGCCCGGCATGGAGCCCGGCCCGCACAGCCACCCGTTCGAACAGATCGCCGTGATCGTCCAGGGCACCGTGCGCTTCCATGTCGGCGACGAGGTCTACGACGCCGGCCCCGGCAGCATGATCCGCATCCCGCCCGACGTGGTCCACTGGGGCGAGGTGATCGGCGACGAACCGGCCATGAACCTCGACGTGTTCAACCCGATCCGCGAGGACTACAAGCACCTGGTCGAGCATCAGGCGGCGGATTTCGGTGAGTAGCTCCCCCGCACCCACGTGCCGCCATTCCCGCGCAGGCGGGAATCTGACAGAATGGGACACATCGCAAGAGATCCCCGCCTTCGCGGGGATGACAATCAGGATTCCCGTCTATGCTCACCCTCTACACGTTCCACAATTCCATCTGCACGCAGAAGGTCTTCATCACGCTGGCGGAGAAAGACCTGTCCTACGACGAGCACCTGATCAACCTGTTCGCGGCCGAGCAGTTCGACCCGGAATACCTGAAGCTCAATCCCAAGGGTGTGGTGCCGACGCTGATGCATGACGGACGGGCGATCCCGGAATCGTCGCTGATCTGCGAATATATCGACGAAATGTGGCCGGACAGCCCCCTGATTCCGGACGATCCGTTCCTGAAATCCCGGATGCGGCAGTTCTCCAAGCTGGTGGACGAAGCCATCTTCGAGGCGACCCGCGAATTGTCGTTTTCCGCCATGTTCCGCGAAAAAATGAAGGCGATGCCCGCCGAACAGCGCGAAAGGCGCTTTGCCAATGTGGGCGATCCGAACAAGCGGGCGCGGTTCATGTCGACCTACGAGCTCGGCGTCGACAGCCCTTACGTGTTCCAGGCCATCGGCAACTGGGAAAAGGCGTTCAAGGCGCTGGATGCCTCGCTCACCGAATTCGGCGGCCCGTGGCTGCTGGGCGACATGTTCACCCTCGCCGATATCAACATGATCCCCTATTTCTGGCGGATCGAATACCTGAACCTGATCGATATCTGGCTGGACGACCGCCCGCAGGTCGCCGACTGGTGGGAACGCGCCAAGGCGCGCCCCAGCGCGCAGGCCTGCATCCCGGGGCGGCTTAACGAAGACGATATCGCCGCCATGGGCGGGCACGGATCGAAACTGCGGGACGCCGTCGCGGCGAAACGGGCGGAATACCTGGAAACCCTGCCGGGTTAGGGGGCTATGCGCCCCTGCCCTCGATACCAAGGCTTTCTTTTCAGACGTTTACCGGGCGGAACAAGCAGAGATATCAGAAAGACTTGTCACCCCGGATTTATTCCGGGGTCCAGTCTTAGCAGCCAGCGTCCGCCTGAATCCCGGGCCGAGGGCGTAGCGCGAGAAGGCCCGGGATGACAACAAGGTGAAAACGGCAGATATTTCCGTGCAGTTACACGCTTTTATAGCCCGAGTACGCGCTCCGCGTTGCCGTGATAGATCTTTTCCATCACCTCGGGCTTGTAGCCAAGCTCGTCCCATTCGCGGAAAATCCGCTCGTAGGGCAGGCTCGGGTAGTCGCTGCCGAACATGATCTTGTCCTGCAGGCGCGCGCGCATGTCGATCTTGAGCTGCGGCGGGAAATGCTTCGGCGCCCAGCCGGACATTTCCCAGAACACGTTGCCCTTGTGCAGCGCCACCGCCGTCATCTCGTCCACCCAGGGCCAGCCGGGATGGGCCGCGATGATGGTGAGATCGGGGAAATCGGCGGCAAGCTCGTCGATCGCAGCCGGGTGCGCATGCCTGATCTTGGCGCCCATGCCGCCCGGAATGCCCGCCCCCATGCCGGTGGTGCCGACATCGATCATCACCGGCGCCTTCAGCTCGTTGATGACCTCGAACAGCGGATAGTGTTCCCGGTCGTTGACGGCGAAATGGCCCATGATGGGGTGGAAATGGAAGCCGAGCATGCCGTGCACCTCGATCGCCTCCTTCGCCTCGCGGATAGCAATCTCGCCCTTGAACGGATCGACCGCGCCCCAGGCCTGGATCACGCGGTCGGGGTGGCGCTTCCACATGCCGGCGACGTATTCGTTCGAACAGGGCGGGGTGTCGATCGTTGTTTCAAGGTCCAGCGCAACCAGGACGGCCTCGACACCGGCCTCCGTGAACTCGGCGATGACGTCGTCTTCTTCCTTCGCCTTCCATTCCCGGTCCCAGTATTCGGCGAGCGCACGCACATACGGGCCCTGACAGTCGATCCAGGGCTGGGTGTTCGGGTAGCAGTGCAGATCGATAATGCGCATTCTATGCCTCGTTTTTTAAGCGTTGTTTTCGAGCTTGGCGGTGACCATCTCGACCAGCGATTTCTTGGATACCTTGCCGAAGGTCGACAGCGGGAAATCGTCCATCAGCTCCAGCCGCTCGGGCAGCTTGTGGCGCGCGAATTCCTTTGTCTCGAGAAAGGCGATCAGGTCCTCGAAGACGACCGTCTGGCCCGCCTTCGGAATGACGCAGGCGCACATGCGTTCGCCCAGCAGCGGGTCGGGCATGGCGACGCAGGCGACGTTCTGCACCGCGGGATACTGCAGGATCAGGTTTTCGACTTCTTCGGCGCTGATCTTCTCGCCGCCGCGGTTGATCACGTCCTTGATGCGTCCCTCGACCATGTAATTGCCCGACGGGTGCTGGCGCAGCAGGTCACCGGAACAGTAGAAGCCTTCCGGCGTAAAGACCTTCGCATTGTGCTCCGGCGCGCCGTAATAGCCGCGCAGGGTATAGGGGCCGCGCACGCTGAGTTCGCCGACCTCGCCGAACGGCACCTCGTTGCCGTCCTCGTCGATCAGGCGGACCTCGTCGTCCTCGCAGACCGGGCGGCCGACGGTTTCAAGCTGAACGTCTTCCGGGTCGCCCTTGCGAACGAACATCAGGGTGCCTTCGGACATGCCGAAGTTTTCCTGTACGAACACTGACGGGATAAGCTCGCGCGTGCGGATGCGGATTTCAGGCTGGAGGCGCTGCCCCCCGCTCTGGATCATGCGCAGCGACGACAGGTCGTAATCGCCGATCGTCGGATCGTTGATCCAGCGGATCAGCAGCGCCGGGACCACGTGGATATGCGTGACGCCGTGCTTCTGCACCAGGTCGAACACGTTGTCCGGGCGGGTGCTGGTGCTGAGGACGACGCGCGCGCCTTTCATCATGAAACCCTGCATGCCGGGACAGGCGAGCGGCAGGTTGTGCCCGATCGGCAGGAGCAGCAGCAGGCAGCTATCGGCGAATACCTCGGTGCATTCGGTGGCAAGCCTGGAATTCAGCCAGTAATCGTTGTGGGTCCGCGGGATCAGCTTCGGCACCCCGGTGGTGCCGCCGGAAAGCTGGAACACCGCCGGATCGGTCGGATCGATCTCGATTGCGTCCAGAACGTCCGCGGTGGCCGTGGGCTCGCGGTCCAGAAGGTCGGAAAAGTATATGAATCCGTCCGGCGCATCGCCGTAGATGATGGCCTGCGTCATACAGGGGTTTTCCGCCTGGACGCGGGCGATCATCGGCGCGAATTCGAAATCGCGCTGGCGGTCTGGCGCGATACACATCTTCGCCTGCGCGATTTCGGTGAACTGGCTGAGCTCGTGATAGCGATGGGTCGCCAGCGCACAGATCGGAATGGCGCCAATCTTCTGCAGCGCGAAGTAAAGATACGAAAACTCGATCACGTTTGGCAGCATGACCACGACGCGGTCGAGCGGCCGCAACCCCAGATCCCACAGGTTCAGGGCGAGCTTCCGGGAAATCTCATCGAGTTCGGCATAGGTGACCGACACGTCGCCGTCGATGACGGCGACGCGTTCGGCAAACGGGGCGAAGATGTTATCGGCAAACTGGTCGCGCAGCGCACGGTCTTCCCAGTATCCCTTTTCCCGGTAGCGGGCGGCGTATTCCGGCGGAAAGCCGACGAAACCTTCAAGCATGAAGTCTCTCCCCTGGCGGTTCAGGTGGAAGCGGCGAAACCGCCGTCGATCACGATGATCTCGCCGGTCACGAAGCGGTTGCTCTGGATCAGGTTCAGCGCGGTTTCCGCGACATCCGCATCGGTGACGCAGCGCTTCAGCGGGGTCATATTCGCACGGCGCTCCATCAGGCGGTCGTAATTGTCGCCGAGCATCCGCTCCATCCATTCGCCTTCCATCCAGCCGGGCGCGATGGCGTTGACGCGGATATCGGGGCCGAGCGCCAAGGCCAGCGTCTTGGTCAGGGCGACGACGCCCGCCTTGCTAGTCGAATAAGCCAGCGGCTGGGGGCCGGGGCGCAGGCCGACGATGCTCGCCGTGTTCACGATAGCACCCTTTGCTTCCCGCAGGGCGGGCACACAGGCGCGGGTTACCTGTACGATGCTCCGGACATTGACCGACATGACACGGTCCCACTCGTCGAGATCGATGGCGTCGAGGTCCTTGAACGGCGCGGTGCTGGTGATACCGGCATTGTTACAAAGCGCATCGATGCGCCCGAACGTCGCCATGGTTTCGGCGACCATGGCCTTGACCTGGGTATCGTCTGCGACGTCGCAGCCGATGACCACGGTTTACGCGCCCTGGTCGGCGCAGGCGGCAGCGGTTTCCTCCGCCGCGCCGGCACTTCGGCTGTAATTCACCGCGACGTCATATCCCGCCGCCGCGAGCGCTATCGCCTCTGCGCGGCCGATCCCGGTTGCCGATCCGGTCACCAGTGCCGCCGGTCTGTTATCTGCCATTTTCTGTTCCCTCGCCTGACTGAATATTTTTGTTGGGACCAAAATTAAATGAACATGTTCAATAAATCAACCGTCGCGATACCCGATCCCGGCTGCGCAGCCCTGCAGCGCCACGTTCAGCGCCCGGCGCAGCGATTGCAGACCCGCCGCCGGATCCGGCGCGGGATCGATAAGCCATTCCCGGATTTCCGCCTGATAGATCGCAAACACGACCCAGCCGACATCCGTTGGATCAGCGCCCTGTTTCAGCAACCCTCGCGCCCTCGCAGCCTCCAGATGCGCGACGAGCTGGGAAATCACCCGGTGGCGGTTCGACTGGAAGCGCTGGCCCTGCACGCCCGACACGAAGAACGTGAGTTCCCGCAGGATATATTTCGAAAGCCCCGGCTGTTCGGCGAAATAGCGGTAATAGAAGCCGAAGATGTGGATCAGCTCGTCGATGAGCAGGTCTTTTTCAGGAACATCTCCGAACGCTCTGTCTGTCAGTTCCTCCAGCTCGTCGGTGCATATGAGGAACAACAGGTCCCTTTTATCCGTCGCATACAGGAACAGGGTGCCAAGGGCGACATTGGCGCGCCGGGCGATTTCGCGGGTCGTCGTCTCATCGAACCCTTTTTCGACGAACAGCGACCGTGCCGCGGCGGTGATCCGCGCAAGCTTGTCGCGCCTGTTGCGTTCGCGGACACTTATCTTACCGCCGTTTTTCAGGTCAGCATTCTGGCCATTGCCCTGGCCGTCGCCGGTCGCCATCCCTGTCCCTCCAGGCCTCGTAAACTTCGGCTCCGGTTATACGATACCCTGAGCCGGATGTCCCCGAACGCCCCGGCACGCGATATTTTTGACATTGCAAATCGCACCGGTTTGACGAAATCTGGCCCGATCTGGCAGAAATTCCTGCCGCATCAAGACCAAGCGACCATTTCGCGCGTATGTCACATCAGATCCCGCTCAAAATCCGGAAAGATTGAATCGATGGCCGAAGGTGAACCCCTGACGAAATTCCTGATGATCTGGCTGATCTGTACGGTCATTTTTCTTGTCATCGACCTCGTCTGGCTGGGCATGATCGCAAAGCCTTTTTACCAGCGCAGTATCGGCCATCTCATGGCCGACGACTTCCGCATGGGCGCGGCTTTCCTGTTCTACGTCTTCTACGTCGTCGGGATTGTGTATTTCTGCGTCTCCGGCGCCGTCGACTGGAAAGCGGCCGCGATCAGCGGGGCGTTATTCGGTTTCTTTTGCTACGCGACCTATGACATGACGAACTACGCCACATTACGGGACTGGCCTTTACAGATGGTCATCGTCGATATCGTCTGGGGAACGGTGCTGACGGCGTCTACGGCGGGACTGGGCTTTACCGTCGCGAAAAAACTTCTCGGCTGACGCGGAAAGTCAGCAGCGGTTATTCTTCCTCGGCGAGACAGGCGCCCCGCGCCGCGGCCACCTCCGGCATCCGCATAATCGTTCTGAGGCGATCTACATACAGCGCGCCCTCGTCCGAATAACGGCCCAGCGATCCCACCGGCGCGATTGCGTCGATCGGCTGTCCGCTCGCCCGCATATTCGCCCGCATGTCACGGAACTGCCGGTAGGCGCGGTGGCTGTTCAGATTCTGCATATAGCCCAGAACACTGCGGTGAAGCGTGTCGAAGGCTTTCAATGCCACATCGGATGCGCCTTTGGCCCTGATCGCGCCTTCGCCCACCGGCGCGTGCTGGCCAAACAGGGCGTTCCCCGCCTGGGCGAAACGGGAGGTTCCCCATCCCGATTCCTGCGCCGCCTGCGCCACGGCAAGACGCGGCGGCACGACATCGACCCGATGCAGTAATTCCTCGAATGCCAGGGGCTCGGTCCTGTATTTCTTGGCCATGCGCGTCAGCCATCTGCGATCCCTGCTGCGCATCTTTTTCTCGGCCTGATGCGCCCGCTGAAGGCGCTCTATCCGGGCGCGGTCCTCGCGAATCCGGTCATTCGCCCACAAAACATGCGCCAGCACCACGGTCACGAAGACTGCCTTGCGCCAATCGACATCCCGCATCGATTTCAGATCGTCCGGAAGCGTGACCAGAAAAACGGTCGGAATTCTGGGCTCTGCGCCCCTGAGCGAGATCTCCGGATTAAATCCCTCATCCTTGAACAGGTCTATGGTCTCGGCCACCGTAGCGGCATTCGAGGTATCCGCATTCCGCGACCGGCTGCCGGATACCTGATTATTCGCCAACACGACAAGGGCTGCGGCCGCGATGCAACCGCCGACGGCAAAAACAATACTATTCCGGTTCATCGTGTCCTTTCTCGGGGCGCTCGATTCCTGTCGTCGCCTCTAGCTTGTCCATTACGTATCCTTCGATGCGGCCGATCACATATACAATGATCACCACAACCGCCGTCATCAGCGCCGCAAAATCGTAAAAGCCGATACCACAGGAAATGCCGATGGCCCCGGCAACCCAGATCGAGGCGCCCGTGGTCAGGCCGGTTACTTCGCGCCCGCCCTGGATGATGGCGCCGGCGCCGAGAAACCCGATTCCGCCGATGACACCCTGAATAATCCGCGTCGGATCGACGGAAGTCTGGTCAATGGCCTGCAATGGCCCGATTGCGAGTTCGAGAGCAAGGATTATGAACGCGGCAGATCCTGTCGCCACCAGCATATGGGTGCGCATTCCCGCAGGTTTTCGCCTGAACTCCCGCTCGAACCCGGCAATCATACCGAGCAGCGCAGCCAGCAGCAGACGGCTTCCTGCCTCCCAGATGGCCAAATCAACAAAAACCATGTTTCAGGGAGTAGACGTTCATGGAGCAGAATTCAAGTTACCCGCGGAAGTCCCCAGATCGCGATACGGGGTTTCTTGCGCCTGCAACCGGATGACATGCAGCCCCGACCGTGCTTTGCTCTGCCCTGGAAAATATGGAGAAAGATCATGAAACGCGAATTCATTCACGGCACGTGGCAGAAGAACCGGTCCTTCTCGCCCGCCGTCATCACCCAGGGCAGCGACCAGCGGATTATCTGGCTCGCCGGTTACGGCGCGCCGCAGACACCGGACGGCGTATCGCTGGCAGGCGATTTCGAGGCCCAAACCCGCCAGTCCTTCGCCAATATCGAGGCGTTTCTGGAAAAATCCGGTGCGAAGCTTACTGATATCGTACAGATGACGGTCTTCATTATCGATTCCCGCTATGGCAATCAGTTCACCGAGCTCCGCAAAGAATTCTTTCCGGATGGCAACTATCCCGGCAGTGCGATGATAACGGCGGCCGGATTCGCCCAGCCCGAAATGATGGTTGAAATCCAGGGAATCGCCGTCGTCGAAGGCTAGGCAGCTGCGCGCTCTCGCCCGAGCTCGCGCAAAATTTCGATCAGGGACTCGATCGCCGGCGTGATCGTTCCGTTTTCGCGGAGGGTGAACC
>JAYOMI010000085.1:8127-10830 GCA_038120765.1 Rhodospirillaceae bacterium
CGATCGCCCGGGAATTCGAATGCCAGCGCAGCTTCAGCTCGGTCAGCTCGCCCCGTTCGATTTCGGTCGCAAACAGTTCGGGCGGGTTTGCGCAGACGAAATCGCCGGACAGCAGCAATCCCTTCACACACAGCATCGAGTCTGTCTCGACAGCAAACCGGGGCGGCTCGGCGCCCTCGAACCGGAATTCGTTGGCGACAAGCTGGCGGATCCTGGCGGAGCCGCGGGCAATCACCCAGGATTCCGATGCGAGGTCGGCGAAAGAAAGGCCTTCGCGCTGCGTCAGAGGATGATCGCCGCGAACGATGACCGACAGGCTGTTCTGGAACAAAACTTCCTCGACGAGCCGCGCGTGATCGCCCGCGCCGCTGAACATCGCACCGATCACGATATCGAGCTCCCCCCGGTCCAGCGCCTCGAGCTGGCTTTCAAAGGCATCGTTGCGGACATCGACTGTCAGTCCGGGCCGCATGCTTCGGAGCCGGGAAATAGCCGGGCCGACAAGGGTCGCCATGCCGATGGGCGATGAACCGAGCGCGATATGCCCGCCTTCCGACAGCCGCAGGTCCGATATGTCGCGGGTCGCATGGCGCAGTTCGGCCTCTATCGTACGGGCATGCCGGGCGAGAGACCGGCCGAACCGCGTCGGGACGACGCCTCTTCCCGCCCGCGCGAGCAGCTTTACGTCCAGCGATTCCTCAAGCTGGCGGATGGAACGGGTCAGCGCCGGTTGGGACACATTCAGCGCCTGGGCCGCCGCGGTGACACCGCCATGATCGACCACCGCGAGGAGGTCGAGCATCTGGCGGACATTCAGATTTCTGACATTGGACCATTCATGCATAATGATTATGAGTTTATCAGATAACGATATTAGATTTAACATATGATTCCCGGCATGTTCGCGCGGCTTCGGAAAGACTCCGACACCATAAAAACGGCCTTCGGGCCCAATGTCGGAGCGGCGGAGCGAGGCTCCACGGCTGGGAGGCGGCGCTATGGACAGCGCATACGACGTACCGGTGCTGGTTATTGGTGGCGGTCCGGTTGGGATGTCGCTTGCCACTGAGCTTGGCTACCAGGGAATAGAAACCCAGGTGGTTGAGCGGAGAGATGGCACCGTCTCACATCCCAAAATGAACATGATCTCCACGCGTACGATGGAGTTCTGTCGTCGCTGGGGTGTGGCCGGGGAAATCCGCGGCGCCGGATGGCCACCCGAACACCCGATGAATATCGCCTATGTCACCAGCCTGTCGGGTTACCGGATTTCGGGTTTCGAATATCCGTCCTATGACGACCGACCGCCGTGGCAGCATACGCCCGAGGGCCACCAGCGCTGTTCACAGCTGTTTTTCGATCCGGTCATTCAGAAACGTGCCGAATCGTTCGCGTCCGTTACATCCCGTTACAGAACCCTTTTCCGCTCTTTCGAACAGGACGCAGACGGCGTCACCGCAGTGCTGGAGGACCGCAGTACGGGCAAACAGGAAACAGTCCGCGCGCGGTACATGGTCGCCTGCGACGGCGCAGACAGCCCGATACGGGAAACGCTGGGCATCAATATCGCCGGCAACGCGCCCCTGTCTTTCGACATCAACATGTTCTTCGAGAGCCAGGATGTGATGCGGTTCCACCGGAAACATCAGGCAATGATGTACTGGCTCTATGGCGCAGACGGTTTCTGGGGCCAGTTTATCGCGGTGGACGGTCGCGGTTTGTGGCGGCTGTCCATGATTACCCCCGAACTGATCACCGATACCGCAAGTTTCGATGCCCATAAATGGATCCGCAAAGCGCTGGGCTCCGACGACATTGCCTACGATCTGAAATCGATCCTGCCGTGGGAACGCCACCGCCGGGTAGCAGACCAGTACCATGTCGGCCGGGTCTTTATCGCGGGCGATGCGGCGCACCAGTTTTCGCCGACAGGCGGGCTCGGCATGAATACCGGCATACAGGAAGCCGTCGATATCGCCTGGAAGCTCTCGGCGGTGCTGAATGGCTGGGGCGGAGAGGCACTGCTCGACAGCTATTTCGCCGAGCGCCAGCCGGTCGCCGTCCGCAATAACGAGGAAGCGACGGCCAATTTCAAGAAGCTCGCCGAACTCCCGTCGGGCGAAGACATCGACAAGGACACACCGGCGGGCGATGCGCTGCGCGCGAAGGCACAGGATGTCGTCGAGAACGGCGGCTATAACGAGGAATACGAGCAGGAAGGCGTCACCGTCGGCTATCGGTATGACACGTCACCGATCTGTGTCGACGATGGCTCCGGGTTTCCCGCGCTCACTATCACCGAATACGTGCAATCCGCCCGGCCCGGCGCCCGGGCGCCCCATGTCTGGCTCCCGGATGGCCGCTCGACCCTCGATCTGTTCGGCAAGGACTTCACCCTGCTTCGGCTCGGGAATGACGCACCGGATGCAGGCGGGCTGATCGCGGCAGCGGCGGCATGCAGCATGCCCCTCAGAGTCGAGCACGTCCTGAACGAGGATGCCCGAACGCTATATGACTGTGCGTTGTGCCTGGTGCGGCCTGACGGCCATGTCGCCTGGCGCGGCGATGTGGATCCGGCGAATGCTCAGGCCATTATCGATACTGTCCGCGGCGCGGGTGGCAGTGGCGTAAAGACCAATGCCGACGCCTTCGCTGCAAAAGGCCGGCAAGCGGCCTAGGACTGCCGAATCAGCCCCATCAGAC
>JAYOMI010000085.1:10840-15511 GCA_038120765.1 Rhodospirillaceae bacterium
CCGGCAGTTCCGTAACCGCACCGCGCCTGCCGATGGCATCGTCGATCGCCGATGCGATCGCCGCCCCGACTGCATTGATGCCACCCTCGCCCGCGCCTTTGATACCGAGAGGGTTGAGCGGGCTCGGCGCATCTTCGGTCAACAGGATATCCGCCCCCGGCACTTCCGTGGCGCCCGGCATTATGTAATCGGCAAAGGTCGATGACAGCGGCTGGCCGAAATCGTCATAGGTGAATTCCTCGAAAAGTGCCCCGCCGATACCCTGGGCAAGACCGCCCTGGAGCTGTCCATCGACCGTCATCGGATTGATCGCGCAACCGATATCATAGGCGATCATGAATTTTTCGATCTTTGCGATTCCGGTTTCGCGGTCGACCGCTACGACAGCCGCGTGGACGCCATAGGGATAATTCATATGGGTCGTATCGAAGCGGCCTTCGGCGGACACGATATCCTCCCCCGTCGCCGCAACCACGTCGGCCATAGAGATCGACGCGCCGGTTTCCCTGTGCCGGGCCGCGTTGTCGACAATTACGATTGATTCCGCATCCGCCTGCAATCGCATCGCCGCGAGGGCGACCAGCTTTTCGCGCAAGGCCGTCGTCGCGATGCGGGTTGCCTCTCCGGTCATGACCGTGGTGCGGGACGCATGGCTGCCATAACCTTCATCGATGACGTCGGTACGGCCATGGATGACGTCGATATCGGTGTAATCCACGCCCAGCGTGCCGGCGCAGATCTGGGCGAGAACCGTCACAACCCCCTGCCCCAGGTTCGACGCGCCGCAGAACACCGTGATGTGGCCGGCTGCATCGGCCTCGACCCTGACCTTGTCAGTCGGACCGAGGCCGGATTTCTCGACAAAGAATCCGAGGCCCGCGCCAACGGTCTCTCCCGCGGCGCGGCGGGCGGCAAGCGATTCCTGTAATTCGTCCCAGCCGAAATCGGCCAGGGCCTTGTCCAGCAGGCCGGCGTAATCGCCAGAGTCGAGCACCACATCGACTTCCAGCGCGTCGAGCGGCCGGGCAAAGGGTATGTCGGCGGCGGCAATCATGTTGCGGCGGCGGGCTTCGACCGGATCAATCCCGACCCGTGCTGCAATGGCGTCCAGCAGGCGTTCGCGCACAAAGGTGCCTTCGTATCGCCCAGGCGCGCGATAGGTTGCCGCCGGGGTCTTGTTCGTCAGCCGGACGTGTCCGGCAACGCGATAGGCCGGTACATTATAGGGGCCGAGAGCGAGCCCCGCCGTCATATCCGGCACGCGCACGCCATGGGTCCGGAGATAGCCGCCCTGATCGTGAAAGAACCTGTTGTCGATGGCGAGGATATGCCCTTCTGCATCGATCGCCGCCCGCACGAAGTGCCGCTGCTGGCGCGAATGGTTCGCCGTCAGCAGGTGCTCGCGGCGGTCCTCGATCCAGCGGACCGGACGGCCCAGCCGCAGCGCGGCAACGCACAGAAGAAAATCGTCAGGATACAGCTCCCCCCGGATGCCGAAACCGCCGCCGACATCGCCGCCGAAGAGGTTCACCTTCGCGCGGTCAAGCCCCAGGGTTTTGGCGATCAGATCGCGATTGGGATGCGGGCGTTTGGTCGCGCCGTAGAATTCGAGAATGCCCGTTTCCGGATCGACCCGGGCCAGACCGCCCCGGCATTCGAGCGGCACGCCGCTGTGCCGTCCGATCCGCAGGTCCAGTTCAACCACGTCCGGTGCATTGGCGAATGCCGCATCGACATCGCCATAGCCCTTCTCGATGATCGTCGCTTCGCTGTCATGGCCCGGCAGGAATTCGACCGGGTCCGCCGTCACATCCGTGATCGGCGGCAATTCGTCGATATCGACGAATACCAGATTGGCGGCATCCTCCGCCGTGTAGGGATCCTCGGCAAAGACGACAGCGACAGGTTCGCCGACATAGCGCACCCGCTCCCGCGCCATGACCGGCTGCTTGTAGGCGTCGAGCCCCGTGTACTTCGTCGCGCGGAAATCGATCAGCGGGATATCGGCCACGTCCGCCGGCGTCCAGACAGCAACGACACCGTCCATTGTCTCGGCGGCCGATGTATCGATATTGGTAATGACCCCATGTGCCACATTGGCCCGGACAACGCGCATGTGCAGCGTATCGGGAAAAGTCCAGTCCGCCGCAAAGGTTCCTGCACCGGCAAGCAGCGGGGCATCCTCCAGCCGCAGGACACGTTTGCCGATCGGTCCCCGCTTCAGGCGGGCGTTTTCCGGCGCGCTCACTTGCATGCTTCCAGTGTCCAGCGGGCGATGCCGAGAAGCGCCCGGTCGGCGCGATAGGGCGCGACGAGCTGGATACCGACCGGCATACCGTTGGGGCCCTTATGGGTCGGCAGCGTGATAGAGGGGGTGTGCAGCATGGTCCACAACGCCTGGAAGCGCGGACTGCCGGTTTCGGCAAGGCCCACCGGCGCCTCGCCGTCGACGGCTGGCGTCAGAAGGACATCGCAGCCCTCAAATGATTGATTGGTGCGGGCCCGGCAGGTTTCCATCAGGTGCATCGCATCGACATAATCGCCGTATGACGTATCCAACCCGCCCTGAATGGTCGCCTGCATTTGCGGGCTGAGCGCATCGCGGTTGCGCGCCCATTCATCAGCCATGACATCCGCGCGTTCCCATCCGTTGATGAGGGCGCGCACTTCGCCCAGCCAGTCGAACTCCTCCGGCAATTCGAAATCACGGACCATCGCGCCGGCTGCCCGCATCGCCGCCGCCGCCGCTTCGACGGCATCGCGCGTTTCCGGTTGTGCCGCATCCCACATGGAGGTTTTGCAGAGCCCCACGATAGGCGGCTTTTTGAGGTCCGCGACCGGTGCGAACGGCCGCCGCAGCATTACCGCGCTCATCAGCTCCAGATCGTCGAGACGACGCGCATGAAGGCCGAGCGTATCCAGGCTTTCGGCCGCCGGGTAGACGCCGGTCAGGCTGAAGGTATCGAAGCTCGGCTTGTAGCCGATAATGCCGCAATAGGAAGAAGGACGCAGAACCGAACCGCCGGTCTGCGTTCCGAACGCAACCGGAACCATCAGGTCCGCCACCGCGGCCGCCGAGCCGCTGGACGATCCGCCGGGGGTCCGCGCCGGGTCGTGCGGGTTCGCGGTCTTGCGAGGTGTCAGTCCCGCGAACTCGCAGGTGACTGTCTTTCCCAGGATCACTGCGCCCGCCGCCCGCATCTGCGCGACGCAGGACGCATCCGCCGGCGGCCGATGACCGTCATAGATCGGCGAGCCCATTCCCGTCGGCATATCGTGGGTATCGATGATGTCCTTCACCCCCACCGGCACGCCCGCCATCGGGCCCTTGGTCGCCGCCGCATCGACGGCGCGTGCCTGTGCGAGCGCAAGTTCGGGATCGAGAAACTCCCACGCGCCAACGATATCTTCACGCGCGGCGATGCGGTCTAGGCAGGCGCCCGTCACGGCCTCTGCGGTGAAGGTGCCTGCAGCCACGCCGGCGGCTATCTGGGTCGCTGAGAGATTGTTGAGCATATCAGTCATGGGAACCGGGCGTCGGAGATTGTGAAGATTGAGCGAAACTAGATGAAAATGAGCCTTTTGTCAGATGCTCATGGGGGCTTAGCTGGACATTTCGAATGCGATGTCTTCCGGCCCGGCATTCAGCGCACCCGAGCATTTGACCCGCAGCGCATCCCCCGCCGCCGCCTCATAGGACTGCGGCAGCAGGAGAACCTCGAGACGGACGTTCCGCACCAGTTTTCCGCCGATATCCTCGAAACGCCCGCCCCAGAAGTGGCCTTTCGGCTTGAACGCGTTCAGGAGATACCAGCCAGCCGCGTCCGGGCCGGCAGGGGCGCCGATTGTCAGTTCGGTAACACTGCGCTCGAACAGATCGCGACAGGCCGCCGGGGTTCGCAGATCGCGCATCGAGGGTATCGACAGATAGAGGAAGATTTGTCTGTTCCGCCAATCGTAGATAGCGCCGTGACGCGGAGATTGCGTGCCGCGTTCTTCCGGATACAGACGCGCAGAGACACGCGCCATGTCGCGGTCGAGCTGCGACAATCCCCAGTCGAACAGCGTCAACGGCTCTTTCATCAGACGTGTGATCACGTCGCCCTCATCGCCGACCGTCGCGGGCGGGGTCATTTGCGGCGGTGCCGTTTGGGCGCCAGGCATCCCCGGCAAGCCCGCCAGCAGCACCAACGCAACGATAAGGGCGCCTAACCGGTGCATTCCGGATCAGGCACCTGACCGTGCATCCCGGATCGCCGCCCAGATGCGGGGCGGGCTTGCCGGCATGTCGATATCCCGAATCCCGAGCGGGGCGATCGCATCCATGACGGCATTCATCACCGCAGGCATGCCGCCGACGGCGCCGGCCTCGCCGACGCCTTTGACGCCAAGCGGGTTGGTCGCCGTCGGCACGCTGTTGGTCTGAATGACAAAATCGGAAAAATCATCCGCGCGCGGCATCCCGTAATCCATGAACGATGCGGTCAGCAGCTGGCCGTCTGAATCGTAGACGGTGTTTTCCAGCAATATCTGGCCCAGTCCCTGGGCAACGCCGCCGTGAACCTGGCCCTTGACCAGCAGCGGATTGAGGATCGTGCCGAAATCGTCGACAACGATATAGTTCAGGACCTCCGTCATCCCGGTCTCGGGATCGATTTCGATCTCGCAGAC
>JAYOMI010000086.1:0-15121 GCA_038120765.1 Rhodospirillaceae bacterium
GTTGCAATGCGGCTTTGTACGCTCAAACTTCTCTTTACCCATTCGTCTCGTTCCTCAAAGATAAGGTTCTTATTGCAAAAATGATCAGGCCAGCTTTTCGCGGACTTCATCCGCGACGCCCTGCGGAACCTGCTCATAGTGATCAAAATGCATCGTGTACTGTGCACGCCCCTGGCTCGACGAGCGCAAGTTGTTCACGTAGCCGAACATGTTGGCCAGCGGCACGGTGGCATTCAGCACGCGGGCATTACCGCGCGTATCCATGCCGGACACATTGCCGCGACGGCTGTTCAGATCGCCGATGATGTCACCCATGTATTCTTCCGGGGTGACAACTTCAACGCGCATGATCGGCTCGAGCAGTTTCGGGCCGGCCTTGGCAGCGCCTTCGCGGAACGCGGCGCGCGCCGCGATTTCGAACGCCATCACCGAGGAGTCGACGTCATGGCTGTCGCCATCGAACAACGTCATCTTCATGTCGGTCATCGGGAATCCCGCCAGCACGCCGGTCGTTGACGCACTCATCAGACCTTTTTCGACACCCGGGATGTATTCGCGCGGCACGTTGCCGCCGACGACGGTGGATTCGAACTGAACGCCCGAACCCGCTTCCAGCGGCTCGAAAGTGATCTTGATACGGGCAAACTGGCCGGAACCACCCGTCTGTTTCTTATGCGTGTAATCGATGTCGATCTGCTTCGAAATCGTTTCGCGATACGCAACCTGCGGCGCGCCGACATTGGCCTCGACCTTGAATTCGCGCTTCATGCGATCGACGATGATTTCCAGGTGAAGTTCGCCCATCCCGCTGATGATGGTCTGGCCGCTTTCCTCGTCGGACTTTACGCGGAAAGACGGATCTTCCTGCGCGAGACGCGACAGGGCGACGCCCATCTTTTCCTGATCGCTGGCCGTCTTCGGCTCCACAGCAACCTCGATAACCGGGTCTGGGAACTCCATCCGCTCAAGAATAACCGGATGCGCCGGATCGCAAAGCGTATCGCCGGTCGTAACGTCCTTCAGCCCCGCAAGCGCGACGATGTCGCCCGCATGCGCTTCCTTGATTTCTTCACGCGAATTGGCGTGCATCAGCAGCATGCGGCCGACGCGCTCGCGCTTTTCCTTGACCGTGTTCATGATGCCATCACCGGTGTTCAGCACGCCGGAATAGATCCGCACGAACGTCAGCGTACCGACAAAGGGATCGGTCATGATCTTGAACGCCAGCGCCGCGAAGGGCTCGCTGTCGCGGTTGGAGCGCTTGATGACCGTCTCGCCATCCATCTCGACGCCCTGGATCGCCATGACATCGACCGGCGACGGCATCAGATTGACAACGGCATCGAGCAGCGGCTGAACGCCCTTGTTCTTGAAGGCGGTACCGTTGAAGACAGGGACGATCGCATTGGCGATCGTGCCCTTGCGCAGGCAGGCAATCAGGGTCTCTTCGGACGGCTCGGTGCCGTGCTCAAGATACGCCTCCATGGCGTCGTCGTCATACTCGATCGCGGCTTCGATCAACCGCGCACGGTAGTCGGCAGCCTGGTCGGCATATTCGGCCGGAATGTCCCTGTATTCGAATTCGGCGCCAAGATTTTCGTCCTTCCAGACGATCGCCCTGTTCCGGACCAGGTCGATGACGCCCAGATAATCGGCTTCCGAACCAAGCGGTAACTGCATTACCACAGCGTTCGCACCGAGGCGGTCGATCATCATATCGACGCAGCGGAAGAAATCGGCGCCCGTGCGATCCATCTTGTTCACGAAACAGATGCGCGGCACATGGTACTTGTCAGCCTGACGCCAGACCGTTTCGGACTGGGGCTCAACGCCCGCGACCGAGTCGAACACGGCAACCGCGCCATCGAGCACGCGAAGCGAGCGCTCGACCTCGATCGTGAAATCAACGTGACCAGGCGTGTCGATGATATTGATGCGATGGCCGTCCCATTCGCAGGTCGTCGCGGCCGACGTGATCGTAATGCCGCGCTCCTGCTCCTGCTCCATCCAGTCCATCGTGGCAGTGCCCTCGTGGACTTCACCGATCTTGTAGGACCGCCCCGTGTAATAGAGGATACGCTCGGTCGTCGTCGTCTTACCGGCATCGATGTGCGCCATGATGCCGATATTGCGATATTTTTCGATGGGCGTTTTGCGGGCCATAACGGTCTATCCTGATCTCTACGCTAAATAATTTCGCGAGCTACCAACGGTAATGGGCGAACGCTTTATTGGCGTCGGCCATCCGATGGGTGTCTTCACGTTTCTTAACGGCCGAACCACGGTTCTCGGCAGCATCCTGCAATTCGCTGCAAAGCCGGTCCGCCATCGTGTTTTCATGCCGGTTGCGCGCAGCGTCGATGATCCAGCGGATCGCCAGCGCCTGACGCCGGTCGGGACGAACCTCGACCGGCACCTGATACGTCGCACCGCCAACGCGGCGCGAACGCACCTCGACGGTCGGGCGCACGTTTTCAAGCGCATCATGAAAGACCTTCACCGGATCAGCGCCGGAGCGCTTGGCAATGGTTTCCATCGCACCGTAGACGATGCGCTCCGCGGCAGACTTCTTGCCGTGGAACATGATGTTGTTGATGAACTTCGTCAGAACAATATCCTTGAACTTTGCGTCGGGAAGGACTTCCCGTTTTTCTGCTGCGCGTCTGCGAGGCATAAAGAGGCTCTCCCTTACTTCGGCCGCTTGGCGCCGTATTTCGACCGCCGCTGACGACGATCGGACACGCCCTGGGTATCCAGCGTTCCGCGAATGATGTGATAACGAACACCCGGCAAATCCTTCACGCGGCCGCCGCGGATCATCACAACGGAATGCTCCTGCAGGTTATGGCCTTCGCCGGGGATGTAGCTGGTTACTTCGAACCCGTTCGTCAGCCGGACACGCGCAACTTTACGCAGCGCCGAGTTCGGCTTCTTCGGGGTCGTTGTATATACCCGAGTGCAAACGCCGCGCTTCTGCGGGCACGCTTCCATTGCGGGGACCTTATTGCGCGCAGGCTTCGACTTGCGCGGCTTCCGGATCAATTGATTAATTGTCGGCACGCCGTCCGTTCCTTAATCTTGTGCGCGAGCGTCTAAGCCGGGAGGACCCCAGATCACACGAAAGCAAGACGCATGACCGGACCAGCCGGTTTACGACTCACGCTGATTGTATTCAGTTTTTCCCGGGATTTCGTTTCACCGAAGCGATACTTATCCCCGTAGAGGCGCGGAATATAGTCAGGCGCCCCACCCCCGTCAACAGGGATTTTACATGATTTCCCGGTTATTTGCGGCGCGGAGTCCCCTTTGAGTCGGGGGCTTGCCGCGCCGCAGCATAATCGGACCCGTCGAGACTATTCGGCGGGCTCTGCCGTTTCCATTTCCCCGTCTGCCGGCGGAAGCGCAGCGGCTTCCGCAGCCCTGGAAATCTCGGCGATTTCGTTGTCCCGCTCGGTGGCGATCGCACGCATTTCGTTCATAAATGCGCCGGTACCCGCCGGGATCAGGCGTCCGACAATCACGTTCTCCTTGAGACCGACGAGGTTGTCGACCTTGCCGGAAACCGCCGCCTCGGTCAGCACGCGCGTTGTCTCCTGGAACGACGCCGCAGAGATAAAGGACTGTGTCTGCAGCGATGCCTTGGTGATGCCCTGCAATACAGGTTCCGCCGTGGCGAGCTTCAGGTTTTCGGCGCCGGCCTTGTCGTTGACCTCGTCGAATTCCAGCCGGTCGACGAGTTCGCCCGTCAGGAAGGTCGTTTCGCCAGGATCGGTGATTTCGACCTTCTGCAGCATCTGGCGTGCAATGACCTCGATATGCTTGTCATTGATTTTCACGCCCTGCAGTCGATAAACTTCCTGGATTTCCTTGATAAGGTAATCCGCAAGCGCCTCGACCCCCATAACCCGCAGAATATCGTGCGGCACGGGATTACCGTCCATCAGCGCATCGCCACGTTCGACGAGATCGCCTTCCTGGACAGCGACAGGCTTGCCCTTCGGCAGCAGGAATTCGACCGGTTCGGCATCCTTCTCCTCGGGATGGACGAAAATGCGCCGCTTGTTCTTGTAGTCCTTGCCGAATTCAACCCGACCCGCGACATCGCTGATAATCGCGAAATCCTTGGGCTTCCGGGCCTCGAACAGTTCTGCAACACGCGGCAGACCGCCGGTGATATCACGGGTTTTCGAACCCTCGAGCGGGATACGCGCAAGCACGTCACCGGCATGGACCTTCGCGCCCGGCTCAACCGACAGAATAGCGTCGACCGAGAGGAAATAACGGGCTTCAGCACCGGATTCCAGCATGATGACCTCGCCGTTCTCGTCTCGCAGGGTGATCCTGGGGCGAAGATCCGTGCCTTTCGGCTGCTGCTTCCAGTCGACAACCGTCTTGTAGGACAGACCGGTGGCTTCGTCCGTGATATCCCGCATCGAAACGCCATCAACGAGGTCGAGGTAATTAACGGTACCTTCCTGCTCGCTGATAATCGGGCGGGTATAGGGATCCCATTCGGCGAGCTTGTCGCCGCGCTGAACAACCGTTCCCTCGTCCCGGAGCAAACGTGCGCCGTAGGGCACACGATAGGACGCGCGTTCGCGGCCCTGATCATCCACCAGCAGGATCTCCGTGTTGCGGGCCATGACAACCGGCATGTTATTGCGGTCGACAACCACGTTACGGTTGTTGATCCGGACCGTCGCATCGAAAGACGCCTCCACGCTGGACTGTTCGGCGCCACGCTGCGCGGCACCACCGATATGGAACGTCCGCATGGTAAGCTGCGTTCCCGGCTCGCCGATCGACTGGGCCGCAATAATACCGACCGCTTCGCCCATATTCACGGGCGTGCCGCGCGCAAGATCGCGTCCGTAACATGCCGCGCAGACACCCACCTTCGTTTCGCAGGTCAGTGCCGAACGGATCAGGAGAGATTCCAGACCGATTTCATCGATTTTCTCGGCAAGCGCCTCGTCGATCAGCACGCCACGCTTGGCAATTTTCTCGCCGGAGATCGGATCGATAATGTCCTCGCCGGCCGTGCGACCGAGAACCCGCTCGGAGAGCAGTTCCAACACATCGCCGCCTTCGATCATCGGCTTGACGGTCAGGCAGTTCTTCGTGCCGCAATCTTCTTCGATAATCGTGCAATCCTGCGCGACATCCACAAGACGACGCGTCAGATAGCCGGAGTTCGCCGTTTTAAGAGCTGTATCGGCAAGACCTTTACGCGCGCCGTGCGAGGAATTGAAGTATTCCAGAACGGACAGGCCTTCCTTGAAGTTCGAGATGATCGGCGTTTCGATGATCTCGCCCGACGGCTTGGCCATCAGGCCACGCATACCGGCCAGCTGCTTCATCTGGGCCGCAGAACCACGCGCCCCGGAATGAGCCATCATGTAGACCGAATTCACCAGTTCGCCGGGCTCGACCTTTTCAAGTCCCGCCATCATGGCATCGGCGACATCATCTGTGCACTGCGACCAGGCGTCGATGACCTTGTTGTATTTCTCGCCCTGGGTGATCAAGCCGTCCTGGTACTGCTGCTCGTATTCCTTCACCTGATCCTGGGTTTCGGCGACCATGCGCTCCTTGGATGCCGGAATGACCAGGTCATCCTTGCCGAACGAAATGCCGGCCTTGCAGGCATTGGAGAACCCGAGGCCCATCATCCGGTCGGCGAAGATCACCGTGTCTTTCTGGCCGCAATGGCGATAGACAAGATCGATAACGTCCTGAACGTCTTTCTTGGTCAGAACCTTGTTGATCACGTCGAGAGGCACGTTCGGGCTTTTGGGCAGAATGTTCATGATAAACATGCGCCCGGGCGTCGTCTCCATGCGGCGCACGATGTCCTTGCCGTCCGCATCCACTGTAGCCACGCGCACGTGAATTTTCGAATGGAGCGAAATGGCGCCCACGGCAAGGGCCTGTTCGACCTCGCCCGCGGAACCGAATGCCATGCCCTCGCCGGGCTCGTTATCGCGATCGATGCTCAGGTAATAAAGACCAAGCACGATATCCTGCGACGGCACGATAATCGGCTTGCCGTTCGCCGGGCTGAGAATGTTGTTGGTCGACATCATCAGGACACGTGCTTCGAGCTGGGCTTCGAGCGACAGCGGCACGTGGACGGCCATCTGATCGCCATCGAAGTCGGCATTGAACGCCGTGCAGACCAGCGGGTGAAGCTGAATGGCCTTGCCCTCGACCAGCACCGGTTCGAAGGCCTGGATGCCAAGACGATGGAGCGTCGGTGCGCGGTTCAGCATCACCGGATGCTCGCGGATGACCTCTTCGAGGATATCCCAGACTTCCGGGCGTTCTTTCTCGACCATGCGCTTGGCGGCCTTGATGGTGTTCGCCATGCCGTAAAGTTCGAGCTTCGAATAGATAAACGGCTTGAACAGTTCGAGCGCCATCTTCTTCGGCAGGCCGCACTGGTGCAGCTTGAGCTCCGGCCCGACAACGATGACCGAACGGCCGGAATAATCGACGCGTTTGCCGAGAAGGTTCTGGCGGAAACGGCCCTGCTTGCCTTTGAGCATGTCGCTGAGCGATTTCAGCGGACGTTTGTTGGCGCCCGTGATCGTGCGCCCGCGACGGCCGTTGTCGAACAACGCATCGACAGATTCCTGCAGCATGCGTTTTTCGTTCCGGACGATGATGTCCGGTGCGCGCAGCTCGATCAGGCGCTTCAGGCGGTTATTACGGTTGATGACCCGGCGATACAGGTCGTTCAGATCCGACGTCGCAAAACGGCCGCCATCCAGCGGCACCAGCGGACGAAGCTCCGGCGGAATAACCGGAATGACTTCGAGGATCATCCATTCCGGGCGTGCGCCGGATTCCAGGAACGATTCAACCAGCTTCAGCCGCTTGACGTATTTCTTGCGCTTGGCTTCGGAACCGGTCTCGCGCATATCGACGCGAAGTTCGTCGCGCTCCTGCTCAAGATCGATTTCCGACAGCATCTTCTTCAGCGCTTCGGCGCCGATCATGGCCTCGAACGCGTCTTCGCCGTATTCGTCCTGCGCGTCTATGAAGGCCTCTTCCGACAGAAGCTGGCCTTCCTCGAGCGGCGAAAGGCCGGGCTCGGTAACGATGTAATTTTCGAAATACAGGACCCGCTCGACGCTTTTCAGCGTCATGTCCAGAAGCAGCGCGATGCGGCTGGGCAGAGACTTCAGGAACCAGATATGCGCAACCGGCGAGGCCAGCTCGATATGGCCCATGCGCTCGCGCCGGACCTTCGACAGAGTGACTTCAACGCCGCATTTCTCGCAGATAATGCCGCGATACTTCATGCGCTTGTACTTGCCGCACAGGCATTCGTAATCCTTGATCGGCCCGAAAATCCGGGCGCAGAACAGGCCGTCCCGCTCCGGCTTGAAGGTACGGTAATTGATGGTTTCCGGCTTTTTGATCTCTCCGTAAGACCACGAGCGGATTCGCTCCGGGCTCGCGATGGAAATCTGGATCTGGTCGAAGCTCTGGGCAGTGCTGACCTGTCCGAAGATGTTCATCAATTCATTCATCAGCCGTCTCCTGGCATTTGCGGCCACTACAAAAATCGCAGCAGCCTTTCGTCAATTTGTTACGCCGTCAAAGCAGAAAGTCCCGGGGTCAGGATTCCTGGTTCAACTCGACGTTCAGGCAAAGCGATTTCAGTTCCTTCACAAGCACGTTGAAGGATTCCGGAATGCCCGCCTCGAAAGTATCGTCGCCACGCACGATTGCCTCGTAGACCTTCGTTCGGCCCGACACGTCGTCCGACTTGACCGTCAGCATCTCCTGCAGCGTATACGCCGCGCCATACGCCTCAAGCGCCCACACTTCCATTTCGCCGAAGCGCTGGCCGCCGAACTGCGCCTTGCCGCCCAGCGGCTGCTGGGTGACGAGGCTGTACGGACCGATCGACCGGGCATGGATCTTGTCGTCCACGAGATGGTGCAGTTTCATCATATAGATGTAACCGACCGTCACCTGACGATCGAACCGTTCGCCGGTGCGGCCGTCATGCAGGGTCACCTGACCCGAGGAGTCCAGACCGGCCTGTTCGAGCAGCTCGACGATATCTTCCTCGTGCGCCCCGTCGAAAACGGGGGTCGCCATCGGCACGCCGGGCCGCAGATTGCCCGCAAGCTCGATAAGCTGCGGATCCTCCAGTCCTGCGATATCTTCGTCGTAGGTCTCCTTGCCGTAGATGGCCTGCATCTCGTCACGCAGCTGGGACATCTTGCCCTCGCGCACGGCCTTGTCGAGCATGAGGCCGATCTTCTTGCCGAGACCGGCTGAAGCCCAGCCGAGATGGGTTTCGAGAATCTGGCCCACGTTCATGCGCGACGGCACACCGAGCGGGTTCAGCACGATGTCAACGTTCGTGCCGTCCTCGAGGTACGGCATGTCTTCAAGTGGCGAGATCTTGGAGATAACACCCTTGTTGCCATGACGGCCGGCCATCTTGTCGCCCGGCTGCAGCTTGCGCTTCACCGCCACGAACACCTTGACCATCTTCATCACGCCGGGCGGAAGTTCGTCGCCGCCCTGGAGTTTCTCGACCTTGTTCTCGAACCGGTCCTGAAGACGTTTTTCGCTTTCCTGGAACTGCTTGCGCAATGCCTCGACGTTCTCCATGACCTTGTCGTTCTTGACGTTGATCTGCGCCATCTGACGTGCGGTCAGCTCGTTGAGCAGGCTCTGGGTAACACGCGCACCCTCGCTCACCTGCTTGGGACCGGACACGATCGTCTGGTTCATCAGCAGGTCCTGCAGACGGGCAGAGAACGAACGCTCCAGAATTTCGAGCTCGTCGTCACGGTCCTTCGCGAGGCGTTCGATCTCTTCGCGTTCGATCGCCATTGCGCGCTCGTCCTTGTCGACGCCCCGGCGCGAAAACACGCGGACTTCAACGACGGTCCCCGCCACACCCGGCGGCAGCTTGAGCGACGTATCGCGCACATCGGAGGCTTTCTCGCCGAAGATGGCCCGCAGGAGCTTTTCCTCCGGGGTCATCGGGCTTTCACCCTTCGGCGTCACCTTGCCGACAAGAATATCGCCGGGGTTCACCTCGGCGCCGATATAGACGATGCCGGCCTCATCCAGGCTTTTCAGCGCTTCTTCACCGACATTCGGAATATCGCGCGTGATTTCTTCCTGACCGAGCTTCGTGTCCCGCGCCATGATTTCGAATTCCTCGATGTGGATCGAGGTGAACACATCGTCGCGGACGATACGTTCGGAAATCAGGATAGAATCTTCGAAGTTGTAACCGTTCCAGGGCATGAACGCGACGAGCACGTTGCGGCCGAGGGCCAGTTCGCCCAGTTCCGTCGACGGACCGTCGGCGATGATGTCCTGAGCTTCTACGCGGTCCCCGACTTTCACCAGGGGACGCTGCGTGATGCAGGTGTTCTGGTTGGAGCGCTGGAATTTCCGAAGATTGTAGATATCCACGCCCGGCGCCGACAGGGACGTCTCGTCGGTGGCGCGGATGACGATACGGGTCGCATCGACCTGATCGACAATGCCCGGGCGTTTGGCGACGGTTGCCGCGCCCGATCCGCGTGCAACGGCTTCTTCCATGCCGGTGCCGACCAGCGGCGCTTCGGCACGCACCAGCGGCACGGCCTGACGCGACATGTTCGATCCCATCAGCGCGCGGTTGGCGTCATCGTTTTCAAGGAACGGAATAAGCGCCGCGGCGACCGAAACGAGCTGCTTCGGCGAGACGTCGATCATGTCGATCGTCTCCGGACGGGCCATGATGAACTCACCGCCCTGGCGGCAACTGACCAGTTCTTCCTCGAACTTGCCATCCTTGTCGAGCACGGCGTTCGCCTGGGCAATCGTGAACTGCCCTTCCTCGATCGCCGAGTGATAGACGACCTCGTCCGTCACCTTGCCGTTATCTACCCGGCGGTAAGGCGTCTCGATGAAGCCATACTGGTTGACCCGCGCATAAGTGGCGAGCGAATTGATCAGGCCGATATTCGGACCTTCAGGCGTTTCAATCGGGCAGATCCGGCCATAATGGGTCGGATGCACGTCACGAACCTCGAAGCCCGCGCGTTCGCGCGTCAGGCCGCCCGGCCCGAGGGCCGACAGCCGGCGTTTATGAGTGATCTCGCTGAGCGGATTGGTCTGATCCATGAACTGCGAAAGCTGCGACGAACCGAAGAACTCCCGGACGGCGGCGGCAGCCGGCTTCGCGTTGATCAGATCGTGCGGCATGACCGAGTCCAGATCGATCGAGCTCATGCGCTCGCGGATCGCCCGCTCCATGCGCAGCAGACCGATGCGATACTGATTTTCCATCAGCTCGCCGACCGAGCGTACACGGCGGTTGCCGAGGTGATCGATATCGTCGATTTCGCCCTTGCCGTCTTTCAGATTTACCAGCGTTTTGACAACGGCGAGGATGTCTTCGCGGCGCATGACACGAAGCGTGTCGTCGCCTTCGACATTCAGGCGCGCGTTCATCTTCACGCGTCCCACCGCAGACAGGTCGTAGCGTTCCGAATCGAAGAACAGGCTCTGGAACATGGCCTGGGCCGTTTCCAGCGTCGGCGGCTCGCCCGGACGCATTACCCGGTAAATATCCATCAGCGCTTCTTCACGCGAGCGGTTACGGTCCACCGCGAGGGTATTGCGGATATACGGGCCGACATTCGTGTGGTCGATCGCGAGCGTGTTGAAGGATTTTACGCCGGCTTCGCTGAGCAGTTCGAGCTTCTCTTCGTCGACTTCGTCCCCGGCTTCGACGAAAATCTCGCCGGTTTCCTCATTGATGATGTCTTCGGCGAAATAGCTGCTGTAAAGGTCTTCCTCCAGAACGAGGATCTCCCTCAGGCCATCCTCCTCGAGCTTGCGAATGCTGCGTGGCGTCAGCTTTTCGCCGGCCGCGACAACCACATCGCCGGTTTTGGCATCGATCATGTCATGCGTCAGCTTCACGCCGCGCATCGCCTCGGGATCAAAGGCCGTCCGCCAGCCTTCCTTGCCGAGCGTGAACGTGATCTTGTCATAGAAGTATCCGAGGATATCCTCGATGCTCATGCCGACAGCCTGCTCGGGCGGCAACTGGGCGCCTTCCTCGGCAAGTTCGATGCGCTTCTGCGCCGTCTCGTCGGAATCGAGGGCCATAAGCAACGTGGTCACCGGCAGTTTGCGCCGGCGATCGATACGGACATGGACGATGTCCTTGGCGTCGAATTCGAAATCGAGCCAGGAACCGCGATAGGGGATGACACGCGCGGCAAACAGGAATTTGCCGGACGAGTGGGACTTGCCCTTGTCATGATCGAAGAACACGCCCGGCGACCGGTGCATCTGGGAGACGATAACCCGCTCCGTGCCGTTCACGACGAATGTGCCCATATTCGTCATCAGGGGCATGTCGCCCATGTAGACGTCCTGCTCCTTGATGTCGCGGACCGAACGCGCGCCGGTTTCCTCGTCGACATCGAACACCACGAGACGGAGGGTGACCTTCAGCGGCGCCGCATACGTGATGTCGCGCTGTTGGCATTCCTCAACGTCGTATTTCGGCTGTTCGAGCTCGTAGCTTACGAATTCGAGCGTGCCCCGCTCGGAGAAGTCGCTGATCGGGAAAACCGACTTGAAGACTTCCTGCAGACCGCTGTCTTCTCGATCCTCGACCGGCGTATGGATCTGCAAGAAGGCATCATAGGAACTCTTTTGCACCTCGATCAGGTTCGGCATAGGCGCCACTGCGCGAATGCGTCCGAAATCCTTACGAATGCGCTTACGTTCTGTAAACGACTTTGCCATGTTGACCTCTCACGAATCCAAAATTTGCCCACGCGAAGGCGCAGGCCCAATAACAATAGCGAACGCTGCCGCACCGCGCCGAGGCGCGGGCGGCAAACATCCGATAGATAGTGCTGAAAGCAGACGAAGTGTCATTATTTGACTTCGACCGACGCTCCCGCTTCTTCCAGCTTCGTCTTGAGCTCGGCAGCTTCGTCCTTGCTGACGGCTTCTTTCACAGGCTGAGGTGCGCCCTCGACCAGGTCCTTGGCTTCTTTGAGGCCGAGACCGGTAATTGCACGCACTTCCTTGATCACGTTGATCTTTTTGTCGCCGGCGCCCGTCAGGATGACGTCGAATTCATCCTTTTCTTCGGCAGCGGCGCCGCCCGCATCAGCACCACCGGCAGCCGCAACGGCAACCGGCGCAGCGGCGGAAACGCCCCACTTCTCTTCGAGCATCTTGGACAATTCAGCCGCCTCGAGGACGGTGAGGTTCGAAAGATCGTCTGCGATCTGTTCTAGGTTAGCAGCCATTTCTATATCTCCTTGGCTTGAACTTGGTTTCTGGTTATCGGCTCAGGCGGCCTCGCCCTGCTCGGCACGTGCAGCAAGCACGCGCGCGAGTTGTCCCGCCGGCGCTTGCGTCACGCCTGCGATACGGGTGGCCGGTGTCTGGATCATGCCAACGAGCTTTCCGCGCAGTTCGTCAAGCGAAGGAAGCTTGGCGAGTGCGTTGATGCCCGACACGTCCAGAGCCTGTTCTGACAGACCGCCGCCGAGGATCTGGAACTTGTCGTTCCCCTCGGCAAACTTGACCGCAACACGTGCGGCCGCGACGGGATCTTCTGAATAGGCGATCGCCGTCGGTCCTTTGAACAGGTCACTCAAGTGCGCGAACTTCGTGCCCTCGAGTGCGAGACGTGTGAGCCGATTTTTGGTCACTTTGAAGGTGGCGCCCGCCTGACGCATTTCCTGACGAAGCTCCGTCGATTGCGCAACAGTCAAACCGCTTTGACTGGTTACAACAACAAGCGTTGCCTCGGAGAAAGCGTCGTTAAACGAAGCGACCAGTTCTTCTTTTTGTGTCCGGTCCACTCAGTAGTCTCCACTTTTTTGGAACGTCACACCCGTTAAGGCGCTCGGTTCCTGTTGCGTCTGAATCCGCGGCTCGCCGCGAATCCGGCTCGCCTGTCCCAGAAGTTCAAGCTCTGACCGGCAGACTCGACTGTCTGCCGCAAATTGCTCTTACAACCGTCTGTGCAGGCGGATTGCCATTACCCGGATCGGCATTTCTGCTTTCACCGGACCTGCAGTCTCGGACAGGTCGGGTTTCCCTTGTTGCGTTGCCGCAAACGCGGGAAGCCCTGTTTACGGCCCCGAAAGGCCGCAAATTTCGTTCAGTGCTGGCTAGCGCGCTCCAGGAGCGGTCCAATGTCCAGCTTGATCCCCGGCCCCATCGTCGACGAGATCGAGATCTTTTGAATGTAAGTACCTTTTGCGCCCGCAGGCTTTGCCTTGTTTACGGCATCGACGAGGCTGCAGATGTTTTCAGCGATATCGCCCTCGGCGAAACTCGCCTTGCCGACACCGACATGAATGATACCGGCCTTCTCGACGCGATACTCAACCTGGCCGCCCTTGGCGTCCTGGACGGCCTTCGCGACATCCTGCGTCACCGTGCCGAGCTTCGGGTTGGGCATCATGCCCTTGGGGCCCAGCACTTTGCCGAGACGTCCGACGACAGGCATCATATCGGGGGTGGCAATAACGCGATCGAAATTGATCTCGCCCTGCTCCACCGCGGCCGCCAGATCGTCTGCACCGACAACATCGGCACCTGCCGCCGTCGCCTCATCGGCCTTGTCGCCCTTCGCAAACACGGCGACGCGGACCGATTTACCGGTGCCCTTCGGCAACGAGACGACACCGCGGACCATCTGGTCAGCGTGACGGGGATCGACACCGAGATTCATCGAAATCTCGATGGTCTCGTCAAACTTGGCCTTCGCCTTTTCCTTCAGCATCCTGACCGCTGCGTCGAGATCGTAGGACGCATCGCGATCGATACCTTCATAAGCGCCGCTGATGCGCTTTCCCTTTTTTGCCATCGTCTTATCCCCTCACCTGAATGCCCATGGACCGCGCTGATCCGGACAGGGTCTTCACGGCGGATTCGATCGTGTTTGCATTCAGATCCGCCATTTTTATCTGGGCGATTTCCTCCAGCTGCTTGCGTGTGACCGCGCCGACAACCTCGGTACCCGGGGTCTTGGCACCCTTGTTCTGCTTTGCCGCTTTCTTGATGAAATAGGAAGCCGGCGGCGTCTTCGTCTCGAACGAAAACGATTTATCCGCAAATACCGTGATCACGGTCGGAATCGGGATGCCCTTGTCCTGGTCCTGCGTGGCGGCATTGAATGCCTTGCAGAATTCCATGATGTTGAGCCCGGCCTGACCGAGAGCAGGACCGATAGGCGGCGACGGGTTTGCCGCGCCGGCCGGAACCTGCAGTTTAATATAACCTGTTATCTTCTTTGCCATTCGTCCTCACCGTTCGTAAGGGCGCGGTACGGCTTTGGCGAGCCTCCCGCACAATTCGCATCCCGGAAACCCGCGATACCTCAACTACCCCAATGCGCAATAATGCGCCGTGCTCCTGGGATCAGAGCTTTTCGACCTGCCCGTATTCGAGTTCAACCGGCGTTGCACGACCGAAAATCGACACCGCCACCTTCAAGCGGGCGCGTTCTTCATCCACATCCTCGACCATCGCATTGAAGGACGTGAACGGACCATCGGAAACCCTCACCTGCTCGCCAATCTCGAAAGTGACCGACGGCTTCGGCCGCTCGACACCTTCCTGGACCTGATGCAGGATACGCTTCGCCTCGGCTTCGGAAATCGGGGACGGCTTGTTATCCGCCCCGAGAAAACCGGTTACCTTCGGCGTGTCCTTGACCAGATGCCATGCATCGTCGGTCATTTCCATCTTGGCGAGCACATACCCCGGAAAGAACTTCCGCTCTGCGTTCACCTTCGCGCCACGACGCATCTGGACGACCTCTTCCATCGGGACAAGGACCTCCTCGATGAGGTCATCGAGACCTGTTTGCTGCGCCTGCTCGCGGATCGACTGAGCGACCTTGCTCTCGAACCCCGAATAAACGTGAACAACATACCAACGTGCCGTCATGATCTATTAGCCTCCGAGCCCGAGAATGGCTTTGACACCAACCGACAACACCTGATCGACAAGAAGAAAAAACACAGACGAGATCGCAACGAAGATGAAGACCATCATCGTCGTGACCATTGTTTCGCGCCGCGACGGCCAAGTGACTTTCGCC
>JAYOMI010000087.1:0-14639 GCA_038120765.1 Rhodospirillaceae bacterium
ACTATCAGAAAACAATAGAGAGTAAGTGGCGCACCCGAGAGGATTCGAACCTCTGGCCTCTGCCTTCGGAGGGCAGCGCTCTATCCAGCTGAGCTACGGGTGCTCCTGTCGTCGCGTCCATTTGTGTTGAACGGTCCGAAGCGGGCGGAACATAGCGCGCCCGCGCGCGCGCGGCAATCGGAATGGTGAAGGGTCAGTAAGATGCGTTCGGGGCGCTGTTCGGTCCGGTTCCGGCGATCGCCGCGCGGGCGGCCCTGTCCGCGCCCGACGGCAGCGGGGCGGCCCGGTCGGCGATCCAGGCCAGGATGTCATCGAGCACGGTCCTCGCTTTCAGGTCCCGCAGCAGCAGGTGCCAGCCCGACCGGTAGACCGCCGCGCGATGGCCGGCTCCCGGCGGCAGGGCCCCGATCATGTCGACGATCGGTTGCGCCGGCACCAGCTCGTCGCGCGACCCGTATAGGACCAGAGACGGAATATCGGTGTCAGGGGCGGACAGAATTGCGGCATCCATCGTATCCACCAGCCCCTTGATCGCATCGACCCGGGTTTCCTTGATGATCAGCGGATCGGCGCCGAGGGCGCGCAGCATGGGGATATTGTCGGACGCCTGGATGCGCAGCCCCCGCCCGGTCAGCCCGTACCACGGAATGATCCTGGCACCGAGCCAGAGTACCGCCCGGGGAAAGAACCCGATATAGCGCCGTCCGCGCAATGCGGGGGCGACCAGTATCAGGCCGTCCGCTTTCAGCGTTCCCTCCGCCGCGGCGATCATCGCAATCGCCCCGCCCATGCTTTCGCCGGCGAGGAAGACCGGCCGGCCGGGATGGCGGTTGCGGATCAGCGCAACAGCCGCCGCCGCATCGGCAACCATGGTTTCGTGGCCTGCCCAGATGCCGCGATGGGGCGCCCTGCCGAACCCGCGCTGGTCGAACGCATAGGTCGCAATGCCGTGGCGCGCCCAATAGGTCGCGGGCTGTTCGAAGGCGCGTGAATAATCGTTGAAACCGTGCAGGGCAACGATTGCGGCGCTCGGCGCGCCGTCGGGCAACCAGCGCCGCAGCGGCAGGGCGGCGCCGTCGGCCATGACAATCTGTGAATCCTGCAGCGCGGGCGCCTGAACGGCCGGTCCTGCCGGTTCGAGACGCGGGGCGCAGGCGCCGAGCAGGAAGATCGCCATCAGGACGATCGACGTGCGCAGCGTCTTCACGGGTCCGGTCTGCTTCGGGATTTTTCGAGGGTGCCTGCCTGGGGGTCTCCGCGGCGGCGGGGCGGCAACCCGTCGCCCCGGTTACTGGTCAGCGCGACGAAGATTTCTTCCAGGTCCGTATCGCGGGTCGACAGGTCCGCGATCTCCAGACCCGCCGTTTTCACCGCGTCCAGCAGCGTGCCCATATGCACCTGGCTTGGCGGGAAGCGGATCAGCAATTCGCGGGGCGAACGGATCTCCGCGTCCACCCCGGGACCCGATAACCCGTCAGGCACGGCGTCGATATCGCGGTCGACCGTGATCAGGGCTTCCTTGCGGTCAAGCCGGGCCAGCAGGGCGGATGTCGTATCCTGGGCGATGATCTCGCCGTGATTGATAATGGCGATCTGGTCGCACATCGCCTCCGCCTCTTCGAGGTAGTGGGTGGTCAGCAGGATCGTGGTGCCTGCATCGTTCAGTTCCTTCATGTAATCCCACAGCGACTGGCGCAGTTCGACATCGACGCCTGCCGTCGGCTCGTCGAGGATCACGACAGGCGGCGAATGCACCAACGCCTTGGCGACGAGAAGACGGCGCCGCATGCCCCCCGACATCGATCGCGCATAGACATCGGCCTTGTCGTCCAGGCCGAGCGCCGTCAGGATTTCCATGGTCCGGCGTTCGCGCTTCGGCACCCCGTAGAATCCCGCCTGCAGTTCCATCACCTCCCGCGGCGAAAAGAACGCATCGAGATTCAGCTCCTGCGGCACGATACCGATCGCCGTCCGTGCCTGGCGCATGTCCTTTTCGATGTCCCAACCGAGGATACGCGCCGATCCGGACGTCTTGACGACGAGTCCGGCCAGAATATTGATCAGCGTCGACTTGCCCGCGCCGTTGGGTCCGAGCAGGCCGAAGACCGATCCCGGCGGCACCGACAGGTCGACCGATTTCAGGGCCTCCTTGGGCGGGCCGTCGACGCCGGGATAAATTTTCCGCAGCGCGGTTGTCTCGACGGCGGGGGTATCGGGGTTGGGTACTGTCATAAGTCTTTCAATACGGGCAAAGCATGCGGCTTTCGCGATGCGCTGCGTTTGGGTATCATCGGGGCGAAACTACGGTCAACGCTTCCGAGAGGCAAATACACCATGGCGCAGGCGCCCGAACCGCCCGAAATAGTCGAAGTCGAAGAAATCAACGTTTCCTGCGATGGCGGCGGCGGGGCGCTGGGGCACCCGAAGGTTTTTCTGAAACTCGAAAATGGGGAAGTCGAATGTCCCTATTGCGACAGGAAGTTTGTCCTGAAAGCGGGGGTTCGTCCTTCGGCCGCTCACTGATTGCGACAACAAGTCGGTCCGAATGAATACGCCCCGGACAAGGTCCGGGGCGTAGTCGGTTCTGAACGGATCGGCGCCTCGCGCCGTGTCATCACTTCGGCGCCAGCACCATAACCATCTGGCGGCCTTCCATTTTCGGAAACTGTTCGATCTTGGTCAGTTCCTCCAGGTCGTCGCGGACCCGGTGGAGGACTCTCAGGCCGAGATCCTGATGCGCCATTTCCCGGCCGCGGAAGCGCATGGTGACCTTCACCTTGTCGCCCTCGCCGAGGAATTTGTTCATGGCGCGCATTTTGACGTCGTAATCATGGGCATCGATATTCGGGCGCAGCTTGATTTCCTTGACGTCGATTGTTTTCTGTTTCTTACGGGCTTCGTTCTTCTTTTTCTGCTCTTCGTATTTGAACTTGCCGTAATCCATGATCTTGCAAACCGGCGGATCTGCGTTGTCCGCCACGATAACAAGATCGAGCCCCAGGTTCGCCGCGCGATCGAGCGCGTCGTCCTTGCTCACAACGCCGATCTGTTCACCTTCGGCGCCAATAAGGCGGACCTTGGCCGCCTGAATCATCTCATTGATGGGCCGGTCGTCCTTTACGGGCGGCTCCATGCTTGTATGTCTTACGATTGAATTTCTCCTTTGATTGTTTCGGTTAAGTTTGTCGTCTGAGTGCCATCTTTCAAGAGTGTACCAGCGTTTCTGTTCATGCACGGGTACTCGCCGGGGCGCGAAATCCGGGAGATCTTCAGCATTTGTCCCGGTCCCGCTATTTTACCGCCGGACTCTTACATTCCTGTGTAAGTCTAGCTATGGCATCGTCCAGCGCAAGGAATTCTTGATCCTTGCCGCCGAGCCGCCGCAGCGCGACTTTCCGGTCTTCGATTTCCCGCTGTCCGACCACGAGCATCGCCGGCACCTTTGCCAGGCTGTGTTCGCGGACCTTGTAGTTGATTTTCTCGTTGCGGATATCCAGCTCCGCCCGGATGCCGGCGGCATCCAGCGCGTTGCGGACCTCTATCGCGTAGGCGTCCGCATCGGATGTGATGGTTG
Source organism: Rhodospirillaceae bacterium (assembly GCA_038120765.1). Lineage (GTDB taxonomy): Bacteria > Pseudomonadota > Alphaproteobacteria > MPNO01 > UBA830 > CAXBCP01. Next base: position 3,575 of record JAYOMI010000087.1, read on the forward strand.
CGACCACGGCCTGTACCGGCGCCATCCACATGGGCATGCGCCCCGCATAGTTCTCGATCAGAATACCGATAAACCGCTCGAACGATCCCAGGATCGCGCGGTGCAGCATGACCGGGCGGTGTTTGGCTCCGTCCTCGCCGATATAGCTTGCGTCCAGCCGTTCGGGCAGGACGAAATCCACCTGCAGGGTGCCGCATTGCCAGTCGCGGCCGATCGCGTCGCGCAGCACGAATTCGAGCTTCGGGCCGTAAAACGCGCCTTCGCCGGGGTTCAGCGTGTATTCCAGCCCCGATGCCTCGACCGCCTCGGTCAGGGCGGCTTCCGCCCGGTCCCAGACGGCATCCTCCCCGGCGCGGGTCTCGGGCCGGTCGGCAAACTTGACGACGACTTCCTCGAACCCGCAATCCTTGTAGACGCTGAGCAGCAATTCGCAGAACGCCTCGGTTTCGGAGGTGATCTGGTCTTCCGTGCAGAAGATATGGGCGTCGTCCTGCGTGAACGCGCGCACCCGCATGAGACCGTGCAGCGCGCCCGACGGCTCGTAGCGATGACACGATCCGAACTCGGCCATGCGCAGCGGCAGGTCGCGGTAGCTGGTGATGCCCTGACGGAATATCTGGACGTGGCCCGGGCAATTCATCGGCTTCAGCGCGAAGATGCGCTCATCCTCGGTCTCGGCTGTGAACATATGGTCGCGGAACTTCTCCCAGTGACCGGATGCTTCCCACAGGCCGCGATCGATCAGCTGCGGCGTCTTTACCTCGACGTAATTCGCCCGGTCGAGCCGCGCCCGGATATAGGTCTCCAGCGTGCGGTAGAGCGTCCATCCGTTGGGATGCCAGAATACGCTGCCGACGGCTTCTTCCTGGAAATGGAACAGGCCCATTTCGCGGCCGAGACGGCGGTGGTCGCGCTTTTCGGCTTCCTCGAGCATCGTCAGGTGCGCTTTGAGCTCTTTCTCGTCGCGCCAGGACGTGCCGTAAATGCGCTGCAGCATTTCGTTGTTTGAATCGCCGCGCCAATAGGCGCCGGCCAGTTTCAGCAGCTTGAAGCCCTTGCCGACATGGCCGGTCGACGGCAGGTGCGGTCCGCGGCACAGATCCATCCATTCGCCCTGACGATAGATCGAGATCGTTTCGCTGGCCGGCAGGTCGTGAATGATCTGGGCTTTGTATTTTTCGCCGATATCCGTGAAATGGCGGACGGCATCGTCCCGGTCCCATTCCTCGCGGATGAAGGGCTCGTCGCGTTTGATGATTTCCATCATCTTCGCTTCGATCTTTTCGAGATCGTCCGGCGTGAACGGCTGTTCGCGGGCAAAATCGTAATAGAAACCGTTTTCGATGGATGGCCCGATCGTCACCTGCGTGCCGGGATACAGTTCCTGCACGGCTTCCGCCATGACATGCGCCGTATCGTGGCGGATCAGGTCCAGCGCTTCTTCGGATTTGCGGGTGATGATTTCGACTTCGCTGTCCGCATCTATGCTGCGTGACAGATCGAGCACCTCGCCATCGATCTTGACGGCAAGCGCGGCCTTCGCCAGGCCCGGCCCGATCGCCGCCGCCAGCTCTGCCCCGGTCACGGGGCCGTCGAAGTGTTTCACGCTGCCGTCAGGCAGCGTAATCGCCACATTGCTCATGATATATTTATCGCGCCCACGGGTTGACCATAGACCGGGGCGTTTAACGCAAACTTAACGCCTCGGCAACCTCCGATACCGGCAAATCCGCCAGTTTCTCGCGACGGAGGACCTGCACGTCGGCGCCGCGGGGGGCCGTGATGGCCGGATCGGATTCGCCGGAAAACAGCACGACGGCCGGACAGCCGCAAATCGCGGCGATATGCATCGGGCCTGTATCGTTGCCGACAACACCGGCCGCCGCCCGTGAAAGTTCGGCGATGTCGGCGAACGACGTCTGTCCGGCAAGGTTCAGCGCGCCGGTGCCCTCGGCGATTTCGCGCGCCAGTTCGGTCTCGTCCGGCCCGCCGATGATCACCGGGATAATGCCCCGTTTGAGCCAGTCATCGGCAACGGCCCGGTAATTTTCCGCCGGCCATCTCTTGCCGGGCCGGTGCGCGGCGCCGCCCGGGATCATCAGGGCGAACCGCGCCGGCAGATTGAAGCGCGAAATATCGGACGTCGCCCAGGACAGATCCGGCAACGGCGTTTCGGGAATACCCGCCATCGCCAGCTGTTCGGCCTGGCGTTCTATGGTGTGCATTGAATTGCGGTTGCGATTGGCATGGGGATGCGAACAGCCGAAGGCGATGCCCGACCACTGCGGGCGCAGGAAGCCGCGCATCAGCCGGAAATACCAGCCCGACCGGCCGGAGGTCTGCAGATCGTATACCCGGTAGAACCGCCCGCCGCGCAGTCGCCGCCGCAGACGCTGGATTGCGATCAGGGCGATCCGGGAGGGCCGTTCATCGACCCAAACCTCGTCGAAATATCCGCTGGCGCGGGCGAGTTCGGCAAAGGGGGCTGTGGTCAGCAGAACGATTTCCTCGTCCGGATGGGCTGCGCGGATGGCGGCGAAGGGCCCGGTCGCCAGCACGAAATCGCCGAGAGCGCCGAGCTTGATGACAAGGAGACGGCCCTTCTGCTGCTTCATGCGCCCGGCAGAAGTTCTTCGTAGACGGATAGGGTCGAAGCGCACATCTGCTGCTTGGTGAAGTTTTCCCGCACATGGGCGATGGCGCGACGGGCGACGGTGTCGCGTTCTTCGCTCGTCATGGCAAGCGCGGCGCGCAGCGCCTGGGCCAGCGCATCGGAATCGCCCGGCGGCACCAGCCAGCCGGTTTCGCCGGAGATCACGGTTTCGCGGGAGCCGCCATGATCCGACGCGATGACAGGGCGTCCCATCGCATGTGCTTCGGCGGCGACCCGGCCGAAGGCTTCGGGGTCGGTCGATGCCGATATCACGACGTCGGCCAGCATGTAGGCCGCGGGCATGTCGCGGCAGGGACCCGTCAGATGGATGATGCCTTCGGCGCCGATCCGGCCGATCTGTGCTTCCAGTTCTTCGCGGTAGGCGGTGCGCCCCTGGTCGTCTCCGACCAGAAGCACGCGGACGTTGTCGCGGGCCAGCCGGCGGGCGGCCTCGATCAGCACGCTCTGCCCCTTCCAGCGGGTCAGCCGGCCCGGCAGCATGATCACCGGCGCATCGTCCGGCAGCCGCCAGGCCTGCGAAAGCTGGATCATGCGTTCGGCGGAAACGGCCTCGGGGTTGAAGGTCTCGGTATCGACACCGCGGGGAATGACCCGGATTTTCTCGCGCGCGACGCCATAGTTTTCTTCGATATGCCGGCCAATAAATTCGGAGATCGCAATAATGCGCTCCCCCCTGGTCATGATCGCGTTATAGGCTTTCTTCACCGGATTGGTGAAATTGTAGGTGCCGTGGAACGTCGTCATGAACGGCACGTTGCATCGCTCCGCCGCGCTCCGCGCGCTCCATGCCGGTGCGCGGCTGCGGGCGTGAACGATGCGGACATTATGCGTGCGGATAACGTCGGTGATGGCGCCGATGTTTTTCCGCATGACCAGCGGGTTCTTGCTGTCAACCGGCAGGGTGATGTGCGTTCCGCCCACGCGCACGATTTCATGCGCCATCGCGCCGCCGGCCGAGGCGACGATTGCGCGCCATCCGGCAGCCGTCAGCGCCGCCGCGATGTCCGCCGTGCCGCGCTCGACGCCTCCGGTCTGCAGGCTTGGCAGTATCTGCAGCACGGCTGGCGCTTCCGCATTTGCTGCGGGCGCGTTATGAATTGTCTGAATTTCCGCTTCGGCGGGCGCCATGATGGTTATGCAATTTCCATGAACGACAGCAACGATCGACCGCCCGAATTCCTACCACGCGACGGCGGTGCCACAATCGCCTACCGGCGGCTTCACGGCAAGTCACCAGGTGTAATGTTTTTAAGTGGCTTCATGTCCGATATGCAGGGCACGAAAGCCGTGGAAGTCGAACGGTATTGCCGGGCGGCGGGCAGGGCTTTCGTGCGGTTCGATTACCAGGGGCACGGCGAATCATCGGGCTATTTTGCGGACGGCACCATCGGCGGCTGGGCGGAGGATGCGATTGCGGTTCTCGACGCGTGCACCGAGGGTCCCCAGGTTCTGATAGGCTCTTCCATGGGCGGCTGGATCATGCTGCTGGCGGCTCTGGCACGGCCAGAGAGGGTCGCCGGGTTGATCGGGATCGCTGCGGCGCCCGACTTCACAGAAGATCTGATGTGGAACCGGTTCGATGATGAGCGCCGTGCGATTATCGACCGCGACGGGGTTTATTACGAGCCGTCGGAATACGGCGATGAACCCTATACGATCACCCGGGGGCTTATCGAAGACGGTCGGTCGCACCTGCTTCTGCGGCGGCCTATCGCGCTGCACTGCCCGGTCAGGCTGCTGCATGGCATGCGTGACGAGTCGGTGCCGTGGATGACCACCAGCCGGATCGCCGAGAAAATCCTGTCTGACGATGTGCGGATTTTCCTCGTCAAGGACGGCGATCACAGGTTGTCGCGCGATCAGGACATCGCGCGGCTGAAAGTCACGCTGGACGATCTGCTGGGGGAACTCGACGAAAGGGGCGACTTCTAGCCGCCGAGGCCCAGAATGCCGCGAATGCCGGTCCGGTAATCCGGAAAATCCAGTTCGACGCCAAGGGCTTCCTTGATGCGGTCGTTTCGCACCCGGCGATTGTCCGACCAGAAACTCCGGGCCATCGGCGACATCTCGGTCTCGTCATAGGGGATTTCCGGCGGCGGTTCCCGGCCGAGCAACTCGCACACATAGGTGACGATATCCGCCGGTGCGGCGGGCTCGTCATCGCAGACATTATAGATTCCGCCCGGCTGCGGCCGTGCGATCGATGCGGCAACCACGGTCGCGATGTCCTCTACATGGATGCGCGAGAACACATGACCCGGCTTTACGACGCGCCGCGCCGTGCCGGCTTTCACCTGTTCCACGACCGAGCGTCCGGGGCCGTATATGCCCGGCAGGCGGAATATCTGAACCGCAACACCGTGACGTTCGCCCCAGGCCAGCCAGTCGCGCTCGGCATCGACGCGGCGCTGGCTGCGGTCGCTGCCCGGGCGGAGATCGGATGTTTCATCGACCCAGTCGCCGTCGCGGTTGCCGTAGACTCCCGTGGTGGAAAAATAGCCGACCCATTCAACGCTGCCGGCCGCCGCGATGTCCTTCGCATGATGCCGGTAAGCAGGATCGCCGTCCGCGCCCGGGGGGATCGACAGCAGCACATGCGTTGCCCCCTGCAGCAGGTCGGGCGAATCCATCGGTGATTCGCCGTCGAAAAGTGCCGCGGAAATTCCCAATGCGCCGAGGGCGGCTTTCCGCGCGGGTTTGCGGCAGGTCCCGCGGATCGTCCAGCCGGCGGCATCCAGCCGGCGCGACAGCGCCATGGCGCTGTAGCCCACCCCGAAACAGAACAGCGTTCCGGGAGTCGTCATAACGGGATGCTCATTTTAAATGGCTTGCCTTACAGGTACGGGACCGCGACTTTAAGACCTATGACAATCCGGCTGCAAGTTGAACGGTTATGGTTACGCGCCGCGACCTGCGGCTTCGCGGCACTGCTTGTTCTGTTGCCGGCTGCGATGACCGGAGCGCAAACGCCGCCGGAGTCAGACGCGAGCCCCACCGTAGAGGCGGCCAGACAATATACCGAGTGCATGGCCCTTGCGCGGAACGACCCGGAAAAGGCGGTCGGTGTCGCTGCCGCCTGGGAGCGCGCCGGCGGCGAGGAAGGCGCACGGCATTGCAGCGCCGTCGCGTTGCTGAATAGCGGTGCGTACGAGGAAGCGGCCCGTCGCCTCGAATCGCTGGCGGCGACATCCCGGCGGCCCGGCAAAAGGCTGAAAGCGGAATTGCTTGCGCAGGCGGGTCAGGCCTGGCTGATCGCGGGCAAGACGACAGAGGCGCTGTCCGCCCAGACCCGCGCGCTCGACCTTGCCGGCCCGCAGGTCGAACTCCTGCTCGACCGGGCAATCACGCGCGCCAGTATGGGCGAATACTGGGAAGCGATCGACGATCTGAACAAGGCCGTCGATGTGGATTCCCGGCGCGTCGATGCACTGGTGTTCAGGGCGACGGCCTGGCGCAAGCTGAACAACCTCGACCTCTTGCAGGACGATATTTCGCGGGCAGTCGATCTGGCGCCGGACAACGTGGATGCACTGCTGGAGCGGGGCAACATCCTGTCGCTGCGCGGCGACGCCGCGGCGGCCGCAACGTCTTGGCAACGTGTTATTGCGCTGGAGGGCAATTCGGTGGCGGCGGATGCGGCACGTGAAAATCTCGCGAAGCAGGAAACACCGCCGAAAGCACAATAGTTCGCTACAACGAGTTCGCGATAACGCCGGACCCGGCGCCTGCGTATCCGGGTTCTGATCCCTAATCCCTGTTCTTTGTCAGCTTGGTGACGGCGGACGACGCTGCAACGATACCGTCGCGAACATAGGCTTCGTGGTTCCGGACGATCTGGTCGGAATCGTAGAGGTAGTTGACCATCATCCCGGTCGATTGCTCGATACCCTTGTCGGACAGGTCGGCTGCCCAGTTGATCCGTTCGACGCTGGCGCCGTTGCCGAGATGGAACCGGGCGACGGGATCGAGCGGCCGCCCGTTGCTTTTCTCTTCGATCAGGTAACGCGGACACAGGCTCATCAGGGACGGTTTCAGCGGTTGGCGGATCAGTTCGTTCTCGCGCCAGTCGCTGCGATTCAATAGATCGATATCGTCTTCGCTCAACCCGTCCGGCGTATCGCGCACCAGAACGTCGTCAAGCCACTTTCTGAATCCCGGGATCGGCGAGAGCGTGGCGAACTGCGTTATCCCGGGAAATTCTTTCTTCACGGCGTCGGCAACCTGTTTGATCAGGAAGTTGCCGAAGCTGATACCGGTAAGCCCTGCCTGGCAGTTGCTGCTCGAATAGAAGATAGCTGTGTCCGGCTGCTCTTTATCGGCATTATTGTCGGGCGCGGTATCGATCAATGTGTGAATTTCGCCGGCAAGCCCGTGTGTCAGGGCAACCTCGACGAAGATCAGCGGTTCGTCCGGCAGGGCAGGATGGAAAAACCCGAAGCACCTGCGGTCATCGGCCAGGCGACGGCGCAGATCGTCCCATCCCTGGATCTCATGAACGGCCTCATACGCGATAAGTTTTTCCAGGATGACGGCGGGCGTGCGCCAGTCGATCTGTTCGAGTTGCAGGAACCCCCGGTTGAACCAGGATGCCAGAAGGTGTTTCAGGTCGTGCTCGAACGGTTTGAGTGCCGGATGGTCGCGCAGCTGCGGCAGGATCAGCTGGCGCATGCCGACGATCGCGGCGGTGCCGCCGGGCGCCATGTTCAGGCGGCGGAAGAGCTCCTGCCGCGGCGCTTCTATCGCATCTGCAAGTGCCCGGTATGTCTCGTCATCGGGGGTGACCGCGTAGTTTCGCGCGGCGGCCGACAGCGCCTCGCTGTCCGGTGCGAATTCGCGGTCAAGACGGAGCAGAATGTCGAGGCGTCCGCCGTCGTCAAGCGCCAGATAGCCGTCCAGTATCTGGCTTGCCAGGGCGGTTCCCGATGCTTCCCCATGGGCCGATACCAGGTCGTGGCACCGGGCAACCAGCGCGTCGGCGCTGCTGTCCGCCGCCGGGCGATCGAGATAATGGCGCCCGAGATCCACAAGAGCGTTCAACATTTGACTGACACTGACGCGCGCCATGGTAAATCCTTCATTCTGCGGGCTTCGGCCCACCGTCGCAGATGACCGAGCCTAACCGCCGGAGGTTACGGCTTTATTTCGGTCTGCCACCTGTTTTCCTGTCCAACACAATAAGAGCAGCTTCCTTCGACGGTCAATAAAATATCGATATTATTGACCAAAATTGCAGAATATTAGATATTTATCGGTAATAGCCCCGATGAGGATATCAAGGTACAAATTGTCGACATTTACGCAGGAGCGGTAACGCGTTGGAGAGTGTGACATCCGAAAGCCCCGAAAGTCCCGGCAAACCTGACAGCGTCGCGGGAACGCTTGCCAGTTCGGTGTACGATATGATGCGCCGCGACATTCTGAAAGGCGAACTGCCGCCCGGAGAAAAGCTGCGCGTCGAATATCTCCGGGACCGCTATGGCGTCGGTGCAAGCCCCATCCGCGAAGCGCTCAACCGGCTGTCCGTGGATGGCGTCGTGATGCGGGTCGACCAGAAAGGCTTCCGTGTCGCCGGGGTCAGCGGCGCCGAGCTGGATGAATTGATCAAAACCCGGTGCTGGCTCGAAGAAACCGCGATTCGCGAATCCATCGCCGCGGGAGACGACGCCTGGGAGGAGGGGCTCGTTCTCGCATTTCACCGCCTGTCCAAGACGCCGCGGTCGGCCGACCAGGTCGCTTACGCGATTAATCCCGACTGGGAAATCCTGCACCGGGCGTTCCATCTCGCGCTGATCGGCGCCTGCGGATCCCGGTGGCTGATATCCTATTGCGAACAGCTGAACGATCTTGCCGACCGGTATCGCCAGCTTGCCATCCGGGAGACCTATCCCCGGCGCAACGAGCTGGATGAGCACCAGGCGATTATGACCGCCGCCGTGAATCGCGATGCGGATCGCGCGGTTGAGGTACTGATGGATCATTACCGCCGGACGGCGGATATCATACGGGATTCCGTCGACCGCATTTCCTGACAGACGGCGAGCGGCTGCATTGACAGCTAAAAATCGAGATCAGCGTAGTGTTTCGGCGGCGGTTCGCCGGGAATATGATCCGCAAGGATAGCCCGGAAGGATGGCCGGGATTTTAGCCGCGCGTACCATTCGCGGGCCGGTTCGTGATCGGCCCAGGGAACGTCGTTGATGTAATCCAGACAGGACAGATGCGCGCCTGCGGCGATATCCGCCATTGAAAAATCGTCGCCACCCAGCCAGTTGCGGCGTTCGGTCAGCCAGGCGATGTAGTCCATATGAATGTGAAAATTCTCGCGCCCGGCGCGGATGGCGCGCGAATCCGGCGCGCCCTTGCGCATCAGCCGTTTCATCAGTTTTTCGCCGACCAGGTTTTCGGTCACTTCGACATTGAATTTGATATCGAACCAGGCGATCAGGCGGCGGATCTCCGCCCGCTCGGACGGCCCGCCCGGATAGAGCGGCGGGTCGGGACAGATTTCTTCCAGGTATTCTCCGATCGCGCCCGAGTTCGCGATCACCGGGCCGCCGTCTTCGACCAGGACGGGAATGTCGCAGGCGGGATTAAGCGCCAGGAACTCTGCCCGGCGTTCGTTCGGGTTTTCCGATTTCAGCTCGAAATCCAGTTTCTTTTCCGCAAGCGCAATACGCACCTTGCGGCAGAACGGCGAGAGCCAGAGATGGTACAGCGTGCGCATCGGGCGGCAGTCTAACCAATGCGCTGAATCGCGGAAACGGCTAAGTGCCTGAAACTGCACCGGCCCTTCGTCCGCTTCACGGCCTCAGCCCCTTTCTGCCGTTCACGAGGATCGTTCCGCGGGCGGCCGGGCGGCGGAGCGGACCGGAAACGCGACAGGAAATCAGGCTCTCAGCTCGTCGCCTTCATCGGACGTAACAGGCTGTTCGTAGCGGTGTATCATCTCCGTCGGGATAACCTGCCAGAATTTTTCGCGCTCGGTGTTCCAGTGGTTCAGCATCCGCTCGGCGAAAGCAGATTGGGTCTCCCGATGGTGTTCCTCGACGGCGCGTTTCAGCACGTTTTCCCAATACGATGTCTGTATCCGCTGATAGATGATGGTGTCGTCGTTGGCGTGATCGAAGAAGCTGTCGTCGGAATCGTATACGAACGCCATGCCCCCCGTCATGCCGGCGCCGAAATTGTCACCGACCGGGCCCAGGATCACGACGATCCCGTTGGTCATGTATTCGCAGCCGTTCGACCCGCAGCCCTCGACCACAACCTCGGCGCCGGAATTGCGCACCGCGAAGCGTTCGCCCGCCTGGCCGGCGGCGAACAGCTTGCCGCCGGTTGCGCCGTACAGAACGGTGTTGCCGATGATCGTGTTTTCGTTCGACTTGCGCGGCGCTGCGGTCGGCGGACGCACCACGATGGTACCGCCCGACAGGCCCTTGCCGACGTAATCGTTGGCGTCGCCGAACACTTCCAGCTTCAGGCCCTGCACCGCGAATGCACCCAGCGACTGGCCGGCGGAGCCGCGCAGCCGAACCGTAACGTGTCCTGGCTGCAGACCATTCATGCCGAACCGGCGCGTGATCAGCGACGAGATCTTGGTGCCGATCGCACGCTGCGTGTTGCGGACGTTGTACTGCAGCTGCATCTTTTCGCCGCCTTCCAGGGCGGATCGTGCGTCTTCGATCATCTGGGCGTCAAGCGTTTCAGGGACCTCGTTGCGGCCCTCGAGTGTGCAGTAATGGGCGCTGTCGCCGGGATCGGCCTGCACCAGCAACGGATTGAGGTCGAGATCGTCGAGATGCGGACTGCCACGACTGACCTGGGTCAGCAGTTCGGTGTGCCCGATGACTTCTTCCAGCGACCGCGCGCCGAGCGAAGCGAGAATTTCGCGTACTTCCTCGGCGATGAAGCTGAACAGGTTGACGACTTTCTCCGGCGTGCCGGTGAATTTTTCGCGTAGCTTTTCGTGCTGGGTGCAGACGCCGACCGGGCAGGTATTCGAATGGCACTGGCGCACCATGATACAGCCCATGGCGATCAGCGACGCGGTGCCGATGCCGAATTCCTCCGCGCCCAGAATGGCGGCGATGACGACATCGCGACCGGTGCGGAAGCCGCCGTCGGTGCGCAGCACCACCCGGTGGCGAAGCTGATTCAGCGTCAGCACCTGATGGACTTCCGACAGCCCCATTTCCCATGGAAGACCGGCATACTTGATCGACGATTGCGGGCTGGCGCCGGTGCCGCCCGAATGACCGGACACCAGGATGGTGTCGGCGTGCGCCTTGGCGACGCCGGCGGCGATGGTGCCGATGCCGGTCTGGGACACCAGCTTGTCGCAGACCTTTGCGTCGGGATTGATCTGCTTCAGATCGTAGATCAGCTGCGCCA
>JAYOMI010000088.1:0-6138 GCA_038120765.1 Rhodospirillaceae bacterium
ATCCTCCCTTATGCAAACTCCTCAATCTGCCCCATGAGCGCTGACGTCAGACAGGTATTGGGACCACGGTGTCCATGTAGTTGCCGGGCAATGTCCGGCGGCTTGAAACCGCATAGCGCAAACCGTTTTATCTTCAGCCGCGCTTCGGCACCAGGACCGTCGCTGACGCGCGCCGTCAGCTGGCGATCAGGTCTTCCTGCCGCGGGCCGACTTTGCGCGATCCCTGGTCCATCAGGCCGTTATCGGTCAGATCGTCATCGGTCAGGCTGTGAAAGAACTTTACGAGCAGTGCCTTGAGCATCTGCAGTTCCGCCCCGCTGAAACACCCGGTCAGTGCCTCTTCGTACTCCAGAACTCTGGGAATCAGGAATTCCACTTTGCGGCGGCCATCGGCAAGAATGCGCACGAATACCGTTCGCTGATTGGCGACAGGGCGCTCGCGTTTTACAAGTTGTCGCTTTTCCATCTGTCCGACCAGCCGGGTCATGGTGGATGCGTTGATGCTGGTGCGCCGGGCAATATCGCCCATGGTCTGGGGACCGTATTCGTACAGGATGGAAAGCGCTCGCCATTCCTGCAGCGAGAGGCCGGCCGCGGCAAAGCCTTCGTCGAAGCCTTCCGCCAGGTTGGAGCCGACCCGGTGAACGAGATAGGGCAGGAACTGTTCAAGGTGAAAATCGGCGGGCGGGCAGGCCATTACCCGGTTCCTTCGACCACGAAAAACACGGCGTCCGTCTTGCCGTCGCGCAGGTCCTTGGCTTTCTGGTATTCGGGCGAGTTGTAGCAGGCAACGGCCTGCTCCATGGTGTCGAATTCGATCACGGCCATCTTGTCGCCCACGAATTCGCCTTCGAGCAATTGGAACCGGCCGAGCCGGGACAGGGACCGCCCGCCATACTTATCGACGGCGATGCGTGCCTGCGCCGCGTAATCCTTGAGCGGCGCCATGTCTTCGGCGCTGAGGGCGGCGATCCAGTAGGCGACCATGTCAGAACTGTCCCTGCGGTTCGAGGCCGAGCGCATGCTGGCCGTACATGGAACTTATGGCATCCCAGTTGAAACTGATGTGATGGGCGATGGCATGCGCATCGCGCCAGGCCCGCTGGACGTGCTGCGACGTGTTGATGCCGTGTCCGCCGACTGCGCCGAACAGTTCGTCCAGTCCCTGAACGCCAAGCGCCACCGTCTGGGCCTGGGTCAGGCGGTTGTCCAGCCGGTCCTGTACATCGAGAATTTCGCTGCGGTCGATGACCTTTGCCCGCGACTCCTCGATCTGGGCAAACAGCATCGCTTTTGCCGCCTTCAGGTTGCCGACGGCACGCCCGACGCGCATCTGGACCGCCTGGAAATCGCGGACCTTGTTGCCGCCGAGCACTACGGCGCCCCGCGTCATCCTGCCGTTCATGGCGTCGAGAAACGTTCCGACCGCGCCGCTCAGCGCGCCGATTGCAGGGGTCGAAATTCCATAGGCGACAAGCGACAGAATGGGGTAGCGGTAAATATTGTTCTGCAACGCGCGGTATCCGGGGGAGTTGCCCGACACGAGTTCGGCGAAGGTCACGCGGCGATGCGCCGGAATGAAAACATCCTTGCAGACAACCGTCTTTGAACCGGTGCCCGTCAGCCCCATCACATGCCAGTCGTCGTGCACGGAGAAATCCGATTTCGGCACCATCGTGAAGCCGGGAACCGGCCGGCCGCCGTCGTCTTCCGGCGGGAAGAACACGCCGAGGATCGCCCAGTCCGTCACGTCGACCCCGCTGGCGAAATGGAAATCCCCCGTCAGCCGGTAGCCGCCATCCACCGCCGTGCAGTTGCCCGCCGGCGCGTAGGAACCGCAGGCTGTCGCGTCCGGGGTGTCGCCCCAGACCTCTTCATGCATCTCCGCCGGGAATTGCGCTATCAGCCACTGATGCACGAGACCGAGGGCGCAGACCCAGCCGGTAGAGGCATCAGCGGACGCCCATTCGATGACGCATTGCATGGCGGGGGCGGGCTCATCGAATTCGAGACCGCCGAATTGTTTCGGCTGGTAATACCGGAAGAAACCCGCATCCCGGATGGTATCGAACATGTCCTGCGAAAGGCGACGGTTCTTTTCATTTTCGGAGGCTGTTTGGGCGATCATCGGGCGCAGATCTGTCGCCCGCTGGACGAGTTGCGCCGGGGTGGTGTCGTGCAGTTTCTGAACGGTTGCCATTGGAAATCCTCGCTATCAATTCATTTTAAAATATTTTCAGATGAAAATATTTTTGAGTCAAGGAAGATATCCGGAACTATCTCTGCGGCACCCGCCGGGCCGTTATTGAATTTCGGCAAAACCCGGTCAGCGCCGGGGTGGCTGCCCGCTATAGTCTTTGCTCAATATTCTTCCGCGACAATCGGAGGGTCTTTTGTCGCTGCGAGGAGAAAGCCGATGAGATTTTTGACGGTCGCCGCCGCGTCCTTCCGTCTGGCCGCGACGGGATGCGCCTTTCTGGTCATTGCCGGAAACGATACCCATGCCCAGACAGGGCAGATGAAGCCCGCAGCATCGGATACGCTGGCAACCCATGGCATGGCGCCCGCCGACGGGCTTGCCCGGGCGCTTCGGCAACGCGAGGCGGCGCGCAAACGCCAGGCCCTGCAGAGCAGGCAGCTCACCGGCACCAAAAAAATGTTCCTGCAGCGGCAGACTGCCCTGGATCAGATCCAGGATCGGATGCGCCGCGACGCAAAAACCAAGGACGAGATCATCCGGCGAATGCAAAAGTAGGATACGCCGCAGCGGTCCGGTTCGCCGGAGCGGAAGGGATGCCGTAGTGCCGTATTCCCGTTTGCCGCTGAATCGCCCGCCTGCTATACCCCGCGCAGGGAAAAAGAGCAGGCCTGACAGTGAAAATCGTATGTCTCGACATGGAAGGCGTGATCGCGCCTGAAATCTGGATCGAGTTGGCGGAACGCACCGGGATCGACGATCTGCGGCGGACGACCCGCGACGAGCCGGATTACGACGTGCTGATGCAGTATCGTCTCGATATTCTCGAGCGCGAGGGCATCGGCATTGACGCCCTGCAACCGATTATCGACGGAATCGAGCCGCTTCCCGGCGCCCGGGACTTTCTGGATACCGTCCGCGCGAAGCACCAACTGGTCATCCTGTCGGACACGTTTTACGAATTCGTCGGGCCGCTGATGGTCAAAATGGGCCAGCCGACCCTGTTCTGTCATCGTCTGACGGTCGATCGGACAACGGGGAGGCTGTCGGGATACGAACTGCGCATGGAAAATCACAAGCGCGCCGCAGTCGAGGCGTTCAGAAAGCTTAATTTCTTCACCTGTGCGGCGGGCGATTCCTATAACGATACGCGCATGCTGGGGGCGGCCGATGCGGGATTCCTGTTCCGCCCGCCACAGAACGTGATAGACGAATTTCCGCAGTTTCCGGTAATTACCGACTATGAAGACCTGCTGGCGCGCATTGATGCCGCCGCGCCGCTGGCCTCCGCGCCGGATCGCGCTATATCTGCAGGGTAGGGAAGACGGACGAGCCATGAACGCTATCACCGACCAGGGAATTTTCGAGAAACCGCCGCGTCGCGACAGTGTCGCGGTCAGGGTCGGCAATGTCACCGTGGGCGGGGGCGCGCCCATTGTCGTGCAGTCCATGACCAATACCGACACCGCGGATGTCGATTCCACCGTTCAGCAGGTTGCGGCCCTTGCCGCCGCCGGATCAGAGATCGTGCGCATTACCGTGGACCGGGACGAAGCGGCAAAGGCCGTGCCGTATATCCGCGACCGGTTGATGCTGATGGGCATCGATGTGCCGATCGTCGGCGATTTCCATTATATCGGCCACAAGCTGCTGGACGATAATCCCGCCTGCGCCGAAGCGCTGGAGAAGTACCGGATCAACCCCGGCAATGTCGGTTTCCGCGAAAAGCGCGACGTCCAGTTTTCGACCATGATCGAGGTCGCCAACAAGTATGAAAAACCGGTCCGGATCGGCGTCAACTGGGGCTCGCTCGACCAGGAGCTGCTGACGCGGATGATGGACGAGAACACGGCTGCCGGTAACCCGAAAGACGCCGCCCAGGTGATGCGCGACGCGATGGTCGTCTCCGGTCTTGCATCGGCCGAGCGCGCTATTGAACTCGGCATGCCGATGGACCGTATCATCATCTCGGCGAAAGTGTCCGCCGTGCAGGATCTGATCGCCGTCTATCGCGATCTTGCCGCGCGCTGCGATTATGCGCTTCATCTCGGCCTGACAGAGGCGGGCATGGGCAGCAAGGGCATCGTCGCCTCCGCCGCCGGCATGGGCATCCTGCTGCAGCACGGAATCGGCGACACCATCCGCATATCGCTGACGCCGGAACCCGGCGGCGACCGCACGCGGGAAGTGATCGTCGCGCAGGAGTTATTGCAGACCATGGGGCTGCGCTCTTTCATCCCCCTGGTTGCTGCCTGTCCGGGCTGCGGACGCACCACGTCCACCGTGTTTCAGGAACTGGCCCAGAGTATCCAGAACCATATCCGCGAACGCATGCCGGCCTGGCGCGAAAAGTATGATGGTGTCGAGGAACTGAACGTGGCCGTGATGGGCTGTATTGTGAACGGTCCGGGCGAATCCAAGCATGCCGATATCGGCATCAGCCTGCCGGGCACCGGCGAGGAACCCGCGGCCCCGGTTTTCATCGACGGCAAAAAGGCGATGACGCTTCGGGGTCCCGGCATCGCGGACGAGTTTCGCGCACTGGTCGAAAAATACGTGGCGGAGCGCTACGGCGCCGCGGGCGCCTGACCGATCCGACGCCGCACCCATGCTGCACCCCACAGAGCGTAAATGCCTGAAAGGCCGAACAGAATGTTCATTCAGACCCACCCGCTAGAAGATCCGGCCTGCATGAGGTTCACCCCCGGCGAGCCGGTGCTGCCCGTCGGCATGCCGCCGCTGGGCGAGGCGGAAGCCGCGGAGATGTCGCCGCTTGCCCGGCGTCTGCTGCAGATCGACGCGGTAGAGGGGGTTTCCCTGTCGCTCGACGACGTGACGGTCCGGCGGTCGGCAGCCACGGTACATCCTGAACCCCGCGATCCTGGGGGCGATCATGGAGCATTACGGTTCCGGCGATCCGGTGGTGACCGACGCGACGATGACGCGCATCCTCGAACTGCTGGATGAGCGCATCCGCCCGGCGGTGGAGGCCTATGGCGGCGAGGTCCTGTTCAAGAAATTCGCCGACGGCACGCTGACCCTGGAACTGATCGGCGGCGGCGGCGCGAAGAAGCGCGACATGATGACCAATATCATCACCCATCATCTGCCCGAAGTAACCGCCGTCACCTGGATCGGCGAAGCGCCGGCCGCGGAAATCCCGGACTGGGTCTTCAACGGCAACGAGGAAGGCCCGACCGGCCCCGAAGCCGAGGCGGTGATGGCGCTGCTCGACGAAAAGATCAATCCCGCCGTCGCCGCCCATGGCGGGCGGATAAGCCTGGTCGATGTCACCGATCACGTCGCCTATGTGCGCATGGAAGGCGGCTGCCAGGGCTGCTCCGCCTCGGCGGTGACCCTCCAGCAGGGCGTCCAGAACGCCATCCTGAGCGAGGTCCCGACAATACAGGGCGTGGTTGACGTCACCGAACACGCGCTGGGCGACAATCCGTTTTTCAGTTGATGGGGCCGGTTTACGCTTCACTGGTTTAAGTCCCGAATGCGCTTGTCATCCCGGCCCTGTGCCGGGGTGACATCCTGCGAAATCAGGCAGGAACACTATCCCTGCGTAACAGCGCTCCCAACCATCAAGCATTTCAAATATTCTGAACGGCATATTGCCTAGCTCGGAGAATCTAAATGCCCGACACGCCGGACACCCGCCTGATCTACATCACAGCCGAGAGTACCGACGAAGCCCGCGCCATCGGGCGCGCGCTGGTCGAGGCGTGCCTGGCCGCCTGTGCCAATGTGCTGGGCCCGATGACGTCGATCTACCGGTGGGAAGGCGTCGTGCAGGAGGGAGAGGAGGCGGTGCTGATCGCCAAGACCACGGCGTCACTGGTGGATGCGCTGACCGCGAAGGTCCGAGAACTCCACAGCTATGACTGTCCCTGCGTCGTCGCGCTGCCGGTGGACGGCGGGAATCCTGCGTTTCTTGA
>JAYOMI010000088.1:6148-14343 GCA_038120765.1 Rhodospirillaceae bacterium
CACCGAGACCTGTACATCCATCCCGAGCGCCGTCGACGGATCTCCGTTGAGCAGGCCGGAGAGCGGCTGGGCCTGTTCGGGCGCGCGGGCGATGCCGATGCGGATGAGGTCTTCGCTGCCGTAGCGGCCATTGGTGGGATCGAACGACACCCAGCCGAGGCCGGGCAGGTAAACCTCGCACCAGGCATGGGTTGCGCCGGCGCCGAGGATCGCGGCACCCCCGTCGCTGTTGCCGCTGTTGCCGGCATCCAGCGCCGGGTCGTACAGATAGCCGGTCACGAAATGCGCGGCGATGCCGAGGCTGCGGACCGCTTCCATCATCAGGAGCGCATAGTCGCGGCAGGTGCCGGAGCGCAGGTTGAGCGTCTCCGCCGCGGTCTGCACGCCGACGGCTTCCCGCGCGATGTAGGTGAAATCGTGCCTGATGCTCTCCGTCATGCGGATCAGCAGGCTCAGCGTGTCTGTCGGCCCGCCGGGGGCCATGAACCCCAGCGCCCAGAGATCGACGATCCCGTACGGGTCGGAATCGCGCCGCGCGATGGCGGGGGCGAGATCGGGCAGTTCGGTATCGAGATAGTTGAAGGGCAGGCTCTGCGCATAGGGCTCTATTTCAAGCGACGTCGTGTCGTCGGGGAACCGCTCGATGACGATCTCGCTTTCGAAGCTCAGTTCGGTGCTCATCTCGCTGAATTCCGCGATGGTCACCGAGTTGCCGAAGGGATCGTGAATCCAGCGCAGGGTCGGCACCGGCAGAATCCGGAGTTCGGCCGAGACAAGCCGCAGGTCGTGACTGTCGCGCGGGCGGACCATCAGCCTGTGTTCGCCGAAGGACATCGGTTGCGAATAGGTATACGTCGTGCGGTGTTTTATGCGCAGGCGCGGCATGATTCTGGCTTTCGGCTTGCCGCCGGGACGTCCAGCGGCGCATCGGGGCGGAATGAAATGGGGGATTCCCGGGTTCCGACGCACCATAAACCTGTCCGCGCCGGATTGCAGTGCCGTAAATGCGGCGATCCGCCATCGTCAACCCGAAGCGAACCCGAGGCACCGTGTCAGGGAATGCCTTTGGCCCGGGATCGCTCCTCGACGGTCGGGCCGGGTTTGTCCCCGCAAATACCCCAGCGGCGCAGCAGGTCCTGCACGGCGCGGCGATACTCCGGATCGGTGACGATACGGTCGAGATCTATCTCGTCCGGCGACGCGGGCAGGTCGCCGGGCGGTGGTCTGTCTTCATGTGCCGATGGCCGGCCGGGGGATCTGGTCATGGTTAACATGGCTTGATCCTGCTGACGGAGTGTGGCGGAATTTCGACCGGAATAAGGCAATATTGGGGCAGTTGAGGATCGCTGACCTGCCGCTGACGTGAACCAGCAAATCACCGGGGAGGGATTTCAGCGTGCGATGTTGCAAACTGCCCGGTATCATCGCGAAAATACTCCGGATGGCGACCAGATGACCGAATCCGCACCTGCGAACGGCAACCGCACAGCCCTGTTGTTCGCAAATGTCGCACATTTCTACAGCCACGTGATGATGCTGGTTTATCCGACCGTGGTCATTGCGTTGGAGGTCGCGTTCGAGCGGCCATACGGCGAATTGCTGTCCCTGTCCTTCGTGGGCTTCGTGCTCTACGGCGTGGCGGCGCTGCCCGCGGGCTGGCTTGGCGACAAATGGAGTGCCCCTGCGATGCTGGCCGTGTTCTTTTTCGGTACCGGCGCGGCGGGGATCGCGGCGGGGTTTGCCTCCGGTCGGCTCGGTATTGTCATAGCACTTGGCGGGATCGGGCTGTTTTCATCGATTTATCACCCGGTCGGCACCGCCTGGGTGGTGGCAAATGCCGCCGGAAAGTCGCGGGGTAAGGCGCTCGGCATCAATGGCGTGTTCGGAACGGTCGGACTTGCATTGGCCCCGCTGATTGCCGGTGGTCTGACAGCGATGTTGGGCTGGCGCTACGCGTTTTTCGTGCCGGGAGCGGCCTGTATCGCGACGGGGGTGGCGTTTTTGTTCGTTATGCGCCGCATGTCCGCGCGGGGCGGGACCGGGGAGACCCTGACCGATGCGGAAGTGCCACGCGCCCGAGCGATCCGTGGGCTCGCGGTGCTGTGTATCACCGTGCTCTGTGTGGGACTGCTGGCCCAGGCGCATTCGGTGGTGCTGCCCAAGGTGTTTGCGGTGCGGGCGCCCGATATCGTCGAGTGGGCAGGTCTGATCGGGGCAGGCGGGCTTGCTTCCGCGGCGCTCGGTATCGGGGCATTGGGCCAGCTTGCGGGGGGCTGGCTCGCTGACCGCTACAGGCTCACGCTTGTTTACCCTGCGATATTCGTTGCGATGATTCCGGTGGCCCTGGTATCGGCCGGGCTGTCCGGACTGCCGCTTGTCGGCGCCGCCGGAGCGATCATGTTCCTGATCACGGCGTCGCTGCCGACCGAGAACAGCCTTGTTGCCCGCTATTGCCCGGCGCAGTGGCGCTCCAGCGCCTATGGTGCAAAATTCGTGCTCGGCCTAGGCGTCAGTTCGCTGGCCATTCCTTTTGCAGGCGGGGTGTACGATATGACCGGCGGGTTCTGGTGGATGTTCGTCTCGATGGCGATCGTCGCCGGGATCGTTATCTGCGCGGCAGCGTTCCTGCCACGCGCCGACGAGAATCCGGATGCCGGGATCTCTGCCAGGCAACCCGCTTCGCCGCCATTCGGACAGGAGACCTCATGACCATCAGAATCAGCAGCCTCGATCATCTTGTCATCACCGCCGGCGATCTGCAGGCGACGATAGACTTCTATACCAGGGTGCTGGGCATGGAACATGTCACCTTCGGCAATAATCTCCATGCCGTCCATTTCGGCACACAGAAATTCAACATCCACGATGCATCGACGGACGTGTCGCCCAAGGCCCGTCATATCGTTCCCGGATCGGAGGATTTCTGTCTCATATCTGAGACGCCTGTCTCACAGGTGATACAGCATCTCGAGGATTGCGGTATTGAGGTCGAGGAGGGACCGGTAAAGCGGTCGGGCGCGGCGGGGGTCCTGGAATCGGTCTATTTCCGAGACCCCGATGGCAACCTGATCGAGATTTCCAACGTGGTCGGGTGAGCACTACCGTTGATTTGCCGAGCACTACCGACGATTTTGAGCACTACCAGTGGCGTGCAGGCGATCTGCCGGAACGGAATCAGGGCAGCCTGAGCATAATCTTAAAATGATGCCGCCCTCAGGGCCTGGTCGAGGTCGCGGATGATGTCATCCACCGTCTCGATGCCGACGGATATCCGCACCACGTCCGGGCCGGCCCCGGCGGCAATCTGCTGCTCTTCGGTGAGCTGGCGGTGGGTGGTCGATGCCGGGTGCAGGATCAGGCTCCGCGTGTCGCCGACATTCGCAAGGTGGGACAGCAATTCGCACCCCTCTACCAGGCGCGTGCCCGCGGCATATCCACCTTTAAGTCCGAAGGTGAAGACTGCACCACAGCCATTTGGTAAATAATGCTTTTTGTTATTATGAGAGGGGCTTGAGCGCAGCCCGGCATAGGACACCCAGGCGACCGCCGGGTGATCCTCCAGAAAGACGGCGACCGCTTCCGCATTGGCGACATGGCGGTCCATCCGCAGTGGCAGGGTTTCGATCCCGGTCAGGGTCATGAAGGCATTGGTCGGCGACAGGGAAGGGCCGAAGTCGCGAAGCGCCACCGCGCGCACCCGCATGGTGAAGCCAAAATCGCCGAAGGTTTCGTAGAAGGTGAGGCCGTGATAGGCATCGTCCGGTTTGGTCATCGATGGGAATTTGTCGTTCTGCGCCCAGTCGAACCTGCCGGATTCCACGATCGCGCCGCCCATGGAATTTCCGTGTCCGTTCAGATACTTGGTTGTGGAATGCAGGACGATATCCGCGCCGTAATCGATCGGCCGGAACAGATACGGCGTCGCCATCGTGTTGTCGACGATCAGCGGAATGCCGGCATCCCGCGCGATCTCTGCGATCGCCTCGATATCGCCGATCACGTTGGACGGGTTGGACACCGATTCAATGAAGATCGCCTTGGAATTCTCTTTCAGGGCGGCGCGGAAGGTTTCCGGGTTCAAGGGATCGGCGAAATCGCAGTGCCAGCCAAGCTTTTTGAAGCTGACCGCGAACTGCGTGATCGATCCGCCGTAGAGATTGCGCGAGGCGACGAAGTGGTCGCCCGGTTCCATCAGCGTGAAAAACGCCCGAAATTGCGCCGCATGGCCCGATCCGGCGGCGCAGGCGGCGCGGCCGCCTTCGAGATTGGCGATGCGTTCCTCCAGCACGGCGACCGTCGGGTTGGTCAGGCGCGAATAGATGAATCCGAAGCTTTGCAGGTTGAACAGCGAGGCCGCGTGATCGACATCGTCGAACACATAGGATGTGGAGTGGTGGATCGGCGTGTTTCGCGCGCCCGTGGCCGCGTCAGGGGCCGCCCCGGCATGTATGGCGCGGGTCTCGAAGCCGAAATCGTTGGGGCTGCGGCCGTTACCGGCGGAATTGCTCATGCCTGCAGGGCTTTCCAGGTCGCCGGGCCGACGATCCCGTCGGCGACAAGGCCGTTCGATATCTGAAACGCGCGGACCGCGGCGGCCGTGCCCTGGCCGAATATCCCGTCCGCGACAATATTGTTACCGGCGGCGATGAGCAGGCGCTGCAGGATCTCGACGTCGCTGTTGCGGTCGCTGATCCGCAGGACAGGACGGGGCGGTGTCCGGTCGCCGGGCAGGCTCAGATCCGGCGGGGTCGTGCCATCCGGTCGCGACGATTTGGCGAACAGCATCTCGCCATGGGCATTCAGGCCAAGCACTGCCTTGTAAGGAAAGACCGGGCAGGCCTTGGAGGAGACTTCACAGTGCCCATGGAACGTTACCATTCCGTGATAAGCCGCTGTTATTTCTGAACAAAGTTTAATTACGGAATTATGCTGCATCTCGGTGAAATTCTCGAGCGCGAGGCCGTGCAGGCAAATCGCGATGGTGCCCCGGTTGTTGCCGCCCTGGGCCGCCGGTGTCCGTTCCAGCGGACGTCCTTCCTCGACCGTGCCGTCCTTGCGGATGAAGAAATGATAGCCGACATCGCTCCAGCCGCGGTCCTCGACATGCCATTTTCGCATGGTGGCGATATTGTCGTGATGGGCATGGTCGCTCGCGCTGCAGTGGAGAAAGACGCGGTCGACGGCTCGCTCGGGTCTGGTAAACATGTTTCCTCTCTTTTCCTCTCCGGCTTCCTGTTCCGGCTCCCCGTAAGTTCGGTCTCGCGTGCCTTGGGGCTGCGCCGGTCAGCGCCGCCCGGGCCGCCTGGATGAAATGACCCCGGTATTGACGCCGGCCCAGGCAAGCTCGTGGTTCAGCCGCCCGAATTCGATCTTCGGGCAGCGGTCCATGATCGCGGTCAGTCCGGCGGCTTCGGCGCGTTCCGCGGCGGCCGTATCGATAACGTCGAGCTGCAGCCACACCGTCCGAATGCCTTTCGCATCTTTCAGGGCAATGGCCTCGTCGACAATACCGCCCGCATCTTCAGACCGGCGGAAAATATCGACCATTTCGAACGTGTCCGGGATTTCGCTGAGGGACGCGTAGCACATTTCCCCGTGAATTTCCGTCCCGGCACTACCCGGATTGACCGGGATCACCCGATAGCCCTTCTGCTGAAGGTATTTCATGGCGAAATTGCTCGGCCGCACCCAGTTCGCCGACGCGCCGACCATCGCGATGGTGCGGGTTTCGTCCAGCACGCGGCGGATAAGCGAGTCCGGATAGGCGAGGGCGGTCATTGCGTTGCTCCCGTAACACCGCCGGCAGCCGTTGCCATACTGTCGCCGTCTTCCGATTTGGCGGCGCGGGCCATTTTTCCGAAATAATGTTCGCCGAATGTCGGCGCGGGTTCGCCCGCCGCGGCCTGCTGTGCGCCGCCGAGATCGATGCCGCCGAGGACGGCATCGTGGTTGGGCAGATTGAAATAGACCAGGGATATGCGGTCGCGGGGCGCGGCATCCGCCGGCGGATTGATGACGCGGTGGAGCGTCGAACGGAACAGGCCACCCGTCCAGCGCTGCATGGTGTCGCCGATATTGCAGACGAAGCCGTCTTCCGGCGCTTCGACATCCTGCCAGCCGCCCTTGCCGTCGCTTACCTGCAGCCCGCCCGGGACGTTATCACCCCGCACGAACGTAAAGCTGCCGTAATCGCTGTGCGCGCCGGCGCGCAGTTGCCCCGGGCGCGGCGCTTCGTGCTGTGCGGGATAGTTGACCAGCCGGATCGTGCTGCAGGGCCGGTCTGCCTTGTCGTCGAAGAATGTTTCCTCAAGGCCGAGCGCGAGGGCAAAGCCCCGCATCATCTGCGCGGAAAGGCCGGTCATGGCCCGGTAATAGGCTTCGAGCGTTTCCCGGAAACCGTCGATTTCAGGCCATCTGTTCGGGGCGAAGAACCGGGCGCCGACACCTTCGGTGAAATAGGCGTCGTCGCCGCTTTCTGGCGGACCCATGGCCCAGGCTTCCTGCAGGTCCGGCGGTGTGTCGACGCCCAGCGTATTCGCCAGTGTCCGGTCGGCGGGCGGGTTCCAGCCGCGGCTTATCTTCTCCGGCGGGCGCAGAACGGCTCTTTTGCGGTCGGCGGGCGCGGCAAAGAAGGTTTCGGCCGCCGCGCGCGTCCGCCTGACCAGATCGGCCGGAATACCGTGGCCGGTCACCGTGAAGAACCCCGTATCGGTACAGGCTTGCCGAATCCGGCGCGCCACCGCCATACGTGCGGCGAGGTCGCCTGTGCGGAGGTCCGTCAGATCGATAAGGGGTATCTCGACGGTCATGGTGCTATTCCCCGGTCCATTGCGGGGGCCGTTTTTCGAGGAAGGCATCTATGCCTTCCCCGGCGTCGCGGGCGAGCATGTTCGTGACCATGACCTCGCTGGCATAGGCGTAGGCGTCTTCCAGCGGCATTTCGAGCTGGCGGTAAAACGCTTCCTTGCCGATTTTGAGGGTCAGCGCCGACTTGGAGGCAATCTGGCGGGTATAGGCGGCGACCGCGTCGTCCAGGTCGGCGGCGGGCACGACCTTGTTGATCAATCCGCCGGCGCGTGCGGCCTCCGCATCGATCATGTCGCCGGTCAGCAGCATTTCCATGGTCTGCTTGCGGCCCATATTGCGGCTGACGGCAACCATGGGGGTCGAACAGAACAGCCCGATATTGACGCCCGGCGTCGCAAAATGCGCGGTCTCCGCGGCAACGGCGAGGTCGCAGGTGGCGACGAGCTGGCACCCGGCGGCGGTCGCGGTGGCATGCACCCGGGCGATGACCGGCTGGGGCAGGCGGGTGATCGACAGCATCAGCGCCGAACATTGCGCAAACAGGGCCTCGTACGCCGGGCGGGTCGGCGTGCCCCGGACTTCGCGCAGGTCATGCCCCGCGCAGAACGCGGGACCGTTCGCGGCAATCACGACAACGCGGACCGACGGGTCGCCGGCGATGGCGTCGATTTCGGTCTGAAGGGCCGTCATCAGCCCCATCGACAGGGCATTGCGCGCTGCCGGACGGTTCAGCGTCAGGGTGGTGATGCCGTCTGTGTCGGCCCGGAGGAGGATGTCGTCGTCTGGCTTTGTGTTCATGTGGCTGGCGTTCGGTCATGTTGGTAAAAGGCGGTTACTGCCCGGCGAGCCACCCGGGGCAAATCGTTTCCGGGCCGGGCGGCATCAACCATACGCCGACCGGTCGGGGACACGCAATCGCAGACAGGTAGAGGACGCAGACAAAAAGGGCCCAAAGCCCGGTATCGGCCGGGAGGCGCTGGGACGAAGATTCCGGCAAGTACCGAAAATAGATGGGGTAATATAGTACCTATTTTATAATATGCTGTATTTATTGATTTTTTTGCGGTTAATGTCGATTGACAGGTCTGCAAATCCTGTCATATTCCGCCTCCGACGCGCCTGTGACTGCGGGCGCTGCCTTTTTTTGACCGACACACCTTTTGGACCGTTTGATATGAAAACCATTTCCGCCAAAGCGTCGGATGTTGACATGAAGTGGTACGTCGTCGATGCCGAGGACCTCGTCCTGGGCCGGCTGGCCACCATTTGCGCCAAGATCCTCCGCGGCAAGCACAAGCCCACGTTCACGCCCCATGTCGATTGCGGCGATGGCATTATTGTCATCAACGCCGAAAAGATCGCCATGACCGGCAACAAGAAGACCGACA
>JAYOMI010000089.1:0-1466 GCA_038120765.1 Rhodospirillaceae bacterium
GACGTGCACCTGGGAATCGATCAGGCCCGGCGCCGCGGTCATCCCGTCTGCATCCAGAACGAAATCGCAGGACTCGTACTCCTTGGCCGAGATCGTGCCGACCTTGGTGATCTTGCCATTGTTCATCAGAATTGAATCGCCCTTCGCAAAAGGCTTGCGCCAATCGCCGCTGACGATGGTCTTGATATTCACGATCGCGGTTTTCATGTCCGGTATCCTTGCGTTCAGGTCGTCTTATCTGAGCCCGTCTTCGCCGACGATCTCGTCCTTGCTGGGACCGCCGACACGGTGATTGAGCCTGCCCCGGTTCGCGAAGCAGCAAATAATGCAGATCTCGTCTTCGAGCGGCGCATCGGGCACCATGATGGTCATGCCGTCATAATGCGACCGAACGAACAGCGCGTCCTTGTGGGCGAGCGGAATATCCACCTGCTCGCCGGGCCGCGCCCGTTTCGTAATCGACGAGATCCACGCCTTCCCGCCACCGACCGCATCGCGGAGAACATTGCCATACACCGTCGTCAGACAGGCAACGCCGTGCTCCTGCTCGCCCGCGGTACCGATCAACGCCGCCTTGCCGTAGGAATCGACGCTATAGGGTTTCATCTGTTCGGCGCCCATGGTGGCTATCTTTTCGCCGAGCGCGATGCTGGCCTCCGTCAGATCGCTGAGGTCTTCGACATAGCCTTTGCCGGCATGCGGATTCCTGATGACGGCCACGACGGCCACCTTGCGCAGCGGCTCATCCCTGACCTGCCCCATATCATGCAGGGTTTCTTCGATAACCGTGTAGAGACGGCGTATTTCCATTGTGACGTTCCCCAGAAATTCTTCTTTTGTATACTAAGTATACAATCTTAAGAGCCGGTCCCAAGAATGGCAAACCCCATGCCGCATCCCGTCCCCGCAGGTGTCCTGTATCAGGGAATGTAGTCGTGCCAGACAGGGTAAAGACCGGCGCAGCCCCCCGCGACCACGATCCAGTTGCGAATTTCCGAATTGCCCGAATTCAGCCTGATCTTGGGAATGCCCCCCAGCGCCTCGCCATCCCGGCTGAGGAAAGCATCCATAACGTGGCGGTCGAAATCCGGATCAACCGTGAAATGGCTGAGCCCGCCCGAGGCGACGAACGCCACAGTGATATCCTCCGGCCAGGCCCGGACAGCATCGGCGAGCGCCTCTCCAAGCGCGAAGCATCTCGCCGGCGTCGGCTGGTTCGGCGGGAAATAGGTATTGAGCATCACCGGCACGATCGGTATCGCATGACCGTTCATCAGGCGGTGATGGACGAAACCGTAGGCATGCCCCTCGCCCAAGGGCCGCGGCAGCTTTTCGGAATGACTGATGTCGAAGCCTGCATCGACAAGCGATACGGTCAGGTGGCGGGCGAACGCGGCTGCCACGGGATAGTCCCGCGGCGCCTCCGCCTGGTGATACTGCGACCGGGCGCGTTTCCAGTACTCGGG
>JAYOMI010000089.1:1476-4206 GCA_038120765.1 Rhodospirillaceae bacterium
TTCTCGATGGTCTCTCCGGAGTAAATCAGAATGGCAGGCTGGTTGTCGGTCAGGAACTGTTCGTGCTGATCGTCGCCGATGATGACGACCACGTCCGGATTGACGGCCGCCAGATTCCCCGCAAGACGGGCAATCCCCGACTGGCACGCCCGGAACTTGCTGCCGACGGCGTCGGGTGTGAGCTCATCGGCAATCGCAGGATCGGCCTGCTCAAGCAGTGACTTATAAGTTATCGGCGCTCCCGCCCTGTCGAGATGCGCCTTGCTGTTGATATCGCGATCGGCGTGTTTGAGGAAATCGTCCACCGGACTGCCAAGCATCGGTCCATGCGATGACCCCAGCCCGAGAACGATTTCCGCCATCCACGGTGTCTCCTAGACTTTCCTGCCGTAGATGTCATATCCGGACAATGCATAATCGACGAGGTCCATGCCCTTCGACCAGTCGTAGGTCCGGTGGGCATGGGTTTTGACGATGAACGGCGCCCCGGCATAAAATTTCTCATACTGTTCATGCCGTCCGGCGAACTCGGAACCGATCAGGTCCCAGGCAAGCTTCATCAGCTTGATACGTTCTTCCCCTTCAACACCGGGAGACTGGACGTACTTCGTGACGTAGTCGCGGATTTCCGGATTTTTCAGGTCCTCGGTCGAGGAAGGCAACTGGATCAGCCCGCCGCCGCAAAGTTCGCGCACGATATCGAGCATCTTCGGATTGATTTCGGACTGCAGGTTCATGTTCGCATAGAGGTGCGACTGGCTCGGCAGAACGTATCCGTTATCATTGGTCCAGCAATCCGCTTCCTGCGCGTAGACCAGGCCTTCATACATCGCCGCATAGGTGGCGAGCTTCCCGAGTTCGCCGACCACTGGCGGAATATTGCCGATCCCGTTCATGTCCGTGATCTTCTTCGCAAGCCCCAGGAGGAATCGCAGCTTCACCATGTAACGGACCTGCGCCTGGCTGTTTCCCATGATATGGGCAGGCGCCTCAAACCACTGAGCACGGGCGACGTCGACGTTCTTGTAGACGAAGACCCGCTCCCAAGGCACGAAAACATCATCGTAAACCAGCAGGGAATCCGTCTCGTCGAAGCGCGACGCAAGCGGATAGTCATACACACTGTTGGCTGCCCATGCGTAGGACCGGCGCGAGAAGATCTTTACACCGGGCGCATTGCTGGGCACCGCAATGGAAATGGCGTAATTCTCGTCGCCCTGACGCATCGGGTGAATGGTGCTCAGCTGAACGAAATCGGCAATCGCCGTCCCGGTACCGAGCATCTGCGCGCCCCGGATAATGACGCCGTCGTCGCGTTCGTCCACGATCCCGGCATAAAGGTCCGCCGGTTCCTGGAGATGCGCAGGTTTGGAGCGGTCGATCTGAGGCGGCACGATCGTGTAGGTAATGTACTGATCGTAGTCGCGGCAGAATTCATAGAACTTGACCATGTTGTCGGCGAACTGCTGACCGCCGCGCGCGAGCACCTCCGGCGCCATTGCATACCCGGCAAAAAACCCGGCCACGTGATCAGGACTGCGCCCCATCAGGCCCATCGTCATGCCCGCCGTTTTCGTCAACGCCTTGCGTCGCAGGACCAGTTCTTCCCGGGAGCGCGGGGTGGCCCAATGGCGGTTGACACGATCGCCGGTTACCGGCGATTCGTAGGTCATCTCCTCGGCGTTCTCCGGATCGGATGCCATATCGAAAATGTTGGAGATCGACTGCACGGCGCCGCGGAAAGCGGGATGGGTCGTAACATCGCTGATGATTTCGCCATTATGAACGACGTGGCGTCCGTCATCCCGGATTCCTTCGACATACTGCGCCCCGGTGCGAACACCGGTGCCGTAGGCTTCGCCCTTGCAAAACCCGATACAGCCGCAAACCGGCTGTTTTCCGCAATCTACATGAAGTGCTTCCGCTTTCGTCGCCATGGTCGTTCCTTCTACAATGCGTTCATCAATACTAGCGTACGGCGGCAGGTCCGAAAACCGTCAACCAACCTGCCAACAGGATACGAAAGTTTGCTCCTGGCGGACCGCCAATATAGGATTTCCTTAGATACCAAAGCCAAGAGATAAAGGCTAACCAATAGCCGGCACCAAAGAATAGGGAAAAACGATGCAGGAACGCCCCGTTACCGAAAACCCGCTTTACAACGACAATCGCATGAAAATCGGCATCATTGCGATGAACTGCTCGCACGGCTCCACGATCACCCAGGCGGAGGGCGCGTGGGAGATGAACTGGCCGGAAACCAAAGAGGTCGCCGTCATGGCGGATGGCGCCGGGTTCGAGGTCCTTTTGCCGGTCGCCCGTTGGAAAGGCTATGGCGGGCCGACCAATTTCAACAACCGCACCTTCGAAACCTATAACTGGGCATCCGCCGTGGCCGCCGTCACGGACTATTCCTGTATATTCTCCACTTCTCACGTCCCGTTGATCCATCCCGTGGCGGCGGCCAAGCAATGTGCGACGATCGATCACATTTCGGGCGGGCGTTTCGCGCTGAACGTCGTCTGCGGCTGGTTCAAGAACGAGTTCGAGATGTTCCAGGCAGACTGGTCCGAGCATGACGTACGCTACGAATATGCCACCGAATGGCTGAAATTCGTCCGCGAGATATGGACCCGTGAAGGCGAATTCAGTTTCGAGGGCCGCTGGTTCAAATCGGAAAACGTCTGGAGCGAGCCGAAGCCGATCCAAAAGCCCATGCCGCCGGTCATG
>JAYOMI010000089.1:4216-4793 GCA_038120765.1 Rhodospirillaceae bacterium
GATCGGCCGCAGGTCAGGCATTCGCCGCGACACAGGCCGACATGAATTTCGTGATCCTGAAGGAACGGGACCTCGAAGGCGGCAAGGCGCAGATAGATCACCTGAAGAACATGGCGCGCGAGGCCGGCCGAGACGTGAAAAGCTGGGTGCATGTCTACGTCGTCTGCCGGGAGACCGAGAAGGAAGCGCGCGACTACCTGAATCACTATGTCGTCGAAAAAGGCGACTACGAGGCCGTAGATAACCTGCTGGAAATTTTCGGCATGCAGTCGGAGACCCTGCCGAAGGCAGTCCTTGACGAGTTCCGGTTCCACTTTATCGCCGGTCATGGGGGCTACCCGTTGGTCGGCACGCCCGAACAGATCGTGGATGAAATCGGCAAACTGTCTGATATGGGCGTCGACGGGATGCTGATCTCGTGGGTCGACTCCAAAACCGAGTGCAAACAGTGGATTGACGAAATCATGCCGCTGATGGAACAGGCCGGCCAACGCAGGAAATTCTCTCCCGCCGCCGGTTAGTCACAAAAAAGGGCGGCCGAAGCCGCCCTTTTCGATATCTGGATGAAACCGGATTA
>JAYOMI010000089.1:4803-5428 GCA_038120765.1 Rhodospirillaceae bacterium
GGATTACATGGTCTCGTGCTTCTTCGCCGAGGCCTTGAGAAGGCCGTACATCTCGCGGATTTGCGGATTCTCGTGACCGCCGAGCAGCTTGTCGCCGAGCGGCGCAATCCTCGCCATGTAGATGGCCTGTTCTTCAGGCGACAGGCGGCGGACGGTTGCACCCTGCTTTTTCCACTCTTCCTCCATGTCCCCGACCAAGCTGAGCGCATTCCTGGATGCCCATTCCGCCAACTCGGCCGTCGTGTCCAGGACGATTTTTCGGTTCTTCTCCGACAGCTTGTTAAGCCAGATCTTGCTGAAATACGCCCCCGCGGTGATATAGGCGCCGTTCGTGACCAGCAGGTTCTTCGTTACCGTCGGAAACTTGGCCTTGGCGGCGACGAGCAGGCTCGTCCGGGCGCCGTCAATGACCTTCCGCTGGATCGCGGGCACGACCTCGGTGAAGTTGATCGGCACGCCGCTAGCGCCGAACTGCCCGACGATCTCGCGTTCTATCTGGGTCGCGAGCACGCGGATCTTCAGCCCCTTGAAATCGGCAAGCTTCGCGATCGGCGTCGTCGTCATGTAGGACGTACCGTCATAATTGTAGATAACGCCGCCGACGATGCCCTTGTCGGTCCCAAGC
>JAYOMI010000089.1:5438-5877 GCA_038120765.1 Rhodospirillaceae bacterium
CCTGGAAGGCCGGATTGATGCCAATCATGAAACCGGGGGGCGTCAGAAATGCTTCCTGGGTGCCAAGCTGCAGTCCCTCGATCTGACGGGGTGTCTTGCCAAGCTGGCTGGTCGGAAAGACCTGACCTTTGATTTCGCCGTTGGTGCGTTCGCTGATCAGCTTCGCCATCCGCACACCGAGTTCATGCTGGGGGTCGGCTGTGGTGGAGTAGCCAATCTTCATATTGATTGCGCTGGCAGAGCCGACGGTTGAAACGACGACGGCGGCAGCAATTGCCGGAACAAGCCCGGACTTGAATTGTTTCCTCATATCAAAGCCTTTTTTGTGATTACCGCTTGAGCGGATTAAGCGGACACAAATTAGGCGACCAGACCGGATTTTCAAAGGCGAAATGCAGATTTATTCGCAAACCTCTTAGATTTCCGACCATTTAACGTA
>JAYOMI010000089.1:5887-11202 GCA_038120765.1 Rhodospirillaceae bacterium
CATAAAATCTGACGTCAGGCGATGTTTTCGGCCTCTCTGAGGGTCGTAATCATCGAGGACTGAAGCAGATATTCCCGTGCCTTGACCGGATCGGCGACCATCGCCCGCATCTCGTCATGCTTGGCTTTGCGTATCTCGGGATCGGTTTCTTCGAGCATCTGCTTGTTGCGGATAGTCGTCTTCTGAACGTAGTCGACGGCGATTGGCCGGCGCTGGGCATCGTAGCGGTCAAGTTCGCGGTCATCGGCCTCGCCGTTCCAGACCCGCACCAGCTTTTCGGAAAGATTGACCGCATCGTGGATGCCGCCATTCATCCCCATCCCGCCGAGCGGGTTGTTGATATGCGCCGCATCGCCGGCAAGAAATATCCGCCCCTTGCGATAGGTCTCGGCGACCCGCTGATGAACGGAATACGCGGTCCGGTGGTAGGTGTCGTAATCGCCCGTTTTCGGGCACACCTGATGCATGCGGTCCTGCACGGTTTCATCCGTCACCAGAGATTCGGCGGTTTCGCCGACGCGGGACGGCAGGAGCAACCGCCAGAGCCCGGGGACGCGCACGAAGACGAACCAGAAGTCCGGATCGGCGATATAGGCAATCGGCGCGAGGTTCTCGAAATGGTCCTCGAACTTGAATTCCGTGCTGGTGCAAAGCCAGAGTTCGGGGAACGTCAGCCCCGGAAATCCGATGCCCTGGCTGATCCGGATGACACTCGATGCGCCGTCAGCGGCAATCAGGTATTTGCCTTTCAGGTCTTCCGGACCTTCAGGGCCTTCGACGTTGAGGGTAACCCCGTGTTCGTCCTGGCTTGTGCCGGTCGCGCGGACACGAAAACGCACATCGACATTATCCATTTTAGCCAGTTCGGCGACGATGATCCGTGTCAGCTTGTACTGTTCGCACTGCACCCTGTAGGGGTGACGTGTATCGTCCTTGAGAACGCCGAGATCCCAGTTGGCGATCACGCCCTCACGCGTATCGCGATACTGCCATTCCGGACAAACAATTCCCTGCTCGAGTAACTGATCGACGACGCCGAGGTCGTCCAGCATGTCGAGGGTCGGCGGATGAAATGTCGACGCCCGAAGATCTTCGGGAAGGAGCGCACCGGCCTCGACCAGGGTGACGGGAATACCGCGCTGGGCAAGATACAAGGCGGCGGAACAGCCAACCGGCCCCGCCCCGGCAATCAACACGCGATCATTCTCGGACATCAGTATTACTCCTGTTTCGTGGCCTAAACATACAACCGGCCCGATGCCGGTCAACCATGCTTGCGCGCTCCTGTGCGGATTGGCACATTGACTGGATTACGCACTCAAAGGGGCTTCCGGATGACGGTACTTAGCGGATTGCAGCCGATCGGCGCGCGCGCGAAACTCGGCATCATTGTGCCGCCGAGCAACACGGTCAACGAGGCCGAATTCAACCGGTTTGCCCCGCCCGGGGTCAGTTTCCATTTCACCCGTTCGCCGCTCCACGCCGATCCCGCCGCCGATGACTTTCAGGAGATGCTGGGCGATGTCGAACGCGCCATGGGCGACCTTTCCGCCTGCCGCGTCGATCACGCGACCTATGCCTGCACGGCCGGATCCATGGCGTGCCCCGAGGACCGTCTTCTCGGCAC
Source organism: Rhodospirillaceae bacterium (assembly GCA_038120765.1). Lineage (GTDB taxonomy): Bacteria > Pseudomonadota > Alphaproteobacteria > MPNO01 > UBA830 > CAXBCP01. The sequence continues at coordinate 7,515 of JAYOMI010000089.1, forward strand.
CATGTCGCGCACAGGCAATGTCGGCGCGAATTCGACCGCGCAGGCCATCGTCGCCGCGCTGAACGCACTCGGCGTGAACACTATTTGCATGGCATCGCCCTATACCGAAGAAACCAACGCCCATGAAGCGCATTATCTGAAAGATCACGGCATTGATGTGCTGGCAACGGCAGGACTCGGCCTGAATACCTCGCTCGAGAAAATCCAGCAGATATCACGCGTCCCGCCGCCTGATGTCTTCGAACACGCGAAATCGGTCGATCGGGAGGAGGCAGAAGCGCTGCTGATCTGCTGCACGGATTTCAATACTTTCGATGCGATCGAACCATTGGAGCAGGCACTCGGAAAGCCGGTGATTTCCAGCAACTCAGCCACGCTCTGGCACACGCTGCGCCACGCGGGCATCGAAGACAGGATCGAAGGTCTCGGCACCCTCCTCCGCGATCACTGAGACGGTCCGTTCGTCCGGCTCAGATCATGCCGTCTTTTTCGCACTGGTCGAGCGCTTCGCGGGCGCTGCGGAAAGCGTCCACACCTGCCGGAATACCGCAATAGACCGTCGCATGGGCGAGCGCTTCCGATATCTCGTCGACCGTGCAGCCATTCGTAATCGCGCCACGCGTATGCGCTTTCAGCTCCTGCATCTTGCCCAGTGCGGTCAGGATGCAGAGGTTCATCAGGCTGCGGGTCTTGTGGTCCAGCGTCTCGTTGGTCCAGGCGCCGCCCCAGCAATATTCCGTGACCATGGTCTGGATTTTTGCCGTAAACGGGTCTTTCTCCGCCTTCGCAATATTTGGATCGACATACTGCGCGCCGAGCACTTTTTTGCGAACGGCCAGACCGGCTTCATAGAGTTCCTTGTTCCACGGCTGGATCGGCATGTTGTTATTCTCCCTTGGGTAAAACTGATCAGATATCGAGCGTAAAGGTCGCCGCTTCGGGCTCACCCTTGTGATAGCGTTTGCCATGCCGGTGGTACATGACCATGTGCGGTTTGTACCAGTCGAGCGCGGCGAATTTCCGGCGCCATTCCGTCGCCCGCGACGCGGCCACCTCCTCGCTGTCGAGCACGTGCTCGCCATCGATATAATGCAGCATCATGTGGGTGAACGGCTGGGGATCGGCATTCACGATCCGCATATGACGGGCCATCCGCCAACCCGGATTGCCGAGCAAGATCGGCGTATGTTCCGTCTCGTACCACTCGATGAATTCACTCACCGCGTCGTCCGGAACGGTAAAGAAAGCGCCCAGAACCATTTCCGCATCCAGGGCATCGTCAATCGTCATCCCGTCACGAACCTGAAAGCTGATTTCATCCCCGATATACCGGGTGAAGGCGATCAATTCCGACAACATCTTCTTGGTCGGGGCGTCCGGTGTGTATTTACGAGTACGGTATTCCTCGTCCGTCAGCGTCTCGGGCGATTCCAGATCGTAAATCGCCAGATAGTCCGGCTTGCCGGGAACCTTGTAGCGCTGGCCAGACCGGAAACCGGACACGCCATACACATGACTTGGCATATGATGGTTGAAATACCAGTCGTTGAACTGATCCTCCGCCCCGTCGGGCGGCGTCATCTCCGAGAAGAGTACAGCGCCGCCCTTGCGATCGGACTTGAGCTCGGACATCAGAGCCGCTTGCAGGCCGCATCCAGTGCCCGCACGGTGTCTTCGATATCCTGACCGGTGTGAACCGCTGAAACAAAGCGGCGTACGTTCGGCAGAACGTACAATCCTTCATGCATCTGGGCGAGATCCAGTGCCCGGCTGCCCATCATGTCAGAATTCATAACATCCGCATGGCTGACGGGCGGCTTGTCCATGAAGAGAATCTGCCAGAACGAGCCCTGTCCCAGTGCGAGACCGGGAACGCGGTTCTTGTCGAGAACTTCCTGACAGGCCTTGCACACGTCATCGGCGAGCGCATGCAGGTCCGAATAGAATGCCGGCTTTTTCAGCTCGGCAAGCGTTGCAAGCCCGGCGACCGCCGCGATCGGGTTTCCGTGCAAAGTGCCGTTCACATAGGAATAATTCGGCTTTCCCTTGTTGAGCGGGCTCATCAGGTCCATGTCTTCGGCCTTGCCGCCGACGCAGCCCAACGGGCCGCCGCCGCCGACAATTTTGCCCAAACTGGCAAGATCGGGAAGGACATCGAAATATTCCTGCGCGCCGCCAAGGGCGAGACGGAAACCGGTTACGACCTCGTCGAAAATCAGCAGGATATCGTTGTCGTCGCAAAGCTTGCGGAGCCCTGCAAGGAAGCCCTCCTTGGGCATGATAATCCGCTGGATCGGCTCGACGATGATCGCCGCCAGGTCGTCGCGGTTCTCCTCGACGATCTTCCGCACCGTTTCCAGATCGTTATAGGGAGACACCAGCACGTTATCGACCATGTTCGCCGGAAGTCCGCCCGTATCGGGGCGGCCCTGCGGGTAGTTCGACAAGGCGGTCGGGGTGACGCTATAGGCAGAATAATCGTGGTTGCCGTGATAGGCGCCCTCGAACTTCAGGATCTTGCTGCGGCCGGTCGCCGCGCGAGCCGTGCGCATGGCATAGGCTGTCGCTTCGGATCCGGTCGTCGTAAACGCAATACGGTCGGCGCAGGGAATGACAGGCAAAAGCTGATCGGCAAGCTGCAGGCACTGCTCGTTCAGCGTTCCGAAGAAATGCAGGCCACGTTCCGCCTGCTCTTTCACCGCCTCGACAACGGTCGGAAAGGCATGCCCCAGAATCAGGGCGCCGGCACCGCCGACGTAATCGATATACCAGCGGCCGCGCACATCCTGAAGATGCGAACCGGCTCCTTTATGGATAACGAAACGGACGTCATCGGGCAGCGAATAGCTTCCTAGTCCCGCGCCGGGCAGGCTTCTGGTAGCAATCTCGTAGTATTCGTCGTGCGTCATCGCGCCGACGGGTTCGGGCAGCTCCGCGAGTGCAGTTTCTGCTGGTGTCATCTGTCTGTCTCCTATCCGAGAGCATTTCAGGAAAGCTACTCCCGGGCTGATATGGTGGCAAGAAATCTCGGTCGAACAGGCCTATTTTCAGTCGTCATAGCTCCGGCGGCAGTCAAGCGAACCGGAGGCATGAACGTTGATCGTCCACCCTGGCGGTACCACGGACGTTCCCCCGGCCTCCTCGATGATCATCGGCCCCTGGAAGCTTTCCCCAGCTGCCATTTTCGTCCGGTCCATGATGGGACAATCGGTCCAGTCATCGCCGAACCACACCTGGCGGCGCTCGATCACCGGATCGGCACCGCGCTCCGGGGAGGCAAATTTAAGCGCGGGCTTGTCGATAAGGCCGAGCGAGAACAGGCGGATGTTGACGAGTTCCCCCTCGCTGTGCAGGTCGGCGCGGCCGAATGTCTGTTCGTGACGGTCGTGGAATGCCTCGCGCAGATCGTCCCAGGATGTTGTCTGGGGGTCGCACGGAATGGACAATGTGAACGACTGGCCGACATAGCGCATGTCCACCGTGAATGTGTGCGCGTGGCGGTCTTCCGCAAACCCGTCATCGATCAGGCGCGCGGTTGCCTCCGCCTGCATGTCTCCCGCCTTCGAGCGCAGATCTGCAATGTCTATCTCGTTCAGCGGGCCACCCCAGGCCACCACGAAATCGTGGCGCAGGTCGGCGAGAAGCTGGCCGAGTGCGGAGAGATGACCTGGGAAGCGCGGCACGATGA
>JAYOMI010000089.1:11212-12667 GCA_038120765.1 Rhodospirillaceae bacterium
CCGCGACGAGGAACACATGCATCGGACCGGCGCCGCCAAAGCCGAGCAGCGCGAAGTCGCGCGGATCGAACCCGCGATGGACGGATACTTCACGTACGGCGCCCGCCATCTTGGAGACCGCTATCCGCAACACACCGTCGGCAAGCTGTACAGGAGAACCCGACCCTTCGCCGAGTTTTTCCGCGAGGTCGAGAAACGCCTTCTCCGAAAGTTCTTTCGAGAGCTGAAGACCGCCCGAAAGCGTCCGGTCTGTCGGCAAACGGCTAAGCATGAGGTTCGCATCGGAAATCGTCGGCTCCGTGCCGCCCCGCTGATAGCAGGCAGGACCCGGCATCGCCCCCGCACTCTGCGGGCCGACTTCCAGCGTCCCGTCGGGCTGCACCCAGGCGATTGATCCGCCGCCGGCGCCGATCGTATGGATATCCAGCTGCGGCACCTGAAGCGGATAGGCATCGATCTGGTTGGAATGGCTGATACGCGGGGTCAGCTGATGGATCAGCGCCACGTCGGTGCTGGTCCCCCCCATATCGAACGTGATGCAGTCATTTACGCCCGCCATCTCGCAGATCCGCACGGCACCGCCGGCGCCGCCCACGGGACCCGACAAGAACGTACCGGCTGCGAATTTCGCCGCCTGGTCGAGCGTCATTACGCCGCCGTTCGATCCCATCACGCTGACCGGGGCCGCGATCCCCTGCCCTTCGAGTTCCGCCGCAAGCGTCTCAAGATACGTCGTCACGACAGGCGTCAGATAGGCGTTCAGCACGCAGGTGGAAAAGCGCTCGAACTCGCCCTTCTCCGGCACCACGGTCGTCGAGGCACAGACCGGCACATCGCCGGCCAACGCCTGTATTTTCTCAAGCGCCTTTGCTTCGTTCTCGCTGTTCCGATAGGCGTTCATGAACGCAACCGCAATCGCCTCGACGCCGTTGTCCTTGAACTTCTGCACGATGGGCGCGAAGTCGACATCGTCGACCGACTGCAGCACGGTACCGTCCGCGGCAACGCGCTCATCCACCTCTATGCGCAGATCACGGCTGACAAGCGGCTTCGGACGTACGAACTTGATATCGAACAAACCGCCGATCAGCCGGCGCGTGCGGCCGATTTCGAGCGTGTCCCGGAAACCATCGGTCGTCACCAGACCCGTCTTTGCGCCCTTGCGTTCCAGCAGCGCGTTGGTCGCGATCGTCGTTCCGTGAACGAAAGCCTGAATCTCCGAATAGTCGATGCCAAGCTGTTCCAGCGCGCCGAGCACGCCTTTCCACTGGCTGCCGGGAATCGACGGCACTTTCTCAGACAGGAGTTCCTGGGTCTCGGTATTCAGGCAGAGCAAATCCGTAAACGTGCCGCCGACGTCGATACCAACGATATATTTCTGTTCTTGCATCTTGCTGCTCACGCGAATGTTTCAGGGTGGGGACGCGCGGCGCGCACACCGACATGGTCCCCCGG
>JAYOMI010000089.1:12677-14135 GCA_038120765.1 Rhodospirillaceae bacterium
GTCCCCCGGCGCGGCGCCGAGGATATCGAGGCTGGTTGCGCTGACGACAATGTTCTCGCCGCCCTCGCCGAGGCGCGCCCAGGCGCGCAGCGGGGAGCCCCGTCCGGTGACGATTTCGACGAGGTCGCCATCCGCAACATCAAGCGATGCCGCCAGCGATTTCGGCACCAGGAACTGGCGCCGCGGGCCGTCCGTCATCTCTTCATTCGAAAGCTCGACCGCGACCGAAATCTTCGCCTTGCCCAACTCGGCCCGCTTTGCCGCCGTTGCAGCCATGTCGATGCTGCCGCCGACGATAATAACGCCATAGCGATGCGCCGCTTCGCCCACCGTCAGGTAATCCTCCGCGACGTCGGCCAGAACCAGTTCAGGATCGCGCTGCAGGGGATCGCCGTAGCCGCCGCCACCGGCTGTTTCCTCACGCACGATATCGCCGGTTTTCAGCGGGAATCCCGATACCTTTCCCGGCACCGGCGACGGCTGGATGATTTCCCCGTCGCGAACAACCGTAAAGCTGTTGGCCGCGCCGTTCGATCCGCCTTCGACGCCGTAAGGCGGAATAACGTTCTTTTCGGACAGGACCGAGAGCGCCCCCGCCGTGCCAAGAATTTTGACGTCCCGCCGCAGGCCGAAACCGCCGCGGAACTCGCCGTCGCCACAGGCGCTCTGGCGGATTTCACAACGTTCGATGCGGAGCGGGAACTGGGCTTCGACCATCTCTACCGACTGGATCGAGTTGAAGTCGCCCTCGTTATAGCTGCGAACCGCGTTCGATCCGTCCGTGCCGTCCGAAGCGCCTGTGCCGCCTGCCGGCCATTCGTAATGGATGTAATTGCCGCCACGTGGATCAGGACCCGAAATAATAATATGGTTCGCTCCGCCTTTCAGATCGCCGACCGTCATTTCCGGCGCGACCTTCCCCATCGCAGACGCGACCACGGAATCGATCAGGAACTTGCACTCGGCCATCCCGCCGCAGGGCGCATCGTTTCGCGCATTGATGAACGTCCCGGGTTCGGAGATCACGGTAATGGGATTGAACGATCCCTGATTGATGGGCGTCTTCGGATCGAGGAACGACTTAACGATTGTGCCGACGGCATTCAGCGCCATGGCGGGACCGCAATTGGTCGGCCCGTTCGTCTGCGCCGACGTTCCGGCAAAATCGGCAATGATCTCATCACCCTTGACGGTCAGCTTCAGCTTGACGACCAGCGGGTTCGGATTCGTGCCGTCGCTCTCGATATAGCCCTCGGCGAAGTAATCGCCGTCCGGGCGTTCCGCGATCTTTGCCCGCAGCTGACGTTCGGAACGGGAAATCAGTTCCTCGATGCCGCTCAGCAATCCGTCGCCGAACCGCTTGTACAAGCGCTGCAGGTGTTCCTCGGCCTTCCGGCCTGTGCACACCATGGCGTTATAGTCGCCCAGGCGCTCGGAACGCGCCCGCATGTTGTTGAA
>JAYOMI010000090.1:0-6347 GCA_038120765.1 Rhodospirillaceae bacterium
CGGCACCGGCAACGACACGCTGATCGGCGACGGTGGCAATGACAAGATGTTGGGCGGCGCTGGCAACGATAGCCTTGATGGCGGTTCCGGCAATGACAGAATGTACGGCGGCGACGGCGCCGACACGCTTGTCGGCGGCACAGGCAATGACAGGCTTTACGGCGGGGACGATGACGACGTTCTCCAGGGCGGTGCCGGTAAAGACAAATTGTATGGCGATGACGGCGCCGACAGCCTCGACGGCGGCGAGGGCAATGACGAACTGAATGGCGGTGTCGGCAACGACAGGATGTATGGCGGTGACGGTGTCGATACCCTCGATGGCGGTACCGGAAACGACACGTTGTACGGTCATGCCGGTGAAGACATGCTCGTCGGCGGGGAGGGTAACGACAAGCTATATGGCGGCGAGGACAAGGACATTCTGCAGGGCGGTGCGGGCGATGACCGTCTCAATGGCGATGGCGGCAACGATATTCTTGAGGGTGGTTCCGGCAACGACACCCTGAATGGCGGCGCAGGCGACGATCGCCTCGATGGAGGTGAAGGTGCGGATCAGATGATCGGCGGCACCGGTGACGACACTTATATCATCGACAATGTGGGAGATACCGTCACCGAGCTTGCAGGCGAAGGAGACGATACCGTCCAAGCCTCTGTGTCCACCACGCTCGATGCCAATGTCGAGAACCTCGTCCTCAGCGGCGATGCCGATATCGATGGCGCGGGCAACGCAGGCAGCAACGAGATCACCGGCAATACCGGCGCAAATGTGCTGACCGGGAACGGCGGCAACGACGTGATCTTCGGCGGCGCCGGCGATGACACGCTGACCGGCGGCGACCAGTTCGACATGCTCTATGGCGGCGCCGGAGCGGATACGCTGAATGGCGGGGCGGCCGGCGACCACCTTCAGGGCGATTCCGGAAACGATATTCTGAACGGCGATGCCGGCAATGACTGGATGCTCGGCGGCAAGGGGAACGATACCCTGAACGGCGGCGCCGACAGGGATACCCTGCAGGGCAACGAAGGCGACGATATCCTCAATGGCGGCTCCGGCAACGATACCATGATCGGCGGCGCCGGCGACGATACCTATATCGTGGACGTTGCACAGGACAAGGTCGTCGAGTCGGAGGACGGCGGGACCGACACGGTTCAGCCTTCGGTGAACTGGTCGCTGGGCGACAATGTCGAGAACCTGGAACTGACCGGATCGGCCGATCTCGCCGGAACCGGCAACGCCGGGAACAATATGATTTCGGGCAATGATGGCGCGAACAGGCTCGACGGCGGCGCAGGTGACGACACGCTTACCGGCGGTGCGGCAGGCGATACGTTCGCCGTCGGGTTGAACTTCGGCAACGATACGCTGACCGACTTTACGCCGGGTGCCGACACCATCGATCTGTCAGGCGCATGGGGCGGCAGCTTCGAAGAGCTCATGGCGGCAACCACGGATATTGGCGATCGGTCGGTGATCACCCTCTCCGAAGGGACGATTACACTTCTCGGCGTGGCCAAGGCGGCGCTGACCGCGACCGATTTCGTCGGTGTCGCCGTGGATGCCGGCGATGGCGATGACGTGCTGGAAGGCACCATCGTTGGCGAATTTATCGAAGGTCTCGACGGCAACGATACCCTGAACGGCGGTGGCGGTAACGACACCATCAGCGGCGGTGCCGGTAACGATACGCTCTTCGGCGGCGACGGAGACCATATCGTCGCGGGTGGCGACGGCGGCGACCATGTCCAGGGCGATGCCGGCAACGATACGCTATACGGCAACGCCGGAAACGACTGGATGGTCGCTGGCGAGGGAGACGATGTGCTCTATGGAGGCGACGGTGTCGATCGCATGTTCGGGCATGCCGGCAACGATACCCTCGATGGCGGAACCGGGCGCGATACGATGACCGGTGGGACAGGAGACGATATTTACGTTGTCGACAATGTCGCGGATCTGGTTGTCGAGAACGCGGAGGAAGGCACCGATACAGTCTAGTCCTCGATCGACTGGACGCTGGGTGCCAATACCCAAAAACCTCGAGCTCACTGGCGCCGAAGATATCGACGGCACGGGTAACGATGTCGCAAATACGCTCACCGGCAATGACGGCGCAAATACCCTGTCCGGCCTTGGCGGTGCCGGCAACGATACGCTACTTGGTGGCCTTGGTGACGACGTTCTCGTTGGCGGCGACGGCAATGACCGCATGGAGGGCGGTGACGGCGTCGATACGCCTACCGGCGGTCTTGGCGACGATACCTATGTCGTCGACGGATTCTCCGACACGATTATCGAAAACGCCGGTGAAGGATCCGATACGATCGAATCCTCCGTATCCTGGACGCTCGGGGCGAATATCGAGACGCTCGATCTTACTGGAACGGCCAATATCGACGGGACGGGTACCGCCCTTGGCGAAACCATCATCGGCAATGACGGAAACAACGTTCTCACCGGGAATGGCGGCCTCGACACGCTCCGCGGCGAAGGCGGTGCGGATACGCTGAACGGCGGCAGCACTTATGACAAACTCTATGGCGGCGATGGCGACGACGTTATCAACGCGGGCGATGGAGGCGACCATGTCCAGGGCGATGCCGGCAACGATACGCTGAATGGCGAGGGCGGCAATGACTGGATGCTCGGCGGCGATGGTGACGACATTATCAATGGCGGCGCCGGACGGGACAGAATGTTCGGCAATGACGGCGCCGATACCCTGTTTGGTGGGGCCGCAGAGGACACGATGGCCGGCGGTGCAGGCTCCGATACATTCGTCTATACCGATGTGAGCGAAAAGGGCGACACCATCACCGACTTCGCCACCAATGGCGAGGTAGATGCCCTGGATCTCAGCCAGCTGATTGCCAATCTCGGCTATGCCAGTGATGATGCATTCAGTGCCGGGATCGTGCGATTGACCCAGTCGGGTGCGGATACGCTCGTCCAGATCGATACGGACGGCGCCGGCGGGGCGAACTCTCCGCAGACGCTGGTAACCCTGCAGAATGTGACCGTCGGCGACGTCGACACGGGGGTCTGGATCGTCTAGACCGCCGATCCCGGACTTTCCAGCCGGACAAGATACGCCTGTCGATGCTGTAGCAGTCATCGGCAGGCGGCTCGCCCTGGAAAATTCGCACCAATGATTACGCTGGGGCGGGACAATTGCGCAATCCGGCGTTATTCTCCGCCACGATATGACAGATCATTCAATGCAGCCGCAGACACCGGCGCCAGGCCAGATATTCCTCGACCATGTGGGATGGTTCGTTCCCGACATGGACGCGGCCTCCGTTGCCTTCAACCGCCTCGGGTTTCCCCTGACGCCGTTTACCGTACATATGAACGAGCAACCGGACGGCAGCCGTGTCCCGTCCGGCACCGCGAACCGGTGCGCGATGATCCGCCGGGGCTATCTCGAGGTCCTTACCCGTGTGCCCGAGGTCGAGTCCAAGATCACCGAGCAGATGGATGCGGGGCTTGCCCGGTATACAGGCCTGCATCTCATCGCCTTCACGGTCGGCGACACCGAGGCCGCGACACAGTATCTGAGAGAGGCCGGTTTTGCGCCCGACCCCCCGGTGGCGCTGCGCCGCCCCATGCCGCTGGATTCGGGCGGGGAGGGCACGGCGGCTTTCTCCGTCGTAAGGCTGCCGTCGGATGCGATGGCCGAGGGCCGCGTGCAGGTGTTGAGCCAGGACACGCCCGATGTTGTCTGGCAGCCGTCGGTTACCGCTGAAGCGAACGGCCTGGACATGCTGTCCGGTCTACTGATCTGTGCCGACGATCCGGAGGAAGCGGCTATTCGCTACGAACGCTTCACCGGAAAACCGCGGCAACCGATCGGGCGTGGATTTCGGATAGACCTCGATCGCGGTTCCCTGACGATATGCGATCCGGAAGACTGCCGACGTCTTTTGCCGGGTATCGATATCCCGAGCATGCCGTTCATCGCCGCCGTATCGATCCGGAGTGCGGATATCGACACGACCCGTTGGTTCCTGGCGGCGGCAGATATTCCCTTGATCGCCGATACGGCAGGATGCGTTATCGTCGCGCCGGAAGCGGGTATGGGTGCGTGTTTCGCGCTTCACGCAGGCGGGCGGGACCCGTTTTCGCTGGTATGAGAATGCATCCGTGAAGAGACGCGCGGGATGAGCGACGTCTGGGTATTCGGCTACGGCTCCCTGATCTGGAGACCGGATTTCCCGTTTGAAGAGGCCCGTATCGCGACCGTTGCCGGATGGGGACGACGGTTCTGGCAGGGGTCTACGGATCATCGCGGCGTGCCCGGTGCGCCGGGCCGGGTCGTCACCCTGATCGAAGATCCGCAATCCGTCTGCTGGGGGCGCGCATATCTGATTTCGGCCCAAAGCCGGGAAGAGGTGATAAATCACCTCGATTACCGCGAAAAAGGCGGCTATTCGCTCCATCAGACCGAGATGCTGTTCCCGGGGACAACGCACCGCCCGGCCGAAGGGCTTATCTACATTGCAACACCCGGCAATCCGAACTGGCTTGGAGACGCCCCCATATCCGAAATTTCAGCTCAGGTGAGATCAAGTGTGGGGCCGTCGGGGCGGAATACCGAATATGTTCTGGAACTCGCGCGGGCGCTGGCCGATATGGGCGCGGATGATCCGCATGTCTTCGATCTTGCGCGGCATGTCGCCGCGAATGCTCGAGGCGATCAGGCGTAATCGAGCGGCAACGCGGTGGTATATTTGATCTGTTCCATCGAAAAAGACGAACTGACGTCATAAAGTTCGACCTGGGCAATCAGGCGCTGGTAAAACCGGTCATATGCGCCGATATCCGGCACGACGACGCGCAGCAGATAGTCGATATCGCCTGACATCCGGTAGAATTCCACGACCTCCGGGAAGGCATTCACGGTCCGGGAAAAATCCTGATACCAGGCGGCATCGTGCTTGTCGGTCCGGATAGAGACGAATACCGTCACGCCCGCATTGAGCTTGTTCGCATCCAGCAGGGCGACGCGCGAGCGTATTATGCCTGCGGTTTCAAGCTTCTGGATGCGTCGCCAGCAGGGTGTCGTCGACAGGCCGACCTTTTTCGCGATATCCGCGACAGCGAGGGTGGTATCTTCCTGCAAGATATCCAGAATTTTCTTGTCGATGGCATCCACTGTGATTTTATCTCTCAATTACTCTGAATATTAGAATAACATGCTCAATAAGCCGAATCACGTGGAAATTTTGAAAACACTTGTCGTCGGCAATCCGTAAACTGTTTAGCAGAACTTTAAGAGTTAGATGTTCCCCCGGAAAGGGCTGTCGAAATATGAATCTTAATCAGTTTTGCAAAACAGTCGGGCGCTTGGTCGAGGATAATCCGGTTGAAGATGTGCCCGCCTTGATCGCTGACTATCTGCCCGGCGTTCTGGGAGACCGGGGACTATTGTCGGCAGAACAGAAAGCCGTGCCGCCCGAAGGATATGGGCGTCACAACGTCTTCCTGTGTCCGAATGACGATTTTTCGATTATCGCCGCCGTCTGGCCGGCGGGGATCGTCTCTCCGATTCACGATCACAAGACCTGGTGCACGTTCGGGGTTTTCGAGGGGGTGATTCAGGAAACCCGTTACCGCGCTGCTTCAAACGATCCGTCCTGCACGGAGGCTATTCCGGTCGAGACGATCGAGCATCTGCCCGGTGACGTTGCCCACTTGCCTGTCGGCGGGGGGGATATACACTGCATGCACAATCCGACCGACAAAGCCGCGATATCGGTGCATGTTTATGGTGGAAATTCAGCCAAGCTCGGGCCCAACGTGGTCAAGGTCTATCAGGAAATCGCCGCCGCCATCGCTTGACGGCGGCCCATTAAACGCGTTACTCCGCCGCCTCGGGATTTCCCGCCGGCGGCGGGGCACGTATTGCTTGAAAAGGGAGAATTAAAGTGCGCGCAGTTGTTCTGCACGAACACGGTGATATTGAGAACCTCAAATATCATGAAGATTATGCCGATCCGACATGCGGTGAAGGCCAGGTTATTATCCGCGTCGGAGCGACATCGCTGAACTATCACGATGTCTTCACGACCAAGGGCATGCCCGGAATCAAGGTGCCGCTGCCGATCGTGATCGGGCTTGATATCTCCGGTGAGATCAAGGAAATCGGCAAGGGCGTCGAAGGCTGGTCGGTCGGTGACCGGGTACTGGTCAATCCGCTGGACCCCATTACGCCCGAAAAGGGCCTTATGGGGGAAATGCTCGATGGCGGCACGGCCGAACTGTGTGCGGTCGATGCGACCCGGCTGATCAAAATTCCGGATGGCTGCTCGTTCGAGCAGGCCGCGGCTCTGCCGGT
>JAYOMI010000090.1:6518-14117 GCA_038120765.1 Rhodospirillaceae bacterium
GATGATGATTACCAATGGCGGCATGAAGGGGGGCGAGAAAGTCCTTATCCTCGGCGCGTCCGGCGGCGTGGGCTCGTGCTGCGTGCTGCTCGCCAAGATGATGGGTTGCGAGGTCGTTGCGGCAGGGTCCAGCCCCGACAAGCTCGAAGCCCTCAGGGCCTGGGGTGCGGATCATGTGATCGACTACACCGATTTCGAAAAACAGATTTATGGCATCTACGGCAAGCCGCACCGCCGCAAATACGAAGGCGGCGTCGATGTGGTCATCAACTTTACCGGTGGCGACACATGGGTGCCCTCGCTGAAGGCGACCAAGCGCGGCGGCAAGATCCTGACCTGCGGCGCGACTGCCGGTTTCGATCCGACCGAAGACCTGCGGTATGTCTGGACTTTCGAGCTCAAGATCCTCGGATCGAACTCCTGGGCGATCGAGGACCTCGAAATCCTGATGAAGCACATTGCCGACGGAAAGCTGAAGCCGGTGATCGATACGGTTCTGCCGCTCGAACAGACGGCTGAAGGCGTCCGACAGCTTCGCGATCGCGAAGTTATCGGCAAGATCGTCATCACGCCCTGACAGGACGTCGGAAATGAACCCATCGGAGTCTGGAAATCTCGGCGACGTCTTCATCGCCCACGCGAATTCGGACGAGGTCGCTGTCATCGATCTTTACGACAGGGCCAATCCGCGGGAATTTTCCTTCCGCGACTTCAACGCCGCGTGCGATGCGGTCGCGAACGGTTTGCTGGTCGCCGGGATGGAACCCGGCGACCGGATCGGCATCCTCGCGCTGAACAGGGTCGAGTTTCTCGAAGTCCTGTTCGGGGCGATGCGTGCCGGGTGCGTACCGGTGATGATCAACGTCAAACTGCCCGACGAGACCGTACAGTACATCGTGCGGGACGCCGAGATGAAGGCAGTGTTCGCCGATCCGAACCAGGCGGAGCGGGTGCCCGACGGCGTTCGGACCCTGACCTTCCCGAGTGCAGCGGAACTCGCGGGCGATGGCGCGGGACACGGCAGCAGCGATGCATACCGTGATTTTGTGATCCACTCCGACGAGCCGTTTCCGTCTTTCTTTGCCGGCGGCGACGATATCGCGGAACAGCCCTACACGTCGGGCTCGACCGGAAAGCCCAAGGGCGTATTACTGGATCATCACGGACAGGTCTGGATGATCGGCAAGATCGTCGAAAGCCGCGATATTCGCGCCGATGACTGTTCGGTCATATCGGCGCCGCTGTACCACAAGAATGCGCTGCTCGCGGTGAAGTCCGCGTTGTCTGCGGGCGGCCGGATCGTGCTGTTTTCGCGCTTCGATGCGAAGGAATACATCAAGGCAATCGAGCGCTACAAACTGACCATGCTGACAGGCGTGCCGACGATGTATGCCCTGATCCTGCAGGAAGAAGCGCTTCTCGCCGAAACGGACCTGTCATCGGTTCGCAACTGCTCGATGGGGTCTGCGCCGGCATCGGACAACCTGCTCGACAATCTGGCGGCACGGTTCCCCCATGCAAAGCTGAACCTGAACTACGGGATTACCGAGGGCGGTCCGATCCTTTTCGCCTGGACCCACCCGGAAGGTCTTCCGCGCCCGCGCACGTCTGTGGGTTTCCCCATAGACGGGGTGGAAATCAAGCTTGTCGGCGGCGACGACGAGAACCAGGGAGTTCTGCACGTCAAGAGCCCCGGCGTTATGAAGGGCTATCACAACCTGCCCGATGCGACGAAGAAGGCCCTGTCCGACGACGGCTGGATGAATACCGAGGATATTCTGCGGCGGGACGAAATCGGCTGGTATTACTTTGTTGATCGCGCAGACGACATGTTCGTCTGTGCCGGCGAAAATATCTATCCCGGCGATGTCGAATCCATGCTCGAGCGTCATGAAGACGTTATGCAGGCCGTTGTCGTGCCCGCGCCGAATACGCTGAAGGCGCACGTTCCCTTTGCATGGATCGTCAAGCGCGAGGGCGCAGACATCGACGAGGAAGAGATCAAGCAGTATGCGCTGAAAAACGGGCCTGTTTACGCCCATCCCCGGCGCATTTTCTTCGTTGATGCGTTGCCGCTGAGCGGCACCAACAAGATCGATCGCCGCGCGCTCGAAGCACAAGCGGTCGAAATTGCCCGCGAGGATGAGGGTGCGGCCTGACCGTCTTGTTCTGACGTTTCTTGCCGCCCTGTTTCTTGCGGCGGCCCCGCCTGCCGTTGCCGACCAGACTCACGACAATATCGTCGAGCGTGTCCTGAAACACGTCAATCTGCAGCGCGCAATGAACGGTGCCGCCCCGCTTGCGATGAATGGGCAACTGAGCGAAGCGGCCCAGAAACATGCCGAGGACATGGCGCGCAGGGATTTTGTCGATCATCAGTCGCAGGATGGACGCGCGCTGCAGGACCGTATCGCCAGCGTCGGCTATCCGTGGCGTGTTATTGCGGAGAACCTTGCAGCAGGCTTCTCGTCTCCCGAGAGGACGGTCGATTCTTGGATGACCAGCCCCGGCCATCGGGACAATATGCTCAACAGGGACTATCTGGAGGCAGGGGTGGGGTATGCTGTGCCATCCGACGAGGGAAAACGCCCTCGCTACAGCCATTACTGGGTTGTCGTGTTCGGGGCCAGTGCCCGCTGAATGCCGGCGTCGCCCCGACGGGTTCGCCGACTGTCAGAGGTCCATATAGGCCGGCAGGTTGAAACAGCCTGCATGAATGCCCGGGGTGTAATAGCGGGTTTCGATTTTTGCCGCATCGAAGCGGGACTGTAACGTAGCGAAATCGGTCGTCCGGGCGCGGTCCGATTTTGCGCCCCAGCCAAGCGTCATATATCCAAAGGCATAGGTCGGCACCTGTGTCAGGTACAAAGCCGCATCGTCGAACAGCCGGTTAAGACGCTGGTAGGTTTCCCGGGCTTCGTCCGGCTGGACAAAGCCGACGCCCGACTGGCAAACGACAATCCCGTCATCCGTGAGGCTGTTCCGGCAATCGGTATAGAATTCGTCCGAAAACAGCGGGACGGCAGGGCCGATCGGATCGGTCGAGTCGATGATAATGACATCGAACCGTCGATCGGTCTCTTTTACGAACTTCACCCCGTCGGCGATGACGATATCTGCGCGGGCATTATCGAAGGCGCCATCGCTCAGGCTCGGCATGTATTCGGCGCACATATCGACGACGCTGCGATCGATTTCCACTATTGTCGCCCGACTTACGGTTTCGTGTTTGAGCACGTCACGGAGTGCTCCGCCGTCGCCGCCGCCGATAATCAGCACTTCCCGTGCCGCGCCATGCGCCAGTATCGGCACATGGGCGAGCATTTCATGGTAGCAGTGCTCGTCCCTTTCAGTCGTCTGGATGACGCCGTCGAGGGCCAGAATGCGGCCAAAATAGGGATTCTCGAAGATGACCAGGTCCTGCAGTTCCGTCTGGGAGCGGAACAGGATCTTTGAAATTTCGAATCGTTGCTGGAAACCGGGATGAAGCGTCTCGGAGAACCATGTCTCCGTCGCGTCGATCACTCCACCAGGCCCCGTTTTTGTTCGCTGATATCGGCGCGGCTCGGGGAAAAATACCGTTTCAGCACGGCGACCGCCTTTTCGGGAAGGCACTGACCGCACATGAACACGTCGAACGCCGCATAATCGAGCTCTGGCCAGGTATGGACGCTGATATGGCTTTCTGCCAGCACAGCCACGCCGGACACGCCGCCTTCACCGCCGAATTCATGAACGTGGACGTGAAGTACCGTCGCGTCGGACGCCTCGGCGGCTTCGCGCAGCGCCTTTGCCATGAGATCGGCATCGTTCAGCCGCGAGCCGCCCCAGAAGTCCACAAGCAAATGGGCGCCAGCGTAGACCTGACCGTCTTTATGGATGAGAAAATCCCGCACATCGTTGGCGGGTTGCGGGTGCATGTGCTCTCGGGCGCCGGAGGAAACCTCCGTAAGGGTTTCGCCGTCGGCAGCTGCCGCCGAAACCGACTCAGTATACAATGCGGACTTTTCCATCCATCGGGCCTCCTCGCAGGTGCATACGCACCCGGTATGTGTTTAACGAAAGTCGCGCCTTATCGCGTCTTTGGACGGCACTTGCAAGCGGATTCGAAGGTCTCAGAACGCATCGGCGGAAAGCGCCATGATATCCTTGGAACCTGCCCTTGCCGCCTGCGCATATCCTGCGACCTGGGGCAGCAGATTGGCCGCATAGAACCGGGCAGTCACGCATTTGGCCTTGTAGAAATCATCATCCTCGCGATCATCGTCATCTTCGACGGATGCAGCGATATTGGCCGATTTGGCCATCAGCCAGCCGCCGGTGATGAGGGCAAGCGCGCGGAGGTAAGGTGTCGCCCCCGCCAAAACGACAAGGGGGTCGTCGCCCGGATCGGCCAGCATCCAGTCCGTGGTGATTTTCAGTGCGTCGAGCGCCGACCACATTGCGTCGGCGATCATCGGGTCCTTGATCTCGGTATCGCGTATTTCGTCGATAAACTGTTGCAGCGCTTCGCCCCGGTCGCGCAGGATCTTCCGGCCCACGAGATCGAGCGCCTGGATGCCGTTGGTTCCTTCATAAATGGGGGTGATCCGACCGTCGCGGTAATACTGAGCGGCGCCTGTTTCCTCGATATAGCCGGCTCCTCCGTGAATCTGGATCCCGAGCGAGGCGATCTCGATACCGCAATCGGTCGACCATGCTTTGACGATCGGCACCAGAAGGTCGATACGCGCCTTGGCAGCCGCCCTCACATCGCTGTCGGGGTGTTTTTTGAGAACGTCCTGCCGGGCAGCGACGTAGTATGCCAGTGCACGCGTCGCCTCGGTCAGCGCGCGCATGGTAAGCAGGTTCCGCCGGACGTCAGGGTGATGAATGATCGGGACCGAACTGAGCACAGGGTTCGATATGTCCTTTCCCTGCACGCGTTCACGGGCGTAATCTGCCGCCTGCTGATAGGCGCGTTCGCTGATCCCGACGCCTTCACGCCCGACAGCGAGCCGGGCGGAATTCATCATGGCGAACATATATTCCATGCCGCGGCATTCTTCGCCCACAAGATATCCGATCGCGCCGTCGTTCTCGCCGAACTGCATCACGCAGGTGGGGCTCGCGTGGATGCCGAGCTTGTTCTCAAGCGACACGGCCCGAAGATCGTTTCGCTCGCCCAGCGATCCGTCGTCGTTGACGAGAAATTTCGGTACGATGAAAAGGGAGATGCCGCGGGTGCCTTCGGGTGAATCGGGGGTGCGTGCCAGCACCATATGGACGATGTTGTCGGCACAGTCGTGTTCGCCCCAGGTTGTGAAGATTTTCTGTCCGCTGATCAGGTAGTGGCCGTTTTCGGGGGTGGCGCGGGTTCGCAGCGCACCGACATCTGATCCTGCATTGGGTTCGGTAAGGCCCATGGTGCCGGTCCATTCTCCGGTCACCAGTTTTGGCAGCCATTTCTCCTTCTGCTGCTTGCTGCCGAATTTCTCCAGACATTCCACCGCGGCGATCGTGAGGACCGGCGCCAGCATGAAGGCGAGATTCGCTGAATCCCACATTTCGAAGACAGGCGTGGCGACCAGCATCGGCAGCCCCTGACCGCCGATGTCTTCATCGAACTGCAGCCCGTTCCAGCCGCCTTCCACATATGCCTGATAGGCTTCCTTGAAACCCTTCGGCGTGATGACAACCCCGTTTTCCAGCCGGGAGCCCTCCATATCGCCGGTACGGTTGATCGGCGACAGTACGTCGCGCGCCATCTTGTTTGCCTCTTCGAGAATGGCGTGAATGACGTCCGGCGTTGCATGCTCGTAGCCGGGGAGGGTGGTGATATCTTCAAGTCCGACAAGTTCCTCGATCACGAATTTCATATCGCGCAGCGGTGCTGTGTATTCAGCCATCTCGGATCTCCTAGAGTACTTTGCCGGGATTCATGATCCCGTAAGGGTCCAGCGTCGCCTTGATTGCGCGCATGACATCCATGGCCACCGGGGATTTATATGTTTCAAGCTCGCCCCGCCGCAGCCGGCCGATACCGTGTTCCGCGCTGATCGATCCGCCCATGGCGACGGTGCGGTCGTACACCGCCTTGTGAATTTCGGGCTCCAGGGCGCGAAAGGTCTCATCCGACATATCGATGGGCCGGGACAGATTGAAATGCACGTTCCCGTCGCCGACATGTCCGAACGCGCAGGGGCGAATGCCGGGGACCAGTCTTTTCATGTCGGCGATTCCGTCGACCAGGAAATCTGCGACTTTGGATACCGGCACCGAGATATCGTGTTTGGAACTCGCGCCCTCGAACTTCTGGGCTTCCGGGATCGTCTCGCGAATGCGCCAGAAATCGGCAGCCTGCTTGCCGCTTTCGGCAATGACAGCATCCAGAACGACGCCGTCTTCCATGCTTTCGCCAAGCACCTTTTCCATCATTTCGCGCAGGCCTGCCGCCGAGCCTTCCCCCGCCGCCAGCTCCATCATCACGTAGTGGCGGTATTCGGTCTGCATCGGATCGCGTGTATCGGCGATATGCTTCAGGGAAAATTCGATCGCCTCACGCGGCATGTATTCGAACGTGATCACCCGGTCATCCGTGATCCGCCGTGCCCGCGCGAGCAGTTCCACCGCGGCGTGTTGGTCGCGTACGGCGACGAATGATGTCTGGATATCTGCCGGCCGCGGAAACAGTTTCAGGCAGGCCGCCGTGATGATGCCAAGCGTGCCTTCCGCCCCGATAAACAGGTGTTTCAGATCGTAGCCCGTGTTGTCCTTGCGAAGTCCCGTCAGGCCGCTCCAGATACGGCCATCGGGCAGCACGGCTTCTAGTCCGAGGCACAGGTCCCGCGCCGGGCCGTATCTCAGCACACCGGTACCGCCGGCATTGGTCGACAGGTTGCCGCCGATCCGTGCCGTGCCTTCGCCGCCGAGGCTGAGCGGGAAGTAGCGGTCGGCTTCTTCTGCGAATTTCTGAACATCGGCGAGGATCACACCCGCCTCTACCGTGATCGCGTAATTCAGGGCATCCAGCTCCCGCACCTTGTTCATGCGGGTCAGGGACATTACGACCTCGCCGCCGTGCTCATAGGGCGTTGCCCCGCCGCACAGGCCGGTATTGCCGCCCTGGGGCACAATCGGTGTGCGTGTTTCATGGCAGATACGCACGACCTCGGATACTTCTTCGGTCGATGCCGGGCGGACGATCATGGGAGAACGCCCCGTATAATAGCCGCGCTCGTCGTGCAGAAACGGCGATTTGTCGTTCTCGTCGGTAATCACACCGGCATCGCCGACCACGGCGTGAATCCGGTCGAGGATGGACTGGTCGATCTGGCGAAGGACTGTGGCGTTCATGGGGTTGTTATCCTGAATTCCTGGATCGCGCATAAATCATGTGCGGTTTTCCGACCGAGAGGTCAAGCGCTAACCCCGGGGCGGGATCAGGAAGCATTTCGCGGAGCGGCCGCACGCCGCAGCCGGTCGTTGATGGCCCAGCCGATCCCCTGGTCCGGTATCTGCATCACGGCAATCGCGTTTTCGGAAGCATCCAGTTCCCGCATCATTGCGAACAGGTTGGCTGCCGCTTCACGCAGATCGCCGGCAGGGCTGAGATTGCGC
>JAYOMI010000091.1:0-14104 GCA_038120765.1 Rhodospirillaceae bacterium
ATCTGGTGCATGCTGTGCCGGTGGCGGGGTGAGCATTCGTCGTGACTTGATCGCGCCGGATCGGCGCCCTGCAACCAGTGTCACCCCGGCCCCGTGCCGGGGTCCAGACGCGCGGGCGCCGGTCTCAGGCGAAAGACCGGGTCCCGGCACAAGGCCGGGATGACAGGTTTCTTCGGCAGTAAATCGCGGCGGCGAAGGAGAAACACCAACCCCAACTGGAATTCCGCCCCCGACCGCGCCATATTGGTCGCATGAACACCGTTCTCACCGACCGCCCGCGCCTGCCGACGCCGGATGACAGCATTCCGTTCCGGATCGTGTCGGATTACACGCCCGCGGGCGACCAGCCGCAGGCCATCGCGGAGCTGCTGGAAGGGATACGGGCGAACGAGAAGGACCAGGTGCTGCTGGGCGTCACCGGGTCGGGCAAGACCTTCACGATGGCCCATGTCATTCAGGAACTGGGCCGCCCGACGCTGGTGCTGGCGCCGAACAAGACCCTGGCGGCGCAGCTTTACGGCGAGATGAAATCGTTCTTTCCGCATAACGCGGTCGAATATTTCGTGTCCTATTACGATTATTACCAGCCGGAAGCCTATGTCGCGCGCTCCGACACGTTCATCGAGAAGGACGCATCGATCAACGAACAGATCGACCGGATGCGCCATGCCGCCACCCGCGCGCTGATGGAGCGCCGCGACGTGATCCTGGTCGCCAGTGTGTCCTGCATCTACGGCATCGGCAGCCTTGAATCCTACCAGTCGATGACGATCCCGCTCAAAGTCGGCCAGAACACCGAAATATCGGACCTGTTGCAGAAATTCGTCGCCCTGCAATACCGCCGCAACGACCAGAACTTTATCCGCGGGACGTTCCGGGTGCGTGGCGACTCGGTCGAAATTTTCCCCGCCCATTACGAGGACCGCGCCTGGCGGCTGTCCTTCTTCGGCGACGAGATCGAGGAAATCCACGAATTCGACCCGCTGACCGGCGAGCGCACCGCGGCGCTGGAAACGGTGACGGTCTACGCGAATTCGCACTACGTCACGCCGCGCCCGACCGTGCAGCAGGCGATCGGCCAGATAAAGGCGGAACTGAAAGAGCGCCTCGCCTGGTTCGAGGCGAACAACAAGCTGCTGGAGGCCCAGCGCCTGGAACAGCGCGCCATGTTCGACATCGAGATGCTGGAAACCACCGGCCATTGTTCGGGCATCGAGAACTATTCGCGCTATCTCACCGGGCGCGGCGCGGGCGAGCCGCCGCCGACCCTGTTCGAATACATCCCCGATGACGCATTGCTGATCGTCGATGAATCCCACGTGACCATCCCGCAGATCGGCGGCATGTTCAAAGGCGACTTCAACCGCAAATCCACACTTGCCGAGTTCGGCTTCCGCCTGCCGTCCTGCATCGATAACCGCCCCCTAAAATTCGAGGAATGGGAGGCCATGCGCCCGCAGACGGTGCATGTATCGGCGACCCCCGGCCCGTGGGAGATGGAGCGCACCGGCGGCGTGTTTGTCGAACAGATCATCCGCCCGACCGGGCTGATCGATCCGGTCTGCATCATCCGGCCGGTCGCCAACCAGGTCGACGACCTGCTGAACGAGGCCCGCGACTGCGCGGCGAAGAACCAGCGCGTGCTGGTGACCACGCTGACCAAGCGCATGGCGGAGGACCTTACAGAATACATGCAGGAGGCCGGCATCCGCGTGCGCTACCTGCATTCGGATATCGACACGCTGGAACGCATCGAGATCATCCGCGACCTGCGGCTCGGCGCGTTCGACGTGCTGATCGGCATCAACCTGCTGCGCGAGGGTCTCGATATCCCCGAATGCGCGCTGGTCGCCATCCTCGACGCCGACAAGGAAGGCTTCCTGCGGTCCAGAACATCGCTGGTGCAGACCATCGGCCGGGCGGCCCGCAATGTTGACGGCCGTGTGATCCTGTATGCCGACAAGATGACCGATTCCCTGCAATACGCGCTGGCCGAAACCAACCGGCGGCGCGAAAAACAGCAGGCCTTTAACATCGCCAACGGCATCACGCCGGAAAGCGTGCGCAAGGATATCGGCGATATCCTGGAAAGCGTGTATTCGCAGGATTCGTTCACGGTCGAGACCGGCGACGACGAAAACCCGCACCTCGTCGGCCACAACCTGAAGGCCTACCTGAAAGACCTGGACGAGCGCATGCGCGAAGCCGCCGCGAACCTGGAATTCGAGGAAGCGGCCCGCCTGCGCGACGAACTGCACCGGCTGGAACACATGGAAATCGGCGTGCCGTCGGGGCCGAGACGGCTCCAGGCCCGCATCGATTCCGCCAAGCGCACCGGGCGCAACCGGAAACCGGGGAAAACGAACAAGACCGGCAAGGCGCGCAAGCGCTAGGACGGCTCTGATCAACCACCCGTCGCCTGCCGACATGGACCCCCGGGACAAGCCCGGGGGAATAGATTGGGAGGGGACCGCATATCCAAAGATTTACTCCCCCGCCCTTGTGGCGGGGGTCCATTCCGGCAACCGGGCGCCAGCCTGTGTGAGAAACCTGCCTCCCTTCAGTTGTTCAAACCGTCATACAAATCGGCCCAATCCGGGTTGTCGCGCTCGATCAGATTGATCTTCCAGTCGCGCGGCCACTTTTTAAGCGATCTTTCGCGCTGTTGTGCGAGACGCGGATCGTCGAAGGCTTCGAAATACACCAGGCGCTTGACGTCGTACTTTTTCGTAAATCCGGGGATTGCGCCCTCCCGGTGCTCATAGACGCGGCGGGCCGGGTCGGAGGTATATCCGATATATAGAGTGCCGAGTTTTTCACTTGCGAGAATGTAGACGAAGAATTTTTCTTCCATGTCGCTTTTCCCCGTGCCGACCCATGAACCCCGGGGCAGGCCGGGGGCATAAGTATTTGATTCTACTTCTCTCTGCCCCTTTCCTCTCCGTCCTTCGGCGTCATCACCGGCAGGAGAACGTCGGACAGCAGCGCGTAATCGTCGGCGCGGTGATCCCGGATGATTTCGCGAATCCGGTCGTCCGGCGTGCCGAAACCGCGCAGGACGGATTCGCCGAGATGCAGGCTGAGTTCGTAGGTTTCGTGGACGATGCCGCTGGCGCCGGCCCTGCTCAGGCGGCGTTTATGGGCGTTGTCGCGGGCGCGCACGTAGATGGTCAGCTTCGGGAACCGCTGGTGCAGCAGGTTGACCACGCGTTCCGCGGCCGTCGCGTTATCGAGGATGATCACGGCCGCGCGGGCGCGGTCTGCGCCGAGCGCCTCGAGCACGTCGACCCGGCTGGCATCGCCGTAATGGACCGACAGGCCCTGTGCCCGCGCTTCGGCGACGCGGGGCGGTTCGAATTCCACCGCGGCGTAGGGAATGCCCGCCGCGGTCAGGATTTTCACCACCGACTGGCCGACCCGGCCGAACCCGGCGATGATCACATGATCTTTGAGATCAGCGCTTTCGGCCCGCATGTCTTCCTGCCTTTCGGCGAACTGCGCTTCCAGCCGCTTGTTCAGCCGGTTGCCGAGC
The DNA here is from genome assembly GCA_038120765.1 of Rhodospirillaceae bacterium. GTDB lineage: Bacteria > Pseudomonadota > Alphaproteobacteria > MPNO01 > UBA830 > CAXBCP01. The sequence continues at coordinate 3,533 of JAYOMI010000091.1, forward strand.
CAGGCAAGCCCCGGGGTCAACGCCATGCTGAGCGCGATAACGGCGCCCAGGATAGTCGCTTCCCGCGCTTCCAGCAGGCCGAACCCGCCGGCCAGGGCAAACGGCACGAAACCGAATTCCCCTGCCTGACTGAGCACCATCGCCGTGTTCAGGCTCATCGCGATGGAAACGCCGCTGATCCGGCAAAGGCCGGCACGAGGGCGAGCAGCGGCACCACGGCGAGGTCCTGCAGGAGCAGGATCGCGAAGGTCAGGCGGCCGCGGCGCGATGCCAGTTCGCCGCGCTCCGACAGCAGCTGCAGGACCACGGCGGTCGATGACAGCGCAAGACCGCCGCCGATGATCACCGCGGTCGGCAGCGTGAACCCGACCGACCAGGCAATGGACGCGATAACGACCGAGGTGACGACGACCTGCGCGGTGCCGACACCGAATATCTGGTTCCGGATTACTTTGAGCCGGTCGACGCTCAGTTCGAGGCCGATCGTGAACAGCAGGAACACGACGCCCAGTTCGGCGATATTGTGAACCTGCTTGGAGCCCGAAATCAGGCCGAGTATGCCGGGACCGATCATCACCCCGGCCACCAGATATCCCAGCACCAGGCTGGATCTCAGGCGCTGGAAAACAGGCGCGACCACCACTGCCGCGATCAGGAAGATAAGCGTTTCGCTCAGGAAGGAGGCATCATGCATGGGCGATTGCCCCCGTGGGCGTCGGCTTAATTCTCGTCATACCGGGAAATTACAGTGTCTGGTTGCAGGGTCTATGGAAAATTAACCATGTTGTGCCCATATGTGTTCTATTCGCATTGTTTCCGGGCAGACGGTCGTGATTGATGGTCCGTTCGGTACCGTGTTACCAAGCCTTTCTGTAAACCGTCGCCCTTTGAATTATCTGCGCATTATATCCCGCTGAATGACCTACATCCTGATCACTGCCGGTTTTGCCCTCCTGCTTCTTGGCGGCGAGTTCGTCGTGCGCGGCTCCGTGGCAATGGCGACGCGGCTGGGCGTCTCGCCGCTGATCGTCGGGCTGACGGTTGTCGGGTTCGGGACCTCCCTGCCGGAGATGGTCGTCAGTGTGAACGCCGCCCTGGTGGGAGCCCCGGGCCTTGCCGTCGGCAACGTGGTCGGCAGCAATATCGCCAATATCCTGCTGATCCTCGGCGTTGCCGCCATAATTGCGCCGATTGCCGTGCATCCGGGCGCGGTGAAGCGCGACCTTCTCGGCATGTCTGCAGCGACCCTTGTCTATGTCGCTTTGGGCATGTCCGGCCAGATTGTCTTCTGGCAGGGCGTGCTGATGCTGGTCGCGTTGATGGCTTATATCGGTTTCACCGTCTGGCACGATAACAAGAGCAACGACGAAGCTGCGGCCCTGCACCGCGAAGAAGCCGCCGAGATCGGCGATCTTCCATTGCGTACCGTTGCCATCGCGGCCCTCATCATCGGCGGCCTGATCGCCGTTGTGGTAGGGGCCGAATGGCTGGTCACCGGGGCGACGACCCTCGCGACCGAATTCGGCGTTCCCGAAGAGGTCATCGGCCTGACCGTGGTCGCCCTCGGGACATCCCTGCCGGAGCTTGCGACGTCAATGGTCGCCGCCTATCGGGGGCATTCCGATGTCTGTGTCGGGAACGTGCTCGGCAGCAACCTGTTCAACCTGTTCGGCATCACCGGCGTCACCGCGCTTTTCGCACCGCTGCCGTTTTCCGACGGCATCATCGGTTTCGATCTGTGGGTCCTGCTGGGGGCAACCGCAATAATAATTCCCTTCATGCTCACCGGCCGGCGGATCAGCTGCCCGGAAGGGACGATCCTGCTGATCCTGTACGTCTGCTTCATCGCCAGCCAGTTCGTCGGTATGAGCGGCATGTCGAAATAGTGCCGGTTCGGCGTCCGGAAGTCCCGGGGTCGCAGAATCCCGTCGGCAACGCCTTGAACGGATGGGCGACATACCGCATCTTCATGACATGACCGGAACATCAAAAGGACACGCGCTGGTCACCGGTGCGGCGAAACGCATTGGCCGCGCAATCGCGATCGCGCTCGCGGAGGACGGCTGGACCGTCGGGATTCATCACCGCAGCTCCGCGGCGGAGGCGGATGCGTTGTGCAGGGACCTTACCGGGGCCGGAAGAAGCGCATATGTGGTCGCCGCCGACCTTGACGACGATTCCGATATCGACCGCCTGACCGCAGAAGCGGTCTCCGCCGCCGGGCCGATCACATGCCTCGTCAACAATGCCTCGGTCTTCGAACATGACAGCCTGGAGACGCTTTCCCGCGACTCGTGGGACACCCACATGAACGTCAACCTGTGGGCACCTATCCGGCTGGCCCAGGCACTTGCGGCGGGCCTACCCGACGGCGAGACGGGAAATATCGTCAATATCGCCGATCAGCGGGTGGTCAATATACCGCCCGGATTCCTGTCCTATACCATCAGCAAGGCCGGCATGTGGGCGATGACGCAGAACCTCGCGCTGGCGCTGGCGCCGCGTGTCCGTGTGAACGCCATCGGGCCCGGCCCGACCCTGCCGAGCCCGCGCCAGAGCCAGGAGCAGTTCGACAGGCAGGCCGCGCGCGTCCCGCTGGGCCATGGTGCCGGTGCCGGGGAGATCGCCGATGGCGTCCGCTACATTCTTTCCGCGTCTTCTTTGACCGGCCAGATGATCGCGCTGGACGGCGGGCAGCACCTCGGATGGGAATTCCCGGAACCCGGCGCACCGCCGGTAACCGAATGACAACGACGCGGCCGGAACCCCTTCCGGTCCGAAACGACGAAAAGGCGATGATATGACGGCCGACCCTGTGAAAGCCCGCCCCCTGGACATGCTGCACGCGCCGGATGCGCCTGCATCGTCGCGCCCGACCCGCCGTGTCTTCGTCAACGACCTGGTCCTCTACTGCCTTATCGGCGTGTACCGCCATGAACGCGATGGCGCCCAGCGGGTGCGGATCAATCTAGACCTCACGGTGTCCGAAGCGCCGGCACCCATCGACGACAAACTGTCCAACGTACTGTGCTACGAAGAAGTGATTATCAAGGTGCGGAACCTCGCCACCGCGGGACACGTAAACCTGGTCGAAACCCTGGCGGAGCGCATTGCCGAAATGTGCCTGGCGGAACCGGATGTGAAAATTGCCAAAGTCCGCGTCGAGAAACTCGATGTATTCGCGGACGCGGCCAGCGTCGGCGTTGAAATAGAACGCTCGAACTGACTGTCTGACCAGTATACCCCTCGCTAATCGGGATCAGGACAGCTGGAACCGGACAAGGAACCGGGATGTTTGTGCACAAGAAACGACGATCATTCGGGTTAATATTTTATTCATAAATAATTAATCTTATATTCATGCGAATTACTATTGATAACAGAAATATATCATATTTTACAATAACTTATGAGATCGCTGCCATTACGCCCTGAGCACATCCACAAGATTTGTCAATTGGGTCGGGGCTTAATATGTTGTCTTTATAGACAGGCTTATCCACAGAATCAGTGGATAAGCAGCGCTTTCGAATCGGTAACGGGAATATCCGGCCCAACCGTGCCGTACTATCCTGTGCGGGTCCCGACAAAGATGCATCTGAAATGGCCGACGATATAAAGAGCGCCCCGACGGACGATCGCGAAGCACTGAAAGGTGCCGCGCTGATCGCGTCGCGCCTCAAGACCCTCCCGACCGGGCCCGGTGTCTACCGGATGACGGACGGTGCGGGAAAACCGCTTTATGTCGGCAAGGCGAAAAACCTGCGCAACCGGGTGACGTCCTATGCCCGCGGGCACGGCCAGCCGGAGCGCATCCGCCTTATGGTAGCCCAGACCGCCGATCTCGAGATCGTCAGCACCCATACCGAAGTCGAAGCGCTGCTGCTCGAGAGCAACCTGATCAAGCAGCTGAAGCCGCGCTACAATATTCTGCTGCGCGACGACAAATCCTACCCCTATATCCTGCTGCGTACCGACACGGAGTGGGTCCAGCTGATCAAGCATCGCGGCGCCCGCAACAAGGGCGGCGAGTATTTCGGCCCCTTCGCCTCCGCCGGGGCGGTCAACCGCACCCTCAACACGCTCCAGAAGGTTTTTCCGCTGCGCAGCTGTTCGGACAGCGTGTTCAACGGCCGGACACGGCCCTGCCTGCAGTACCAGATCAAGCGCTGCACGGCGCCCTGCGTCGACCTGATCTCGCAGGAAGACTATGCCGAGATCGTCGATCAGGCGAAGGCTTTCATGCGGGGACGCAGCCGCGACGTTCAGGAATCGATGTCACGCAAGATGGAAGAAGCCAGCGAGGCGCTCGACTACGAAGCCGCCGCCATCCACCGCGACCGGATCCGCGCCCTCACCCAGATACAGGCCCATCAGGACATCCATGTGGGCAGCATCGGCGAGGCCGATATCATCGCCGCCCATCAGGATGGCGGCGCGACCTGTGTCCAGGTTTTCTTTTACCGCACCGGACAGAATTACGGCACGCGCACGTTTTTCCCCAACCATGCCCGCTCCATCGCCGCCGACGAGGTGCTCGAAGCGTTTATCGGGCAATTCTATTCGGACAAGAAACCGCCGAAACTTCTGCTGGTTAGCCATGCCCTGCCCAACCAGGAACTGGTCCGTCAGGCGTTGTCGATCCGGGCCGACCGCAAGGTCGAGATCTCGAAGCCCCAGCGCGGCAGCCGCAAGAGCCTGTTAGACAGTGCCGCGCGCAATGCGGCGGATGCGCTAGCCCGGCGGCTGTCGGAAAGTGCGACACAGCGCAAACTTCTGGAGGGCGTCGCCGCCCTGTTCGATCTCGACGCGCCGCCGAAGCGGATCGAGGTATACGACAACAGCCATATTTCGGGCTCCCATGCGCTCGGCGCCATGATCGTATCGGGCGAGGACGGGTTCGAGAAAAGCGCCTACCGGAAATTCAACATCAAAAACCCCGATATCGAGCCGGGCGACGATTACGCGATGATGCGCGAAGTACTGACGCGGCGATTCGCCCGCGCCCTGAAGGAAGACCCGGACCGCGAAAAAGGCACATGGCCCGACCTGGTGCTGATCGACGGCGGGCCCGGTCAGCTCTCGGTGGTCATGGAGGTGCTGGACGAGCTCGGCATCGCGGATCAGCCGCTGGTCGCCATAGCCAAGGGGCCGGACCGCAACGCGGGGCGCGAGCGGTTCCACGTGCCGGGACGCGCGCCGTTTTCGCTGCCGCTGCAGGACCCGGTCCTGTATTTCATGCAGCGGCTGCGCGACGAGGCCCACCGTTTCGCCATCGGCGGCCACCGCAACCGGCGATCGGGCCAGATCAGCAAGTCGGCGATCGACGAGGTGCCGGGTATCGGCGCAAAGCGCAAACGCGCCCTTCTGAACCATTTCGGGCTGGCGCACGTTGAGGTCGAGGATCGGCGTCGCGACCCAGCCGGGGCAGACCGGATTCCGGCGCTCGCCGGAGCTGCCGGAGCCGCCGGAATCGTCTGACCGAAACGGAGCGATATGCACCTGACACTGCCCAATATCCTGACACTGTCGCGTGTCGCCATGATCCCGGTATTCGTTGCGCTGTTCTTTCTCGAAAGCGCCACGGGCCAATGGATTGCCTGCGGGGTGTTCGCGCTCGCCGCGATTACCGATTTCTTCGACGGCTATATCGCGCGCCGCCGCGGCCAGCTCTCGGCTTTCGGCAGCTTTCTCGATCCTGTCGCCGACAAGCTGCTGGTCGCATCCGCCCTGCTGATGATGGTCGGGTTCGGGCAGATTTCCGACCTCGTGATCATCCCGGCGGTGATCATCCTGTGCCGGGAAATCATGGTCTCGGGCCTGCGCGAATACCTGGCGGGCCTGTCGATCGGCCTGCCGGTCAGCCGGCTCGCCAAATGGAAGACGACGATACAGATGGTCGCCATCGGGGTCCTGATCGTCGGCAACGCGGCGCATCCCGCGATTCCCGAAATCGTGCCGGTGCGATTCATCGGCGAGGCGGGACTGTGGATCGCCGCGATCATCACGATTATCACCGGCTACGACTACCTGCGGGCGGGGCTGCGCCATATGGACCCGCCATCGGCGGCAGGATCATGACGTCTCCCGCCGCCACGTCCCCGCGCCGGCCGCCCGCCGTGATCGGCATCACCGGATGGAGCGGCAGCGGCAAGACCGCGCTGATCGTCCGGCTGATCCCCGAGCTTGCCGCTCGCGGCTACCGGGTCGCGACCGTCAAGCACGCCCACCATGCGTTCGACATCGACACGCCGGGCAAGGATTCGTTCGAGCACCGCGCCGCAGGAGCGGCAGAAGTCATCGTCTCGTCGGCGAAGCGCTGGGCGATCATGCACGAGAACCGCGGCGAGGCGGAGCCCGCACTCGACGACCTGCTCGCGCGGCTGTCCCCCGTCGATATCGTTCTCGTCGAGGGCTTCAAGAACGAGGCCCATACCAAGATAGAGGTTCATCGCCCGGCGACGGGCAGCGACCTGATCTGCGCGACGAACCCGTCCATCGTCGCCGTTGCTGCCGACGACGCGCTCGCAGATGGGCCGCCGCGGCCCGATATCGCCGTGCTCGACCTCAACGACACCGCGGCAATCGCGGATTTCCTGATCGGTCATTCCGGACTTGCCGGTCGTATGGACGAGGCCGTCTGACATGGCGCAGCTGTCCGACGACTGCTTTGCCTTCGGTGGCGAACTGATGCGCACCGACGAAGCGCTGGCATTGCTGACCGCACGGCTGCAGATCGTGGTCGACCGGGAGAGATGCGCGCTGCGCGATGCCGGCGGGCGCATCCTGGCGGAAGACATTACCTCGGCGCGCGCCGTGCCGCCCCATGACAACGCGGCGGTAGACGGCTACGCGGTGCGCTTCGAAGACCTGGCCGCGGGCGAAGAAACACGGCTGGCACTCGCGGGGCGCATTGCGGCGGGCGACGTCGCAACGCGGCCGGTCGGCCCGGGCGAGGCAATGCGCATCTTTACCGGCGCGGCGATGCCGGCCGGCGGCGACACGGTCCTGATGCAGGAAGACTGCCGCGAGGAAGACGGCCATGTCGTCATTCCGCCCGGCATCAAACAGGGCGCCAACCGGCGTTTCGCCGGCGAGGACATCGCCGTCGGCGACATTATCCTGAAGGCCGGCACGAAACTCCGCCCGCAGGAAATCGGTCTTGCCGCCTCGATCGGTATCGAGAGCCTGCCGGTTTACAAACCGGTGCGCGTCGCCCTGTTTTCGACGGGCGACGAGGTTCGGGACGCCGGCGACGACCTGCCGCCCGGCTGCATTTACGACGCCAACCGCTATTCCGTCGCCGCCGCGCTGGAAAGGCTGGGCTGCATCGTGGACGATCTCGGCATTCTCCCCGATTCCTATGACGTGATCCGCGATACGCTCTCGGTCGCCGCGGACGACCATGACCTGATCATGACATCGGGCGGGGTCTCCACGGGCGAGGAAGACCACGTCCGCGCCGCGGTGGATGCGCTGGGCAAAATGCATTTCTGGCGTCTCGCCATCCGGCCGGGACGCCCGCTGGCGCTCGGCCAGATCGGCAAGGTGCCGTTTATCGGCCTGCCGGGAAACCCCGTTGCCGTGCTCGTTACCTTCATGCGCTTTGCCCGCCCGGCGATCCTGCGTCTCGGCGGCAGCAGCGTGACCGAGCCGGCGATGTACCGGGTGCGCGCCGGGTTTCTGGTGAACAAGAAGCTCGGGCGGCGCGAATGGCTGCGCGTGCGGCTCGATCGCGATGCGGACGGCGCGCCGGTCGCCCGGAAATTTCCCCGCGACGGCGCCGGCATCCTGACATCCATGGTAGAATCCGACGGGCTGGTTGAACTTCCCGAGGAATTGACTAGCTTCGAGGCTGGAACCATGGTGGATTTTCTGCCCTTCAGTGAGATCGGATAATGCAGGTACTTTATTTCGGCTGGGTCAAAGCCCGCATCGGCATCGGCAGGGAAGAACTCTCGCCGCCGTCCGAGGTGACGAACGTGGCGGCGCTGATCGACTGGCTCAAAGGCCGGGGCGGCGGCTATGCCGAAGCCTTCGAGGATTCGACCGCGCTGCGCGTCGCCGTCAACCAGGAGATCGCGCCGCTGGATGCAGCGATCGCCGACGGCGACGAGGTTGCCGTCTTCCCGCCCATGACCGGAGGCTGAGCGCGATGATCCGGGTACAGACCGAGGATTTCGATATCGGCGCGGAAATCAGCCGCATGACGGCGGGCAAGACCGAAATCGGCGGGCTCGCCAGCTTTGTCGGGCTGGTCAGGGATTACGCCGGCGACGAGAAAATCAGCTCCATGACGCTGGAGCATTATCCCGGCATGACGGAAAAACAGCTTTCCCGGCTCGAAGACGAGGCGCGCGAGCGTTGGGACCTGCAGGACGTGCTGATCATTCACCGCTACGGCCCGCTGAATCCCGGCGACCGGATCGTCCTCGTCGCGACCGCGTCGGCGCATCGCGAGGCATCCCTCGAAAGCTGTCAGTTCCTGATCGACTGGCTCAAGACCAAGGCCCCGTTCTGGAAACTCGAAGACCGCGAATCCGGGGCGAAATGGGTCGAATCACGCGCGGAAGATACCGTCGCCGCCGACAAGTGGGTGCGGGTGACGGACGCCTGAGTTTACCGAAGGTCCTCTGGAAAGCTGCACGTGAGCGACATCGAAAAAATTGTCACCCCGGTACAAGACCGGGGGCGCAACATTTTACCGTTCAGGCGGCTTCCGCCTTCGCGCCGCGAACCAGCGCATCGTAGTCTTCAAGCAGAGTGCGCGTGATCTTGCCGACTTCGAACTTGTAGTCGTCGATCTCGCCCACCGGCGTCACTTCCGCCGCCGTACCGGTGACGAAAATTTCCGACGTGTCGGCAAGCTCTTCGGGCATGATCGCGCGTTCGATGACTTCATAGCCGTGCTTCTTCGCAAGACCGATGACGGTTTGCCGGGTGATCCCGTTCAGGAAACAGTCCGGCGTCGGCGTATGAATCTTGCCGTCCTGGATCAGGAAGATATTCGCACCGGTGGATTCCGCGATCCGGCCGCGATAATCGAGCATCAGCGCATCGTCATAGCCCTCCGCCTCGGCGGCGTGCTTGCTGAGCGTGCAGATCATGTAGAGACCGGCGGCCTTGGCATGGACCGGGGCGGTATCGGGCGCCGGACGGCGCCATTTCGACGTCGTCAGACGGATACCGCGCATGCGCGCTTCCGGCGAGAAATAGGACGGCCATTCCCAGACGGCGATGGCGACGTTGATCTTGGTCTGCTGGGCGGAAACACCCATCATCTCGCTGCCGCGCCAGGCAACCGGACGCACATAAGCGTCGGCGAAACCCTGCGACGCGACGGTATCGCGGGTTGCCTGTTCCAGTTCTTCAAGCGAATAGGGAATCGTGAAACCGAGTTCCTTGCCGGAATCGATCAGCCGCTGGGTGTGCTCGCGCAGCTTGAAGACTTCGCCGTTATAGACGCGCTCGCCCTCGAAGACGCAGCTGGCGTAATGCAGGCCATGGGTCAGGACGTGCAGTTTGGTGTCCCGCCAGGGCACCAGCGCGCCGTTATACCAGATGTTACCGTCCTGATTATCGAAGTTCATCATGGCGTTTGTTACCCCGCAGATCGTCCCTAAGACATATTGTTACCATTAAAGCTTGCTACAGGTAACATTCAGAGGCATATATGTCAACATGACTGACATAAAATCAGGCATTAATCCGCTCTTTCTCCGGGAAGAGGATTTGCGCCAGGGAATCGAACTGTTGTATTTCGCCTATCGCGATTTCACGGCAGAACCCGACGCCATCCTCGCCGAATACGGTTTCGGCCGCGCCCATCACCGGGTGATCCATTTCGTCGGCCGCAATCCCCGCATGACCGTCTCGGAACTCCTCGCAATCCTGAAGATCACCAAACAGAGCCTGTCGCGGGTTCTGGGACAGCTCGTCCGCGAGGAATTCATCGTCCAGCATGAAGGCCGCCAGGACCGCCGCCAGCGCCTGCTGGAGCTGACGCCGACGGGCGTTGCACTGGAACGCCGCCTGTCGGACACCCAGCGCCGCCGTTTCGCCGACGCCTATCGCAACGCGGGCGCCGAGGCGGTCGAGGGCTATCGCAAGGTGCTGATGGGGATGATTTCCGAAGAAGACCGCGAACGGGTGTTCGGCCCGAGAGCGGGGGACGATGCCTGAGGCGGCCATGAAGACGCCGGAGGCCGTGAAACTCCGGCGTGCGGACACTTCAAACAGTCATGCGGTCATGCGCCGCTGCCATGCGCACCGGTACATTGCAGCGGATCGGAAATGCCGGGTAGCATTCTCTCAATCGCTGAGAACAGCCGCACGGAGGAGCCGGAAACCATGCCCAACGAGATATCCGATACACTCGCCGCAGAACCGGCCTCCGTCCGCCCCGTTCGCCTGCCGGCCGAACCCATGCAGCCGGTCACAGACCCGGCCGACTGGACCGGCGCAGACCTGGAACGAAACAAGGACTGGCAATTCGCCCTCACCGACGCAGAAATCGCCGAGATAGACGCAGCGGTCGCTGACGTCCGCGCGCGCGGGCTCGACATCAAGGAC
>JAYOMI010000092.1:0-5424 GCA_038120765.1 Rhodospirillaceae bacterium
ACATTGGTCTGCGGATCGAAGTGATAGTCCCACACGTCTTCCAGCAGCATGGTGCGCGTCACGACGCTGCCGGCATTGCGCATCAGGCATTCGAGCAGTCTGAATTCGCGCGGCTGCAGGTCGATGACCGTGCCCGCCCGCCTGACGGTGCGGGACAGCAGGTCCATCTCCCGATCGCCGACCGACAGTTTCGTTTCCGCCGGTGCGCCCCGCGCGGATGCGCGCCGCGTCAGCGCTTCAAGCCGGGCAAGAAGTTCGGACGCGGCGAAGGGCTTGGTCAGGTAGTCGTCGCCGCCCGCTTTAAGGCCTTTTACCCGGTCATCGACATCGCCCAGCGCGCTCAGGATCAGCGCCGGTGTCTGGTCTTCGGATGCCCGCAGCGTCCGGATGATCGTCAGCCCGTCCGGTCCGGGCAGCATACGGTCCACCACCAGCACGTCGAAATCATCCGTCGTCGCCATCACCAGGCCGTCCCTGCCGTTATCGGCATGGGAAGGGTTGTGACCGGCCTCCGTCAGCGCCTTCACGATATAGGCGGCGACATCGGCGTCGTCTTCGATGACCAGAACGCGCATGGATTTACTGGATTCCCGGTTGTTCCGAAGCAGTTATTCGCAGGATATGTATGGGCCATAGAGGCGTTTCCGCAAGCTTTGGCCGATTAAACTTTTGTAATGTTCGCCGCTATTCATAGTGCAGGGATTCCGCCGAGGATGCCCGGTTGGCGATAAAGGCGGGATAGATCGATGCGATCACGCAGGTCAGCACGCAGAGCGCGGAGATATAAAGTGTCGCCGGCAGCGATATGCGGAGCGCATAGTCGAACAGGGTGAAATGGTCGAGAAACCGCACGCTGATCGCGCCCAGCCCGTTGCCGATGACGACGGCGAGCGCCGCGCTGACGCAGCCGATGATGGTGCCCTCGATCAGCAGCATCCGGGCGACCTGCCCGCGGCTGATGCCGATCGATTTCAGGACGGCGAATTCCCGGTCCCGGGCACGCACCTGTATCAGCATCGCGTTGGCAACGCCGATACCGGCCAGGATCACGGTCCCGAACAGGATGAAATCGAAGATCAGGAAGTCCCGGTCGATCTCGCGGCTCTGCCAGTAGGCCTGGTACCGGCCGCGTTTCACGGTGACGTACCAGGGATAAAGCGCGGCTTCCTGATTCCGCGACAGGTAGGGCCGGACGCCGCCGAACGGGCGCGCGGATGCATAGCGTCCGAGCGATTTTTCCAGATTGTCGGCAAAGATGGGGTTGCCGTCGCTGAACAGCGCATAGGATTTAAGGTCCACGTACTGGGCGCTTTCGAGATAAAATCCGACGCTGTCGGATATACCGATGACCTGAAACCGGTGGTCCTTCGTGCCGTCCGAAAAGACGACGGTGTCGCCGGGGCGGGTGTCGTAGCGCGTCGCCAGAGTGCGCGACAGGATCACCTTGCCCGGGTCCAGTGTCGGTTGTCCCTGCGCGCGCAGCAGCGGATTGACGTCGTCGCCGCGGATCAGGCGGACGGGAAACACGCCGCCGGTCTTGGCGGACATGCGTGTCAGCGCAATTCCATAAGTTGCGAGCCGGGCCTGAAGCGCGTTTTCATCCACCTCCCGGCCTTCGGGGCGTTCCAGATACGAGCTTGAGCCCATGGCCCGCCACGCCCAGATCGTTACCTCGTCTTTCAGCGCCCGGGTGACGTCGTGCAGGCCGGTCCGCAGGCTGAAGACCAGCGTCACGTCGGTGACTGAAAAAACCAGCCGCTTGCTGTTCAGCCGCATGCGGCGGCCGGTCAGGAAGCTTTCCAGCGGCAGCACCGCGCGGAAAAGTGTTTCGAACACGCGAATGGTCCCGCGCAGGAAGGGCGACAGCCACCACAAGGTCGCGACGGCCAGCAGGCCGACAAAGGCGGCTTCGAACAGGAAGAAATAAACAACCGACAGCCAGCTTTCCATGAACGGGCGCATGCCGATCCAGCCGGCGGCGAGCATCGGGGGGATCAGCCAGCCGAAGCCGCGCTGGGCCATCTGCACGTCGCGTTCGCCGGTGGACAGAAAGCGCGGCTGCAGAACATCGGGAATGCTGAGCCGGTGTATTTCGCGCAGCGGGCTGGCGACGCCGAGATAGACAATCGCCAGGCTGATCAGGCCCATGCCCGACAGCTCGAACCACGGTATGTCAAAGCCGGGCAGGGGGCGCCGCCCGTTTGTCGAGACGCCGGCGGCAAGCAGCGCTGCGGCGGCTGGAAAGGCGGCGATCAGCCCGACTACCGTGCCGAGCGCGCCGAGCAGGGAGGCTTCGGCCATCAGCGAGGCGCCCACATTCCGGCGGCTCTCGCCCAGACACAGCATCAGGCTGAATTCCTGCGCCCGGGTCGAGACCGAGTATCGCATTGTATAGAACACGATGACCGCGCCGATGAAAAAGGCGAGCAGCGAGGCCATCCGGACGGCGAGGCGCATCGCCTGGTAGTCTTCCTCGCCCGGCCGCGCCCGGGTGCTGTCGGTCGCCCGGATGCGTCCGGCGCTGCCGCGCTGGGTGGGCACGATGGATTTTTCGACTTCGCCGTTGCGGACGCGTTCGATCCGGATGGAGAAGGTTTTGGCGCCGACCTGCTGCTGGTCTGCCGCCTTGGCCGTCGGAGCCGTCTGCGCCGACCCGGCGGCCTCCGTTTCGATATCCGCTTCCGCCTCGTATCCCCGCGCGGTATTGGCATCGACGATCAGCACCGCATTGACCACGCCGACGCCGATGGCGACGCCCAGCAGGGTCGCGATGGCGATCATCTTGCGGTGTTTCAGGCTGCGGACTGCAAGCCGGAACGCGAGGCCGATATTCAGGGGGATTCTGATTGCCGCCGCCGTCATCGGTCAGATGCCGAGCCGCTGCAGTTCGGCATAGATTGGCGCGAGATTCTCGGGCCCGCCCCACTGAATGACGCTGCCCGCGATCACCCCTTCCTTCAGAAAACAGATACGGTCGGCCCAGGCCGCATGTTCGGGGCTGTGGGTTACCAGCAGCACGCTCGTGGTCTCTTCGCGCACGGTGTCGCGGAGGGTCTGCAGGATCGAGCGGCCGATGGCGGGATTCACGTTGCCGGTAGGTTCGTCCGCCAGCAGCAGGGCGAGGCGATGGACCAGCGCCCGGGCGATGGAGACCAGCTGCATCTCGCCGCCCGAAAGCTGGTGGGGCAGGTGACCGCTGTGGGCGTTCAGGCCGACCCGTTCCAGCAGGTCGCTCACCCGCGCCTCGCGCTCGGCCCGCGCCCCGCCGGCGATCTGCTGCGGCAGGGCGATGTTTTCGCGGACGCTGAGCGTCGGGATAAAGTTGAAGAACTGGAACACGATACCGATGTCGCGCCGCCGCAGCAGGGTGCGCGCCCGCTCGGACCGGTAATCGATAGGGGCGCCCGCGATTTCCACCGCGCCGTCATCCGGCCTGTCGATGGCGGCGATACAGTTCAGCAGGGTGGTCTTGCCCGACCCGCTGGGGCCCATGATGGCGACCATCTCCCCCGGCTGGACGTCCAGCGACAGGCCCTGCAGCACCGGTATGCTGTCCTTGCCCAGCCTATAGGATTTTCGGAGACCGGCCACGTTGAGCGCCGGGGAGGTGTCTGCCGTCGGAGCGGGCGGAGAATCGGTCATGAAGTCTCTTCGGGTGGCTTTTTGGCTATGAGGACATTGTCGATATAGGTCAGAAGGTCGGTATTGTCCTGATTTTTCAGCGTCGTCCGGACGCGCACAATGCCGCGGTCCGGTTTCGAACGGGACGGGCGCTTCTCCAGCACTTCCAGCGTCAGGCTGATCCTGTCGCCGGCGCGAACCGGCCGGAGATGCTGATCCTGTCGCCGGCGCGAACCGGCCGGAGATAGCGCAGTTCGTCGTATCCGAGAGACGCCATTACGCCGGGCGGGACACCCTTCATGTGAATCAGCAACTGCTTGATCGCCATCGAGTACTCGCCGGAAGCGATCAGCCCGCCATGGATGGATTTCTCGGCGCTTGCGCGATCGATGTGAAACGGGAAAGGGTCCCATTTCCGGGCAAACGCGACCATCTCCGCCTCGTCGACGGCATACGCGCCGATCGTCTCCCGGTCGCCCGCGGTCATATCCTCGAACCAGCCGTATACCATCCTGTTCGGCCCATATCCTGTCTGAACGCCGTCCGTGCCTGTCGGTGCTCTCCTGGGGCGACCATCGCCGCCCGGTGATTCGAATGCAAGCAATTGCCGCCGGCGGCGGTTATATTGCCGCAGCATGAAACTGACACCGATAGATCGCGACACCCTGCCGGGGGTCCTCGAACGTTTCGAATCATACTTCCCCGCCGGGACGCCGGCGCGCGCCGCGTTCGGCCTGATCGCCGGCACCGCCGGCGCGTTCGATGCGCCGTACGACACGCCTGTACATCGCCGCCAGGCCCTCGACCTGGTGCAATCGTTCGGTATCCCGGCGATCGACGCGGAACCGGTTTCGGCGTTCAGCTGGGATGGTACGGCGATCCGCACCCGGAGCGAGGCCTCGGTGCTGATACATGAAGTCGCCAACTGGCAGATCGCCCCGCCGGACCGGCGGCGATTGGCGGATTTCGGTCTCGGCGCGGGACCGGAAACGGGGTTCGTGGATCTCGCGGATGCTGCGCGCTGCGTGACCGACGGGGTGAAAGAGCACGAAGAACTGATGGCATCCCTGCTGGGTATCCTTTGGGAGGCGGCCCTGGACCAGCCGGCGATCCATGCCTTTATTGAACAGAACTGGCTCGAATCCTGGGAACGTCCCGCCGCGGGCGAGCAGTTCCGTCGCACCGTCAAAGATCTGATCGCACGCCGCCTGATTGCTGACGACGGGCGGCCCTATCCGGGCAGGGCTGCCACCGCGGCGATTTCGATCAGGAATTCCGGCCAGGCGAGCGCAGAGACCTCGACGATGGCCGAGGCTGGGCCATCGGCCGGGAAATAGCCCTCGCGGATGTCGGAAATCGAGCTGAAAGCCTCGATGTCGCGGACGTAAACTGTCACCTGCGCAAGATCCGCCATGGTCGCGCCGTTCGCCTCGACGATGGCCCGGATGTTTTCCAGAACCTGTGTCGCCTGGGCGCGGATATCGCCCTCGCCGACCAGTTTGCCGTCCGCGTCGAGCGCGACCTGCCCGGCAATGAACAACAGCGGACCGGCAGTGCGGATACTGTTCGAATAATGGGGTTTCATCGGCGGGGCGACCGACGCGGGGTTGGTGCCGACGGATTTGTTGCTCATACCCGGGTTTCCCTTTGATTGATCCGATATGTCCGTTTAAACCTGCGCGTCCAGGGGGCTGCTCTTGACTTGCCGGAAATTCGATCAGCATACTGATGTTTGACTGACTGGCAATTCTTGGCGCAGGCGCAATGAATCGTTAGAACTGCAGTTCAGTTGTTTTATTAAAA
>JAYOMI010000092.1:5524-14077 GCA_038120765.1 Rhodospirillaceae bacterium
AACTGCAGTTCAGTTGTTTTATTAAAAGGGAGAGACAAATGGCAACCACGAAACCCAAGACAAAAATCGTCGCGACGCTTGCTGCGCTCGCGATGGTCGGCTTTGCCGGCAGCGCCGTTGCGCAGGGCAAGGTCAAGATCGGCTACGCAACGGTCAACGATCCTCAGCAGGCGCTCGGCGCGGAAATCGAGAAGAGATTTGCCGCAAACCCGGCGATGAAGCTTTCGGCCCAGAACTTCCCGGCCAGCCAGATCGGCAGCATCCCGCGCATGCTCGAGGGGCTCCAGTTCGGCACGCTTGAGATGATGATCACGCCGCCGGGCTTCATGACCGGCCTCAATCCGAATTTCCAGGTTCTCGACGCGCCCGGCATTTTCGACAATGTCGACCACGCCTACAAGGCCGTGAACGACCCCGAATTCTACTCGCAATACTCGAAACTGGCCGAGAGCAAGGGCATCACGATGCTCAACCTGTTTATCTACGGTCCGACATCGTTCGCCAGCCTGAAGCCGATCCGCAAGCTTTCTGACCTGCGAGGCCTGAAAGTCCGGGTTCTCGCAACCAAGATGGAAAGCGCCATGGTGGGCAAATTCGGCGCGGCTGGCGTGCCGATGCCTTACTCGGAAGTGCTTCCGGCACTGCAGCGCGGCACGCTCGACGCGGCGCGGACGGCGATCATCGTCATGACCGGCTCCAAGTTCTATACGGTGACCAAGTTCGTCACCGTCGTCGAGAGCGGCATGGTGCCGAGCGCGACACTGGCCAGCAACGTCTGGCTGAAAAAGCTGTCGAAGGAACAGCAGGCGTTTGTACGGTCGACCGCGAGCGATTTGTCCAAGTGGGTCAACGACCGCGGGCAGGAATTTGGCAAGCGGGCCGAGCAGACCTGGCGTGACAACGGCGCCGAGGTTATCCGCCTCAGCGATGCCGACCAGAAGACCTTCATGGACACGGTCCGGCCGCTCGGTGACGAGTTCCTCGGCACCAACCCGCAGACCAAGGACATGTACAATCTGCTGAAGAAGGCCGTCGCAAAGGCCCGCATGTAGGCAACAGCCTTCCTGCGAACGAGACAAAGGGGTGGCTTCGGCCGCCCCTTTTTTATGCGGGGTTCCGGCCGGCCGGGCGTCGCCGGGTGGGAGCGCGGCTGAATTCGTTATTCGCCTCGACCAGCTCGCCCATCAGCGCCATGAGCAGGTTGCGTTTCTCGGCCGACAACGGCGCCATCAGCCGCGCCTGCGCGCTGAGCGAGGCATGCTCCATGTCGCGGGCGATGCGGTCGCCCTCCGCGGTGAGCCGGGCGACCCGCATGCGGCGGTCCCGGGTGCCCGCTTCGCGAATCACCAGCCCCCGTTGCGCCAGCCGCGCCAGCACATCTGCGACATTCGTGCGGTCGATTCCGGCGTCGCGGGAAATGGTCACCTGGTCCGCGCCGGGATTGTTGAGAAGTGCCGTCATGACCGCGTACTGCACCGGTGTGATCCCGTATGCGCTGCATTCTTCCAGAAAGATCGCGACGTGAATCTGGTGAAGCCGCCGGATGAGGTAGCCCGGGCGTTCCCACAGGCTGGTAAGCGAGCCGCCGGTAATCTGATGAGTATCTGTCATGATCAGACCATATCGCCGGACCCGCGGGCGGTACACTGTCAATCGCTGCCATCGATTGCGGCCGGAAAACCTGCCGCCCGACAATCATTTCCGCAGGCCGCAGGACGGGCGCCGGGATTTCTCCCGGCTTCTGACGTCCCGTGATTCCCCGTCTCGCCGGCTCAATGACGTACGGATATGAAGAGACAGGCTTGCCGCAACCCAAAAGAGGGGTATACTGATTAAATATCCGGAGGCCGCCGGATACGGTCCAACGGGGAGAAAAACAATGTTCCTGAAAAATGCCTGGTACGTCGCTGCCTGGTCCAAAGACGTCGGGCGGGAGCTTCTGGGGCGCATTCTTCTGAATGAATATGTCGTGCTCTACCGCAAGGAAGACGGCACGCCGGTCGCCCTCGAAAACCGCTGTCCGCACCGGAACCTGCCGCTCTCCGAAGGCCGGCTGATCGGCGACGAGATCGAATGCGGCTATCACGGCATGGTCTATGACTGTTCGGGCGCCTGCACGCACCTGCCGGGCTCCGCCGCGCCGCCGGATTGGGCGAAGGTGCGTACCTATCCGGTGGCAGAGCGTCACGGCTGGCTGTTCTACTGGCCGGGCGATCCCGCTCTCGCGGATGAAGCGACTATTCCCGACTACCCAAAGCACAACCTGAACGAAGACTGGGTCCGTGCCCAGGGCCAGACCTATGTGAAGGCGGGGTACCGTCTGGTGCTCGACAACCTGCTGGACCTGTCGCACCTGACCTATGTCCACGGCTCCACCACCGGCAACCGCGCGGTCGCGGAAGCCGCCAACCTGTCGACGGATATTGAAGGCGACACCGTCCGCGTCACCCGCTGGATGGAAGATATCGAACCGGCCCTGGCGTTCCGCGAATACGGCGGATACACCAACAATATCGACCGCTGGCAGATGAGCCAGTTCCTGCCGCCCGCCTATATCAAAATCAATAACGGCTCGGTCGATGCCGGCACCGGCGCCGATACCGACACCCGCAACAACGACCAGGGCAAGTGGGGTTTCGTGGTCTATCACGCGATGACGCCGGAAACCGAAACCACGTCCCACCAGTTCTGGACCGTCGCCGGGCACAGGGACAAGGTACCCGAACACATGCGTGACCTGTTCGTCGAACAGATGCATGGCGTGTTGAAGGAAGACCTCGACGTCTACGAAGCCCAGCAGCGCGCCATCGACATGGACCCGGCGGCGCCGAACCGCGACGCCAACCCGCGCGGCACGATCCCGGCCGACGAAGGCCTGCTCGCCATGCGGCGCGTCATCCGGCGGCTTTACGGCGAGGAACAGAAATCGCTGCAGGCGGCGGAGTAAGGGGCGCTCGCCAGGTTCGTCATCCCCGCGAAGGCGGGGATCTTTTCAGAGAGGAGAGTCCCGACTGAGCGGGAATGACAGCGCTATCCAGGAACACCTCCGCCGCCGCGCGAACCCAATGCCGGCGAGAGCGAGCCCGAACAGCACGATCATACCCGGCTCCGGCATTGCGACGACAGATTCGCTGCCCACCGTCAGGGTCAGCCCGCTTGCGCCGTAATCCAGCGTGAAGAACTTGCCGTCGCCGAAGGTCAACCCGTTGACGCTATCGAACGCGCCGGAAGGACCTGAAAACGGCGCCCTGTGTTTTGGTTTCGTACTTTCGCGTGATACGCTGTCTGCTGACTGAAAAGACACGAATCGCCACACAGGCGAGGGAGGTATTTGTCCAACAGGCATGATTCACCAGATACGCACACGGGGTCCCGCGATTGCCGACGTACCCAATCAGGCCTGTCCTGCCCCTTTGGGTGCATGGGGTTGTTTTTCACGTTTTTCACCGGATGCGTTCCGGTCAAAAATCCGGCGGAAACGCCCGCGCGGGGCTGTGGAGGGGCTTTTATCTCTCCGCGCGTTAACCGCCCCGCCTTGCGGGAATCACTGCCGATCCTGCACATATGGTCGGTCGCCCCGGGACTATCCCGGGGCGTGGTATTTGTGCCGCGCTCCTTGCGCGCTCCGATCTATCGATCCCGGTACAGGCCTGCCCCGGACGCGATCGGCAGGGCGGGACGATAGGCCGGAATATTCGAGGGAGATATAGGCTTTCGCCGGGATGACAGATCATACCGGGATGGCACGTTATACGGTGCCGCGTTACGGTAGACGCGACATCAACCATCACTTGACCGTCTCCCGAAATAAAGGGAGTATACTACGTAAATAGAAAAACGAACGGGACCGGCACGCATATGACCCTAACAATCCAGTCGCCACCATGGCGCGTCGGCGTCGATGTCGGCGGCACGTTCACCGATCTTGTCATTGCCGACAGCGAGGGCCGCACCGACGTGTTCAAGGTGCCGTCGGTGCCCGCCGATCCGGGCGAGGGTGTCATCAATGCGTTGACTGCGGCCAGTGCCGCCCTCGACCAGCCGATGGCGCAGTTCCTGGGCGATTGCCAGTTTTTCCTGCACGGCTCCACCGTTGCGACCAATACCCTGCTCGAAGGCAAGGGCGCCAGGGTCGGTCTGCTGACCACGAAGGGCTTCCGCGACAGCCTCGAAGCGCGGCGCGGTCTGCGCAAGGATCCATGGGACCACCGCACGCCCTATCCGCCGGTGCTGGTGCCGCGCTATCTGCGCCAGCCTGTCACCGGGCGCATCGCCGCCGACGGCTCAGAGGTCGAGGCTCTCAACCCAGATGACGTGCGCGCCGCCTGCAGGATTTTCGCCGATAACGGCGTCGAATCCATCGCCGTCAGCCTGATCAACAGTTTCGTCAATCCGGCCCATGAAGACGCGGTCGCCGACATCCTGCGCGAAGAGAATATCTGCGAATGGATTTCCGTGTCGTCCGACATCGTGCCGGTAATGGGCGAATACGAACGCACGTCGACCACGGCGGTGAACGCCTATGTCATGCCGCGGGTCGCGTCCTACCTCACGGCGCTGCAGCAGAAGCTGATCGACATGGGGCTGAAGACCAAGCTTTTGATGCTGCAATCGAACGGCGGGGCCGCCTCGCTCGACCAGCTTATCCGCCAGCCGGTGAACCTGCTGCTGTCCGGCCCGTCCGCAGGTGTCGGCGCGATGCAGCATCTCGCCGCCGGGATCGGCGAAGACAACCTCGTCAGCATGGAAATCGGCGGCACCAGCTGCGACGTGATGCTGATGCATGAAGGCCGCGTCGCGATCACGGATTCGCTCTCGGTCAACGATTACGATCTCGTCACCCCGTCGGTCGATATTCATACCGTCGGCGCGGGCGGCGGCACCATCGCGGGCATCGATGCGGCGGGCCTGATGTATGCCGGGCCCGAAGGCGCCGGCGCGCGGCCCGGGCCGGCGGCCTATGGCCATGGCGGTACGCGCCCGACGGTGACCGATGCCCATCTGGTGCTGGGCCGCATGCGGCCCGGACCCTATGCGGGGGGCTCCGTCTCGCTCGACCTAGCGGCGGCGGAAAAAGCCATCGATACCGAAATCGCCAATCCGCTGGGAATCTCGCGCACCGATGCGGCGGCGGGGCTGATCCGCATTGTCGAACAGAACCTGCTGCATGCGGTCGAACGCATCAGCATCCAGCGCGGCTACAATCCGGGCCGGTTCATGCTGATCGCTTGCGGCGGCGCCGGGCCGATGCACGGCGCCAGCGTCGGGCGCAAGCTCGGCGCACGGGCGGTCTATATTCCGCGCCAGGCCGGCGCGTTCTGCGCGATCGGCATGCAGCACGCCGACGTGCGCCGCGATTTCGTCCATGTCGTGATGCGCGAACTGGGCGCCGATGCCATCCCGGCCATTGCCGACGGCTACGCGCAACTGGAAGCGCAGGCGCTTGAGGCTCTCGGCGGCGAAGGTTTCTCGAAGGACGATACGACCTTCGGCTACGAGCTCGACCTGCATTACGACGGCCAGCAATGGGACGTGCGCGTCGCGCTCGCACCGGACGCGACGCCCGACGAAATCCGGGCCGCCTTCGAACGCGAATACGATCGCCAGTTCGGCCACACCAACCCGGAAAGCCGGATCAACGTCGCCAAGCTCCGCGTCGTCGGCATCGGCAAGCTGCCGCCGTTGCAGGACCCGACATACGAGCCCGTGGACAACGCGGTCGAGCCGATAGAGACCCGGCCTGTCTACGCGGAATCGGTGCGCGAATTCCTCGACACCCCGGTCTATCGCGGCGCCGATCTGCACCATGGCCAGACCTTCGCCGGCCCCGCGATTATCGAGGAAGCGACGACGACCATCCTGGTTGGACCGGGCGACCTCGTTTCGATCGACGCGCTGAACAACTACATCATCAACTTCGAGACGGAGGACTGATCCGATGGCGCAAGCTTCAGAAACCAGGGCTCTCGATCCGGTCATCCTTGCCCTCACGCAGAACCGTCTCGATCATATCTCCCACCAGATGGGCTGGGTGATGGTGCGCACCGCGCGCAGCCCGATTTTCAGCCAGGCCCATGATTTCTCCTGCTTCATCGCCGGGCCGACCGGCGAAGTCGTCAGCCAGGCCGATGGCATCCCGATCCATACCGGCAGCGGCGGGTTCGGCGTGCGCGCCATCCTGCGCGATTTCGGCGACGAGCTGGCCGAGGGCGATGTCTACCTGCTGAACGATCCGTGGGAAGCGGGCGGCAACCATCTGCCCGACTGGGTGATCGCACGGCCCGTCTTCGTCGACGGCCAGATGGTCGGCCTGACCTGCAACCGCGCGCACCAGTCCGATATCGGCGGCGGGGCCGCCGGGGCCTATAACCCGGTCGCCACAGATGCCTGGTCCGAAGGCGTGCGCCTGCCGGTTCTCAAACTGGTCGAGGCCGGGAAGGTCCGGACGGACCTGTGGAAGATGCTGATGCTGAATACGCGCACGCCGCATCTGCAGGATGGCGATCTGCGCGCCATGCTCGGCTCCACCCGCATCGGCATGGAACGCGTGGCCGGGCTTGTCGAGGAACTCGGCGTCGATAAGGCGATGGGCTATTTCACCGGCGTGCTCGATCATGCCGACCGGTCGGTCCGCACGGAAATCGCCAAGCTCACCGACGGCGTCTATGTGGCCGAGGATCGCTCCGACAACGACTGTTTCGAAACCCGGGACGTCACCGTCCGGGTCAAGCTGACCATTGACGGCGACCGGATGACCGTCGATTTCACCGGCACCGATCCGCAGATTCGCGGCTTCAAGAACTCGTCGCTCGGCAATACCTATTCGGCGATCTTCACGGCGCTTGCATCGTTCCTCGATCCGCATCTTCCCCATAACGAAGGGGCGTTCCGCTGCGTCGATGTCATTGCCCCAGAGGGCACGATCGTGAACGCGCGCGAAGGCGCGCCGACGACCATGTGCACGGTGTTCTTCGCCCATGAAATCATTCATGCGGTGTGGAAAGCGCTGGCCCAGGCCGACCCGGTGCGCGGCTGCGCGGGCTGGGCGAAGAACGTCTTCGGCATTTCGGTCGGCAGCGAAGCGGGCGGACAGCCATACGTGTTTTATCACGGGGCGGCAGCGGCCGGTTCCGGCGCGGTCGACGGCCGCGACGGCTTCAACCAGATCGGCCATGTCTGCACTCTCGGCGGTCTCACCATGCCCAATGTCGAAGTCTACGAACAGCTTTACCCGGTTATGTTCCACCGTCAGGAATTCCGCATCGACGCGGCGGGCGCCGGCAAGTACCGGGGCGGCAGCGGCTGCGATTACGAGGTCGATATCCTGACACCCGCGACCCATTCCTTCCGCGGCGAAGGGCTGAACTACGAAACCGGCTACGGCATCAATGGTGGCGGGGCCGGTGCACCGGGCAGGATGCATCTGCGTCACGGCAATGGCGAGACCGAGGATGCGCCCAAATACGGGCTGCGGCGGACGGAGAACGTGCGCTTCGTCACCCAGTCGCCCGGCGGCGGCGGATACGGCCCGGCGCTGGAACGCGACCCGGCAAAGGTCCTGCGCGACTGGCGGGACGAGATTATCTCCGAGGCGACCATGCGCGACGTCTATGGCGTCGTTGCGGCGGCGGACGGCAAGAGCGTCGATTCGGAAGCGACGGCGGCACTGCGTGGATCTATGATGGCTGCCATTTAGAAAGCGTGGAAAGACCGCTGATATTACGTAGTATACTACATATAATGACTGGAAATTGCTGCGGTTTGGCGGCAGTATACAGCTACACAGGGGGCGAATTCGCCGTCTTTGCGACACCGATAGCCCGATAAAGAGGAGAATAAGACATGGCCGATATGAAAGTGGATTTCTGCGGCGTTCCGTTCAAAAACCCGGTAGTCATCGCATCGCTGGAAACGACGAACAGCCCGGATTTGATGAAACAGGCGTTCGATTACGGCGCGTCGGGGGCGATTATCAAGACCCTGACCGATATCGACGACATGGCTGTACTCACCATGAACTCGAAATACGCGATCATGAACGACCGCGGCGACGTCATCAAAGGCAAGGTGCCGCGCGACTTCAAATTCTACAGCCGTTCCGGTTATTCCAGCACTTATTACAAGGACTGGATTCCCTACCTGAAGGAAGTCGGCGCCTATGCCCGCGAACGCGATGCCCATCTGATCGGCAGCGCCGGGGCGAAGGACGTGCAGGGCTGGATCGATATCTGCCGCACGATCGAGGATTGCGGCCTGCCGATGGTCGAACTGAACTTCGGCTGCCCGCACCCGGCGCTGATGCCCGGCGTGCACGGCGGCTCGATGATCGGCCAGGACCCGGAAGTCGCCTTCAATGTGACCCAGGCGGTCTGCGAAGCGGTCGATATCCCCGTCGTCGTCAAGCTGACGCCGGACCAGTCGAAGCCCGTCGAGATCGCGAAGGCCGTCCAGAAGGCGGGTGCCGCCGCGGTCACCGCGACCAACCGCTATACCGCCTTTGCGGTCGATATCGACACCGCCCAGCCGCGTCTCGGCGGCACCGCAGGCATCGGC
>JAYOMI010000093.1:0-6234 GCA_038120765.1 Rhodospirillaceae bacterium
CGAGGATACCGTCCACACAGCTCGCCCCGCCGTCGCCGATCAGTTCCCGCGCGGTTTCGAGGTGGGCCGCCGCATCCGGCGCCGCGTAAATAGCCGTCGCAACGGCGGCGGCGCCGTCAAAGGCATGGACGTCCGCAATCCGGTCGTCGATCGCCCCTTCCAGATGCAGCGCATCCGCCCAGACGAGCCGCCCGTCTTTGAATATCCGCCAGTCATCGTGCAGAAAACCGTAGGTGAATTTCTCGTCCCGCGCCCGTCGCCCGAAAACAACAATCTCTCCGGCAAGGACGCGCGCCGTACCGCCGACGTCGAGGCGGGTCCGGCGGCGCAGCCGGGCGCCGTCGAACAGGATGGTCTCCTGCGGCATCCATTCCAGAAACCCGCAATCGTCCGCGCTGATCGAGACATCGATTTCGGAATCGGCACCGGCGGCGCGGTAGATTTTCTCCGCCGCCTGCGTGGTAACCGTCGCGACGCAATCGGCAGACGCGCCGATTTCGAATGTCAGCCTGTCGCCGCCGACGACACCGCCGGACGTGGTCACGATGACCGCCTCCTTCGGCGCGCCATCGGCCTGACGCGGAAACAGGACACGACAGGGATCTGACTGGTACAGATGTTTGAGCCGGGTTCCGCCGTCGACCTGCGCGAAGGAAACCTCGGCCACGCCGTCGGCCCATCGGCGCAGGGGGACGATCCCGGCGGACGGAGCGGATACTTCAGACGGTGAGATGGCGGCGTACATCGGATTTCATCATATCCCAAGCGTCACCCGCGATCACTACCTCGCCACGGTCCGGAACGATATAATCATCCATCGACAGGCGCGCGAAATCGAAACACCGCCCGCCCCGAGTGATCGGCATGTCGCCGCGGGCAGCGAGCGAACAGGCGACCCCGCCAGCGCGTTTGACGATCGACGGCTGAATCCCCTCCGTCGGCTCATCGAGTGGCAGCGCAGGCCGTTTCACGAGTGCCCGCCTGACCGATACACTTCGACCTCGCCATGGCGGGCGAGCAGGTCCATCAGCAGCTTGCGCACCACCAGACCGGGCCGGTCGGACGGCATGTGCTCCTCCACCCGGCGGCTCACATCGATGCAGACATCGGGGTCCGTCGCCTCCAGGATATCGCGGTCCTCATTCGTCACCTTCCGGTCGAACGCGTTCAGCGTCGCCGCGGGCGCGTCTTCTTCGGTATCGTTGCGATAGAGCCACTGGGTCAGCGCGATATGCTCGTCATCGATCGGCGTCGCGCAGTTGATGATCGTATGAATAAGGCCGCCCGGATAGGAACATCCGAACCGCCTCGTAAACGGCACATAATAGTTGTTGCTGAGATAGCGGACGGTTTCCGGGTCGGTCGTTCCGGTCAACGCGTGGCTTTCCGGCGGGTTCTTGATCGGCACCTCTGTCCTGGCGTCGAAGCCCCATTCGTGTTCGCTGATCTCATAGCTCGACGGCTTCGGGTTTTCGAACTGACCGAATGTTTCGCGATGCACGTAAGAGAAATGCGAATTGTCGAAGGCGTTTTCGAGGAAGCGGATACTGCTGGTGTTCCAGACCTCATAGAACTGATTGATGCGGCGAAGACCGGGCATCGATTCCTCGGGAATGTCGGGGATGTCGCGGAGCGGCTCCTCAAGCGCCACCCAGGCATAGCCGCAGGCTTCCTTGCACCGAAACGATTCGACGCTGATCTTCCGGCGCTTGGCGTCGTCGTCCTCCATCTGCGGGATCCGGACGCAGGCGCCGCCGCTGTCATAGGTCCAGCCATGGTAGCCGCAGACGATATTGCCGTTCTCAACGAAACCCTTGGAAAGCCTGGCGGTCCGGTGACAGCACCGGTCGCGGATCGCGCACGGGTTTCCGTCCGCATCTTTCCAGAGCACGATCGGTTCACCCAGCAGTGTGAACGGGAATGGACCTTCATCGAGCTTTTCGATGGGTACGACGGCATACCAGAACTTGCGCAATACATTCTGCCGGGTGACGAGCATGCTTCTCTCCTGTTTTCTCCGGGTGGTCCGGTCGGGCGCTTCGGCCGATGAAGATTTCCCCATCCCATAGGCCTGCCGAGACTCCCGATGCCCCCTGATTCCCGACCTTCGTTATGCAAGCGCCGTGCCAGTCTCGGAGACCGAGATTCGGTCGGATATCCGGACCGGGGCTGACAAACCTGATCGGCGTTTAAGCGGCGCTTCAAATACTGATTAAAATTTAGCCGGTGACAGATAATGGCGAAAAAATAGCCGACAACCGCTGGACGGGTGCGCCGAATCCGGCTTATCTGGTATTCGATTGTTCAAGGAGTTTTCTCATGGGAAATCTGGAGGCGCGTCGCGTTACCGAAAATGCGCTGCCGGTAATAGAAGTTTCAGGCCTGAGAAGCGCCGACCCTGCCGATCGCCGGGAGGTCGCCGGGAACATCCGGGCCGCCTGCCTCGACCTCGGCTTCATGTACATTGTCGGCCACGGAGTCCCCCAGGAATTGCGGGCCGCCATGTTCGAGCAGACCGCCGCGTTCTTCGCCCTCCCGATGGACCGCAAGATGGCGATGGACATGAAATATTCCGTCGGAAATGCCGGGTACGAGTCGATGCGCACCCAGACCCTTGAATCGGGCGCGCCGCCGGACCTCAAGGAAGGCCTGTTTATCGGCGAGGAACTGCCGCTGGACCATCCACGCGTCGTCGCGGGCGGGTTTAATCTCGGCCCCAACCGATGGCCGGACGGCATGCCCGGTTTCCGCGAAACGATGAATGCCTATGTCGCCGAAATGTTGGACCTCGGCGAGACTCTCATGCGCGGCATCGCACTGTCGCTGGACCTCGATGAGTCGTTTTTCGACGAATACTGCACGGAGCCCCTGTTCGGCCTGCGCCCGCTTCATTATCCGCCCCAGCCGGCAAACGCTCATCCGGACGAAAAAGGCTGCGGCGCGCATGCGGATTTCGGCGGCATCACGATGCTGATGCAGGACGACAATGGCGGCCTTCAGGTGATGGGTGCTGACGGCGAATGGATTCATGCGCCGCCCATGGCGGACTCGTACATCGTCAATCTCGGCGACATGATCGCGCGATGGACCAACGACCGCTATCGCTCCACCCTGCACCGGGTCGTCAATTTTTCCGGAAAAGAACGCTATTCGATTCCGTTTTTCTACAGCGGCAGGCTGGACCACGAAGTCGCCGCCCTGCCGAGCTGTCTCGAACCCGGCGAAACCCCGCGATACCCGCCGACAACCGTCGAAGCGCATATGCGCGAAATGTATGCGCGGACGTTTCTCTGACCGCCCGTTTTTCTCTGACCACCCGTTTTCCGAAAGCCGCTGAATCGCGCGTTGCCGCAAAAAGCATTCCGGACAGGCATGCCCGGCAGGCGATACCGGGCCGGTTCAGCGCAGAAAATTCTGCGGATCGGAATCGATGCCGCTGCGCCCGCCATTTCCGGCGGCAACAACCTCGAGCACGCGGATCATTTCCTCCGCCTGACGGCGACGGCTGAACCGGCTCGACGCGGCCGATCCGTTCCGCCCGAGCCTTTCCAGCAAACGCTGCTTTTCCGCAAGCCGCGCGGCGACATGGGCGAGACGATCGGGCTGTTCGGCCGCCACCCATACACCCGACCGGGTCGACAGGACGATATCGCTGGCGACGCCCCGGGGCGCGACCAGCAGGGTCGGCAGGCCCATGGCCATCGCCTCGAATATCTTCGACGGTATCACTTCGCTAAAGACAACCGAATCCCGGAGATGCACCAACGCCACGTCGCAGACGCTCCAGATCGCGGGGACTTTCTCCCGCGGCTGCGACGGGATGAACAGGACGTTGTCCAGCCCCTTTTCGCCGGCCAAGCGGATCAGGTCGTTCCGTTCCGCGCCGTCGCCGACAAACAGGAACCGGACCCGGTCATTGTCCCGGAGACGGGTCGCTGCCTCCAGCACGTTCGACAGGCCGTGCGCCATGCCATGGGTTCCGATATAGCCGATGACGAACTTGTTCTTCAGCCCCCAAGCCGCCGCGAGCGCGTCGTCCCGCGGCGTCTTTCTGAAACGGTCGATATCGACGCCGTTGATCACGATGGAAATCTTGTCGCCGTCGATGCCGCGGCTGACCAGGTTTTCCTTGAATTTCGGCGTCAGCGCGACGATCGCCGCCGATTGGCGGTAGAGAAAAAGCTCGAGGCGCTCGAGCATGCGGATCATCAGGCTCGGCTCCATCGCCCCGACGGCGATGATCGATGCCGGCCAGATGTCGCCGAGTTCGAAGACAAACGGACGCCGGCGGCAGAACCCGACAGCCCATCCCGCGACGGCGGTGAAGAACTGCGGCGAGGTCGCCACCACCACGTCAGGGCGCTTCTGGAAAAGGCTCGCGACGAAGCCCGTGACCATGAACGTCAGGAAGTCGAGCATCCTGAGGACGATGCCCTCGTTCGCGGAGATAAACGTCTTCACGCGGACGACCCTGATCCCGTCCATCGTCCCGGTCTGGTACCATTTATTGGCATAGCCTTCGTGCAACCGCCCCTTCGGGAAATTGGGCGCACAGGTGATCACCGTGACCTCATGCCCCCAGTCGGCCCAGAACTTCGCGCGTTCATGGACGCGGTTCGCGGCCGCATTGGTCTCGGGCGGGTAGTTTTCGGTCAGGAACAGAATTTTCATAATCTTGAATCGTCAGACGCATTCGGCAACCGCCGTTGTCGCGTCGCTGGGTATAATGAGCTTTGCCGGCTTTTCCGGGCGAGGCCGCGTCACAGGTGAATTCGCTTCGTCAACATAAACCAATCAACCGCGAATGGGCCAACAATTGCGAATCCGGCCCAACACCCGTTTATGTCAGGCGGGTCGTTCCCGGCTCCGGAATTTCTCCCAGCCCCGGGACCGCAAGTCGCAGGCCGGGCAGGACCCGCAGCCGTATCCCCATAGATGCCGGTCTTCCCGATTGCCGAGGTAGCAGGTGTGGGCTTCCTCGAGGACGAGATCGATCAGGGCATCGCCGCCAAGGTCCGCTGCGAGTTTCCACGTCTCTGCCTTGTCGATCCACATCAGCGGCGCATGAACGACAAAGCGGGACTCCATGCCGAGATTAAGCGCCACCTGCAGGGCCTTGAGCGTGTCGTCCCGGCAATCGGGGTAGCCCGAATAATCCGTCTCGCACACACCGGCGACCAGATGCTTCGCGCCCCGGCGCCAGGCCAGTGCGGCGGCAAAGGTGAGAAACACCAGATTGCGCCCGGGCACGAACGTATTCGGCAACCCGCCCTCGTTCATCTCGATCCCGACTTCCCGGGTCAGCGCGGTATCGCTGATCGAACCGAGGACGGACATATCGATGAGATGGTCCTCCCCGAGCTTTGCCGCCCATGCGGGAAAGCGCTCCCGGAAACCATCAAGCACCCTGGGGCGGCAATCCAGCTCGACCCGGTGACGCTGCCGGTAATCGAACCCGACCGTCTCGACCGCATCGAACCTGTCGAGCGCCCAGGCGAGGCAGGTCGCACTGTCCTGCCCGCCGGAAAATAGTACCAGCGCCTTGTCCATTTTTTCGCCTTCTGTCTTGTCCATAACCGTTTGAGACCGATCGACGGCTCAGTCCGCCCCGCAGGGTTTTGATTAGGCGTTCCCGCATGCGCTGATCAAGAGCGATCTCGATATATCGCGCATCAAGCTTTCAGGCGGAGGCGCGGTGCCGGCGGACATGGTGCAAAGACGCGGCCGAAGGCGCGTCGGGTTTTGTACCGGGACATGAAACGGAGCTTCTTCGAAGCCATGCAAGAATTGGCGTCCCCTAGGGGACTCGAACCCCTGTTTCCGGCGTGAGAGGCCAGCGTCCTAGGCCACTAGACGAAGGGGACGTCGTGGCGCTGCAGAACAGAGGGCGCGATATAGCGGACCCTGCGCGCGAATTCAAGCAGCGCCTGCGCCGGACATCACATCCGCCACGGCGGCCAGAAAGCCGTCGATCTCCTCATCGGGCGTGCTCCACGCCACCACGAGGCGGATCGTGCCGTCATTTCCCACCCGGTAGAAGCGGTGCCCGTCGGCCTCCAACCGGTCGAGCGCGGCCACCGGCAGGCGGGCAAACAGGATGTTGGCCTCAGCCGGCCGCACCAGTTCGGCGCCCTCCTGTGCCGCGAGGCCCGCGGCGAGACGCGCCGCGCCGGCATTGGCCGCCCGCGCCGCCCGCAGCCACGCATCGTCCTTGAGGTAGCCGTCGAGCTGGGC
>JAYOMI010000093.1:6244-14059 GCA_038120765.1 Rhodospirillaceae bacterium
ACTAGACGAAGGGGACGTGGCATAGACTATCGAAGATTCGATGTTCTAGGTCATCGCCCGGTCTGTTGCAAGCGGAATGGGGGCCGGCAGGCGGCGGGGAAAGTCCGGCCGATGCAACCGTCTCCACTGGTCCCCGGCCCCGGACACCTGAACGGGCCGCCCCCTATCGAAACGTCAGTTCGGTCTGTCCGGTCTGCCTGCCTGTGGCGGCATCCAGGATAATCAGCCGCACTTTGCCGTCCGGCAGGCGCAGGCGGAGGACAATCCGCTCTCCGCCGACCCGGGTTTCCACCACCTGGGCGCCGGCGGGCAGGACGATATCGGCGATCACGGGCGGCTTCCCTTCCGTCAGCACGCTGCCGATCTTGTCGCCGGACTTCTGGGCAAGCAGCACGACGAGGAGAATAACGCCAAGAATAATCAGCACGCCCATTCCGATTACAATAGCCTTGAGAGCCCGCATCGCATATGTCCTTACCCTGAAATGACCGAAGATAGCCCGATCGCCGAACCGCTTGATATCGTCGTGCCGCCCGGCGCGGAAGGCGAACGTGTCGACCGGCTGCTGGCAAACGCCCTGCCCGACCGGTCCCGGTCGTTCCTGAAAAAGCTGATCGAGGACGGGTGCCTCGACGCCGCCGGTTCGCCGGGCGGGACGATAATTGAGCCGTCCTACAGGGTCAAACCCGGGGAGCGGTTTTTTCTCCGTATTCCCGCATCGGTCGATGCCGTGCCTCAGGGCGAGGATATTCCGCTCGACGTGGTTTTCGAGGACGACGACCTGATCGTCATCAACAAGCCGCCGGGACTAGTCGTGCATCCGGCGCCCGGGAACCTGACCGGGACCCTCGTGAATGCCCTGATCGCCCATTGCGGCGACAGTCTGAAGGGTATTGGCGGCGTCCGCCGGCCGGGGATCGTTCACCGCCTCGACAAGGATACCAGCGGCCTGATGGTATCGGCCAAGACGGGTCCGGCGCATGAAGGGCTGACCCGGCAGTTCGCCGACCATTCGATCGAGCGCGCCTATGCCGCGTTTGTGTGGGGCATGCCGAGCCCGAGCCACGGCACGATCGAGGGAAATATCGGCCGCAGCCCGCGCAACCGCAAGAAGATGGCGGTTCACGCGGAAGGCGGAAAAACGGCTGTGACGAACTATCGGACCGAAGCGGCCTATGCGGCCGGAGCGGCGTCCCTGGTGGAATGCCGCCTCGAAACAGGACGGACCCATCAGATCAGGGCACATATGGCCCATATCGGCCACTCGGTGATCGGCGACCAGGTCTATGGCGGCGGCGCGACCCG
This sequence comes from Rhodospirillaceae bacterium, assembly GCA_038120765.1. Classification (GTDB taxonomy): domain Bacteria; phylum Pseudomonadota; class Alphaproteobacteria; order MPNO01; family UBA830; genus CAXBCP01. The sequence goes on from JAYOMI010000093.1 coordinate 7,550, forward strand.
GGCCCGCATGTCTCACCTGACGCCGGAAGCGTCGGCGATGATCGCCGGACTGGGCCGCCAGGCGCTCCATGCCCGGCTTTTGGGGTTCGAACATCCGGTTTCAGGCGAATTCCGGCAATTCGAGGCCCCGTTACCACCCGACCTCGATGTATTAGCCCAAATTTTACGCAAGTCTGGAAGTTTAACGCATAGATGATTATCTAATAGGTGTTAGATAATAGTATTCAGGTCCGGATGAACGCTTTTCAGGCGATCATGCGGCTGTCCGGATGCGTAATATTCGATCGGAATATTCGGTCGGACCTTGGATATACGACCAGATAACGGATGCTTTGCGGATGAACGGAAATCTACCCTCGGCCCCCAATCTCAACCCGGACGGCAATCTGTCGCGGTACCTGCAGGAAATCCGCAAGTTTCCCCTGCTCGAACCTGAAGAGGAATACATGCTCGCCAAGCGGTGGAAAGAGCACGAGGACCCCGAGGCCGCGGCCCGGATGGTTAACAGCCATCTGCGGCTGGTCGCCAAGATCGCCATGGGCTATCGCGGATACGGCCTGCCGCTGGGAGAAGTGATTTCAGAGGGTAATGTCGGCCTCATGCAGGCGATCAAGCGGTTCGAACCGGAAAAAGGATTCCGCCTGGCGACATACGCAATGTGGTGGATCAAGGCATCGATCCAGGAATACATCCTGCGGTCCTGGTCGCTGGTGAAAATCGGCACGACGGCGGCGCAGAAAAAGCTGTTTTTCAATCTTCGGCGCATGAAAGGCGAGATCAAGGCGCTCGAAGAGGGCGACCTGAACCAGGAACACCTGAAGACGATCGCGACCAAGCTCGACGTCAGCGAGGAGGAAGTGATCAACATGAACCGGCGGATGTCGGGGCCGGATTCCTCGCTCAACGCGCCGGTCCGCGCGGATTCCGAGGGCGAATGGCAGGACTGGCTCGTCGACGATTCAGACAACCAGGAAACCGTGCTCGCGGATCAGGAAGAAATGGCCGAGCGCCGCAAAATGCTGGTCGATGCGATGAAAGTCCTCAACGATCGAGAGCGCAAAATCCTGGCCGCGCGGCGGCTGGAGGAAAACCCCAAAACGCTCGAGGATCTCAGCCAGGAATACGGCATCTCGCGCGAGCGTGTTCGCCAGATCGAGGTGCGGGCCTTCGAGAAGCTGCAAAAAGCGATGAAATCGGCGGCGATCGGCGGCCGGATCCAGCGCGACGGATTGCTCTCCGACGCATAGCGGTCCGCCGTAGAACCGGCCCGGGACAGAACAGACCTCAGGCAGGCGCCCCCTCTGTCTCGGGGATTTCGGTATTGTCGTCGCCCTCTGGCTGAATGGCGGGCGTCGAGCCGGAGATTTCGTCGCCCCATTCCTCCTTGAGCTCTTCCAGACGGCTCCGCAATGCGTTCGCATGGCGACGCGCGCTATAGGTTTTGAAAGACGCGACGATACCGGGGAGGCTTGAAAACAAGAGCCATCCGACCCCGGATGCCGCATAAAAAGCCAGCCAGGCATAGACGTCTGTGACGATATTTATCGCCGCCGCCATATCGTTGGTCGATCCCCAAAGGCGGTTGAGGAACGGCACGACCCCTGCAATGTTCAACCCCGCGACACAGCGCGCCGCATGCCTTCCGGGCGTCAGGTCGATAATATAGGCGACGATGGTCGGGACCATCCCGACCACCAGAATGATGACGCTCGGCAGGGCCGCGATAATGAATGCGATCGCTCCGCAAACGATCAGCAGGGCCGTTGTCTTGCCTATCGGCTTGCCACCGGCACTCCGCACTTTGGATGTTTTTGCCATAGCGATCTGATCTCTTTCCGGCAGCCCGAAGCTACCAGCTGAAGACTCCGATTGTGGTTACGGTGCCGATAACAAGGCTGATTCCGGCGGCGATCCGCCAGCCGGTTCGTTTGGCCTCGAACTGATACTCTTCGGATTCAAGACGTTTGATCTCCCGCAGCGAGGCCAAGTATTCACGTTTGGCTTTGCCATGCGCTTTTTCATCTCTCTCCACGATGTTCTTGCTGGAAAGGGTCTGGTAAAGTCCGATCAGGTCGCCGCTGATGGCGGCTTCGTCCATTTTTTCGCTGATGCGTTTCCTGAGCGACTTGCTGTGATAGTGTCCGACGGCATGCTGCAGTTCCTGGACAAGCCAGGCCGCGAGATGAGGCGTCATCTGATGCGGGTATTCGTTCTGGACTTTCGCCAGCAGGCCGACCATGCCTATCTTCGCCCCGACCATCACTCCAGTCGTATTTTCCAGCAAGACGAGCTGGGTATCAACAGACCCCTGATACGGCTGGCGATAAACGCGGCGATATGCCGGTCGATCAGCTTCCCGAGAGTGCCTTTTTCCGCAACGACCTTCTCGAGCGCCGGCAGAAGATCCCGGAGAGAGTAAACATATGCGGATGACACGGACTTGCTGCGGCAGGGAAGAAACGGGTTCAGTTCATAGAGCACCCTTTCGACACCGTAGCCGGGCCCGGCGTGCCGCACGAATTGCTGCAGCGTCTTGAACATTTTCGATTCAAGGGTCAGGTCCGATCGTCCGAGAATGATCTTCTGCTGGAACCAGTCGCTGGCGATACCCTTCTGAACGAGTTCGGTAACGAGGTTGACCGTATCCTTGTCCCCGTTTTCGACGGCCGCCGAGAGCGCATAGCCCACCCCATCCGGCATCACGGTCAGGCCCTTGCATCTCAGAGGTCCCTCGGCATCCAGGACGGAACAAACCCGCGTGACCAGTTTCGCATCGCCCGCATCCCCCTCGCTGCCGGCGCTCGAGGTAATGATATCCTCAATCACCTCGACAAGATCGGCGTCCGAAAGACCGCGATGCAGCCAGGTATCGAATTCTTTCGACCGCAATTGTTTGGCCGCTTCTTTCCAATGGACGCCATAGGCTTGGGCAAGCATTCGGGTGTTGCGGTACTCCCGACCCCGGAATTTTACGGGTCGGTCCATACGGTAATCCCGGATCGGACGCGCAGTGCGCCGAAGAGTGCCGGAAGTCCAGTTATGCAGGTCGTCGAGCGTCCAACGGTCGATCGGGTCGTCACTGAGCATGCCGCGTATTGGCTCGCGCAGACCGGCCGGGACAACATCACCACCGATCAGCGCACCGAAGGATCCGTTCTCGACCTTCGAGGCGAAGAGATCCCGCTCATTCATATCAGCGACCGGGCATCGTCCCAGGCCCATGAAAAGCATCGTTGCGCCGAGAGCATAGAGATCGTCGGCGATCGTCCCCTTGCCACGTCCGACAGCGGGCGTCATCGAGGATTCAATGGTCTCGAATATCGTCGATTGCCCCCATGACGGGGGCACCGACACACAATCGCCGATGATATAACCGCCGCCATCGGGACCTCTGGAAAACACATTGTCCGGACGGATCGCCCGGTGGGTAATCTTGCGCCGCTCGAAAAGGGAAAGGGTCGTCAACGCCGGCACTAAAAAGGATTTCAGTATACGTTCCGGATCGATTTTCGGAATTTTGGCGCTTAGCGACGGCATCACCGGCCCGCCTTCGGGCCGCCGGAGTATAATGGCGAAACATTTCTGCCCCGTCAGCGGCCAGGCAACAGACCCCCAGTCTTCCGGAATAATGGCGGCCGCTTCGCGCAGGTTCTTGAGCTGCACCATGACCTCCACGCGCGGAAACACGCCGGGTTCGCAGATCCGCGCGAACACAGACTCGCCAGGGTTCTTCAGGTTACGGGCGACATACGCCTGAGCACCGGGCGTTCCCAGTTCCACAAGGGGAGACGACGGGATAATGCGATACTTGTCGTCAAGGATGACTCCGTTTTCATCCTCGTGCCTCTCGCCGGCTGCCGTCTCTTCGGCCAATCCATTCAAATCCAATACTCCGTCATCGTTAAAAGACGATTGACAGCGTATTTTAGCGGTTCATCAACGAAAGCTTCGTTAACGCCGGATCGATTTCAACCCGTTGAATTCAAACACTTTGACAGCCGTAAAAGGCAGGCGGTTAAGCATGCCGATCAGGCGGCGAAAGGATCCTTGACCAGGATGGTGTCGTCCCGTTCCGGGCTCGTCGACAGCAGGGCCACAGGAACGCCGATCAGTTCCTCGATCCGGCGGACATATTTGACCGCCGCAGCCGGGAGATCCGCCCAGCTTCTCGCCCCCCGCGTACTCTCGTTCCACCCTTCCAGAACCTCGTATATCGGCTCTATTCCGGCCTGGATATTCCGCCCCGCGGGAAGGTAGTCATATTCGACGCCGTCATGGCGGTATCCCACGCAGACGCTCAAATCGCCTATACCGTCGAGCACGTCGAGCTTGGTGAGCGCGATTCCATTAATGCCGCCGATTTGCGCGGATTGGCGGACAAGCACTGCATCAAACCATCCACAGCGCCGCTTGCGGCCGGTGACTGTTCCGAATTCATGCCCCCGCTGGCCGAGCAGGTTGCCAAGATCGTTCTCCTGCTCCGATGGGAAGGGACCCGATCCGACACGGGTTGTATATGCCTTGGTAATCCCGAGAACATATCCGATACCGCCCACGGCAATGCCGCTGCCGGCCGCCGCCTGCCCCGCAAGCGTATTGGAGGACGTCACGAACGGATACGTCCCGTGATCCACATCGAGCATGAAGCCCTGCGCCCCCTCGAACAGAATTCGTTTGCTGGTGCGATAAGCCTCATCGAGCGACCGCCAGACAGGCGCCGCGTAGGACAGGAGTTCAGCGGAAATGCCCCGTAATGCGTCGAGGGTTTCCGCTCCGTCGATTTCTTCAGCGCCCAGACCGCGCAATAGCGCGTTGTGATGGGTCAGGAGATTTTCGATCCGTTCGGGAAGCGTATCGGGATCGGCTAGATCGCAGATCCGGATCGCGCGCCGCGCGACCTTGTCCTCATAGGCGGGGCCAATGCCCCGGCCCGTCGTCCCGATCTTGCCGGCGCCCTGCGCCGTCTCCCGCGCACGGTCGAGCGCGCCATGCAACGGCAGAATCAGCGTCGCGTTTTCGGCTATCCTAAGGGTGTCCGGCGTAACCTCGACACCCTGTCCCCGCACGGTTTCTATTTCGGACATCAGTGCCCAGGGATCGATCACCACTCCGTTGCCGATAATCGACAACTTGCCGCGGACCACGCCGGACGGAAGCAGGCTTAATTTGTAGAGCTTGCCATCGATGACCAGCGTATGGCCCGCATTATGACCGCCTTGAAACCTCACGACGACATCGGCACGTTCGGAAAGCCAATCGACGATCTTTCCCTTGCCCTCGTCGCCCCATTGCGACCCGACGACTGCGACATTGGTCATAATTTTCTATCCCTGTTCCAGCGGTTCGGCACGGCCGGACACCCAGACATGCGAACATTCAAGTCGGCGCGCTTCGGCCGGCGCATCCGTGATTTCAGTCAGCCCGGCCACCGTCACCCATCCGTCACGACGTAACCCGGCGAGATCGCCCGCCGGAACGCCCGGCGGCACATATATGCGCGACCGGGCAACCGGTGACGGCAGCACTCTCATGATGTTGTCAACGTAAAGCGTAAACCCCGTTGCGGGCTCCCCGTTGTCGTTTCCAGCGTCGGCGCCGTTAAGCGTGGCGATATATCGTCCGCCGCCGCCGATCTCGCCGCGCTCGCCGCGCGAGAAAAACGTAAAACCGACGCCGGTGTGATATTCGAACCCGCGGTTCTCAACAGGGTCTACGGTGATATCCAGATCCGGCAGGCGGCGGCCGAGCCCTTCTACCACGATCCGGAGCCGATCGAGCTCTCTGGCAGCCGCAACCGGCAAAGACAGCCCGGACAACGCTTCCAGCGCTTTGGTCGCCGGCCCGGTCCCGTCCATAAGGCTGCAGAGTGCTTCGACATGCTCCCCACCGTGCTCGCGGACGGCCCGGACGTCCTTTCGGTCGAGCGCATCCCGCAATGCACGGTATTCGTCATCTTCAAGCGGCATCGCCTCCATCAGCGCCGGCACCAGCGGGGGGATCGTCAGATCCACAGACAGATGTGGAACGCCTATTTCCCGCAGCGAAGCAACGGCGATCGCGATGATCTCGATATCCGCTTCCGCGCTCTCGGCGCCGATCAGCTCTGCCCCGACCTGCGCAATCTGCCGTTCCGGACGCAGCTGCGTGCCGCGGACCCGAAGAACCTCCCCGGTGTAGCTCAACCGCAGCGGCCGCGGCTTGTCCGTCAGCCGGGTGAGCGCGATCCGGGCGACCTGTGTCGTTATGTCGGCCCGCACCCCCATCATCCGTTGCGACACGGGGTCCATCAGGCGAAAGGTATCGGCAGAGACGGCCGCGCCCGCGCCGCTCATCAGGCTGTCTTCGAACTCGACGAGCGGGGGCTTCACCCGCTCGTAGCCATGACCGGCGAAACCCGCGACGAGTGTCTCGCAGATTTCAGCTTCAAAGGCGGCGTCTGGCGGCAGAATATCCCTCAGCCCGGCGGGGAGCAGCGCTTTTCGTTCTAGGTCGGTCATAATCCAGTCTTCC
>JAYOMI010000094.1:0-7079 GCA_038120765.1 Rhodospirillaceae bacterium
ATGCCGCAGCGGACCGGCGTTGAGCCTGCATCGTCGCCGACCAGCGTCTGATAGGTCGCACCGCCGGGGAATGTCTCACGCTCGACCGCGTCGTGATGGATAATCGTGGTCATGTAAAAGCCTCCATGCCGCCAAAACGTACATACAGGATAGCACCGTTTTCGGACCGGATGGCATGGGACGATCCGGGCGGGCTGCGGGTCCACGTGCCGGCGGGATAGCTCCCGAATTCATCGCTGAATTCGCCCTCGATCACGAAGACCTCCTCGCCGTTGGGGTGGCTGTGTTTCGGGCTCTCCGCGCCCGGGTCGAGTTTCAGCAGCATCGTCCAGTCACGATAGCCGCCCTGCCGGTAGAGCGGTATCTGCCAGATGCCGTATTCGGTGCGGGCCTGCCAGTGGAGAGCATTTGTGTTCATTTCGACCTGCGCCCGGCCCTCTCCGGCATACTGGCGAAGCTTGACGAACAGCGTACAGCCGTCCCTCGAAAACGGCGCGTGGGACGTGCCGTCAGGGTTCAGCAGATACGTTCCTGCCGGATAATCGCCATGTTCGTCCGAAAAAACCCCGTCGAGCACGAAAATCTCCTCCCCGTCCGGATGATGGTGGGTCGGAAATTCACTGCCGGCATCGTAGCGCACGACAGAGGTGACGATACCCGCTTCGGCAGGCCCGTCACGGTAAAACCGTTTCCGCCAGACGCTGGGGGACGGGCTTGGCTGCCAGTCCATCTCGGCGGCGTGCATAACGGCCCACGCCGACAGGTCGGCATTCAGGTTGTTCTGATCTTCCATGACTCCGAAATGCCCCGCCGGCCGGGGCGAGTCAATCCCCGGATGCCTATTCCGCCGGCGCGGTCCCGATCACCTTCACCCGGCGGGTGACGAGGTAAACGACCCCGAGCCCGGCCGCTGCGACAACCAGCGTCAGGGGCGATTCCGGGCCGAGCCAGATCGTCGACGACCCGACGGCTACACAGGCGATATACATACCTATCGCCGCCAGCCACCCCGTGAATTTGCCCGAGCCGAGCACGGTCACTGTATGGGCGAGCAACATCCCCGCGGACAGGCATGTCGTGATGACGAATATGATGGCCACCGTAGTGCCATCCAGAATAAGGGCGGGATTAAATGCCCACAGGTACGGCAACAGGTATGCGGTGGCCGCCAGCTGGACGCCGACGAAACCGGTCTTCCACATATCGGCGCCGGCCATTTCCGCGGCGACCATCGACGCGATGGCTACCGGCGGGGTCAGCATGCTGATCAGGCCGAAATAGAACAGGAACAGATGTGCGCCTAGCGGGACCAGCCCCATCTTGATGAGGGCCGGGCCGATCACCGATACGAGGACGATATAGACGGTCGCGGTCGGCATCCCCATGCCGAGAACGATGCAGATGAAGGATGTCATCAGTAGCATCACCAGAATTCCGTATTCCTCACCGAGATGCGCCAGGATCAGGCTGAGCTGGAACGCGAGTCCCGTCGAGTTCATAACGCCCAGGATGATCCCGGCCGCGCCGCCGATCAGGACCAGCGGAACGAGTATCTCGCCGCTGCCGAGGAAGAAGTTCTTCCAGTGTTCCATCCTGGGAAACCGGCGATCGCGTACGATCATCAGCACGACCATGCTTGCCGCTGAATACAATGCCCCGACACCTGGCGGATAGCCGAGCCAGAACAGGAAGTACATCAGGATGGCGATCGGGAGGATGAATATCCAGCCCACCTTCAGCACGTCGATAATGATAGGTAGTTCCGCTTTGGGCAGTCCGCTCAGCCGGAACCGGCGGGCAATGGCATCGACCTGCATGAACAGGACGAGGAAATAAAGAAAGGCGGGGATCGCCGCCGCAATGACGACGTCCTGGTATGGAATTTCCAGGAACTCGGCGATGATAAAGGCGGTTGCCCCCATCACCGGCGGGGCGATCTGCCCTCCGTTGGAGGCGACAGCCTCAATCGCGCCGGCATATTCCGGCTTGAAGCCGGTTTTTTTCATCAATGGTATGGTGACGATACCGGTCGACATGATGTTGCCGACGGTGGAGCCCGAAATGGTGCCAAAGGCGCTGGACGCGATTACGGCGACTTTTGCCGGTCCGCCGCGCCGGTGACCCATCCACCCCATTGCGAGGTCGGTGAGAAAGGCGGTGCCGCCACTGACTTCCATCAGTTTGCCGAAAAGAATAAAGGCGAGGACGAGGTTCACGATAACCTGCAGGACGAGCCCCGGGACACCGTTATTGTCCTGATAGAAATAGGTAATGGTCTTGGTCGGCGGGAAGATCGACGCTTCAAGGGCGCCGGGCAAAGTATCGCCGAGGAAGGCGTATGCGATCAGGACCCAGACCAGGACGGCGATGATCCGGCCGGCCGACTTGCGCAGCCCCTCCATCATCAGCACCAGGGCGATCACGCCGGGCACCCATTTGTCGGGCGTGCGCAGATGCGCGGTGACGATCCAGTCCTCGAAATTGTAAGCCATCCAGAACCAGGACAGGAATGCGGCGAGCGCCAGCACGCATTCCAGCAGTCCCGGCTTTTCGAAATAAGGATAGCGTAAAAGCGCCGCAGCGCACGCAATGCCCAGGATGACGCCGACGACCTGCTGGAAGGTCAGGGCGACGCCAAAATAGTCGGTTAGCGCCAGGATCCAGGCAATACCGAGCACAGGCATCGCCGTCAAGCAGACACGCAGAAGCGTTCCGTTAAATCTTTCCATCGGTAGTGCTCCTGCGTGTCTGCCGTTGTGTTGCGACTTTGCCTATTTGGTCAGCATCATGTCGTTTTTCATGTGCGCGTCGGTGTAGATGCCGACTTCCTTGAAGTACTTCACCGCGCCCGGATGGTAGGGGATCGGATTGTTGGAAGGCGCAATGGCAGACTTTTGCAGGCCGCGGAGCGGGGGATAATCCTTCTGCATTTCTCCCCAGTTCTCGTAAATTGCCTTGGCCATGGCATAGGCATCTTCGTCGGATACCTGCGTTCCGGCGTTCAGATAGGAATCGAACGCGGGCACCCGGATATCGCCTTTGATGAAGGGTTTGCGCTTGCTGTTCTTTTCCTCGACCGTGTAAAGACCGGCCATTCCCTTGCCCATGAATTCATCGGTGCCACGGGGTCCGACCGGGATGATGCGCAGCCCGCCGGGTACGGTCGCATGCGCCTTGCGCAGCTGCGGCATGCCTGTAGCGACAGGCGCGGCATCGACGCGGTCCTGTACAACCATGCTGATGCTGGCGACAACGCCACCGGATTCGACCGGGGTGACGTCTGCTTCTGTAAGGCCGGCAGAACTCAGGATTGTGCGATTGGCCTGGGCGAGCGAAACGTTGGTTTTGAACTTCACCACGACCCGTTTGCCCTTCAGGTCTTCAAGCGTCTTGATCCCGGAGCTTTCCTTGACCATGTAGGCGTAGGGAAGAACCCAGATGCGGGCGATGGAACGCACTTTCTTGGTCGCCGACTGGTAGGGCGGTGTGGCGCTCCATGCCATGCCGGAATCGAGCGATGAATTGATTCCAAGGGTGATCTCGCCCGCATTCATCAGCGGCAGATAGACGGAAGAACCCGCATGCGGCTGCGCATTGGCGCGGATGCCCAGTTTTTCCTGAAAGAGCTTTGCGAACCCGCTGCCGAGAAGGAAGTAGGTCGAACCCTGGGGGTTTGTGCCGATGGTTATGCGCTTGAGCTGTGCGTCTGCGGTACCGGCGGTCATTGAGAACGTGCCGACAACCGCTGCAAATACAGCGGCCTTCACGATGTGATTGGTCATTGTTTGCTCCCTAAGCAAATTATTTATTTCAAGCGCATTCTTTTTTTAAACACGCGCTTAAGGAGAACCATAGCAGAGGAAACGTGTTTCGATAAACCGGCAAATTTGGCGGCGCTGCGATCAGGTCCGTGGCCCGTCAGGGGTGACCTGTATTCCGGGATACTTTGATTCGCTGTTCAGCGTGCGGGCCCCAATTCGATCAGGATTTCTGTCCCGCGGGGTTCGATGGTCGTCAGGCGCGCCGATTTTTCCGAGACCAATGCGCGTGCAAACGGGATCTGGGTCCCGGCGTTTTTCGCAATAACCTGGGTTTCGTTCCTGCCGCCCAGAACATAAATCGAGCGCTGATCGCCGGGTATCCTGAACCGGTAACGGGCTGGATCGCCGGCAACGAAAAGAATGACGGCGCTGGCGGTTGCGACGGCGAGACCTTTTCCGCCGGACAGCGGAACCGGCAGAAGCCTGTCGTCGCGGTAACGGTCAAGGGACGGGAGAAGTGCGACCAGAAATTCGTCCTCGATAGCGGGTTCGGCTGGCTGAATTTCAATCCGCCAGTCGCTCTCGTCAAACCAAGGCCGTGGTTTGGGCACGCCATCGATATTCCGCCCATTCAGGCGGGTGTCGTCGCCGTCAGTCTCGACATAGAACTTGTGATTGGCGCCACCCACCACCCGGGCGACCGACTGGCGGGGCAGAATTTTCTGGACGATCAGCCTGCCTTTGCCGTTTTCAACGCGCAAGATATCCGATGCCGATTCCACTATACCGTCAGTGGCTGTCCCTTTGAGGACTCTGGCATTTTCGATGTCGGGCCGCGTGACCGTATTGAGTATCCATTTCTTGGTGTACCGGGGATCCACGCTGACGATGCGGTCGCGGACCAGAAGCATATCCTCGCCGCGCAGATACATGAATTCGCGTTTGACCGAGCGGACCTTGCCACCGCTTCCCCCGTCATCGTGCTCCGGTCTGATATATGCGTCGGTCAGATCAGTCGATGCGTACGTGAATTCGTCGGGCTGGTGTTTCCATGCATCAATCCGCCCGCCTTCGAGGTGCAGCCCGGCGTCCAGATTTTGCCGCCACTGCTCTACGCTGCGAAGAGCGCTTCCGGTGGGCTGGGTAATCCGTTGGCCCCCGCCGGCGACATTCTCGTCGAAAAACCGGTTGGGGGCGACTTTCTCATCCGGCCGCAGGATCAACAGAGAGTTCTTGGCGACCGTGCGGATCGCAAAATTCAGGCGATGCCGGTCAAAGACCGAGCCATAGCGGCTCGCATTTACCGCCAGCGGCGCGCCCTTGAATAGCGTGAAATGACCAGCGTCATAATGGCCGTGGTGACTGAGACTAGCACCGGCCCTGAAGCTGATAAACGTCTCGTCCGTACCCCATCCGGACCGGATATATCCCAGATTCAACGCGCCCCGGCCGAAGAGGGATGCCTTGGGCAGTGTGTCTGTTAGGTCTTCGAGCGCTTTTGCGGAATTGCGGGTCGTCGGCAGGACGGTGGGGTCGTTGAATAGCGGGAAGGCCCAGCGATAGCCGCGGTAATAGCTTTCAGCGCCATATAGCTTTTCAAGATGGCGCGAATAGGTGGACAGGACCGGATCGCGCGTCAGCTGGGCGATCACATCGATGACCCGGCGTGTCTCGTCTTTCTGGTCGACCCTCGGACCCTCGTCTCCAAGTCCCTCTATCCGGTTGTCGGGTCGGGCGGCATAGATTGTCCATAAGCCGGCACGGCGTATCGTCTGCCGGATGCGTTCGGATTCCCGGCCTTTCGTTACGGCGTTGACATAGGCGGCGGACCCCAGCGCCAATACCAGTGCCCGGTTGTTGATCCAGTAATTGTATCCTTCCGGCCAGCCTTCGGTCAGCGACAGCGCATCCATAGCGTCGAGGAAGTATGCTTGGGCGCGCCGCACCAGATCGGCCGTTTCCGGGTTGTCGGGTGTCAGCACCACCGCCATTAGCCAGGCCTGTGCTGCGACCGATGCCCGGCTATGCCAGAGGGATAATCCGTCGCCGTCGAGGATTGTCAGATATCTGCCCAACGCCTTGGCGATCGTTTCTTCTATCTCCCGCCTGGCGGCGTCCGGGAATGACGGGACGTTGTAGAGAAGATCGTAAGCGAGCGCGTTGTTCCATGCCGCGGTGGACCGGCCGAGCGTGGCCACGTTCGGCGGCGCGGCCAAAGATACGACCGAACGGCGCAGCTGCAGGATACCCTTCTGGGCGGCGCCTGCGTCTCCTGTCAAAATCCAGCAGACCGCCAGTACGACAGCCGTATTTGAGCCGCATTCGGCTCTCGCGGCAGGTGCTTTTATAACAACTTCCCTGAACGCCTGGAGCCTGGACTGCGTTGGCGGTTCGCCGGTGCCGTTCCAGGACGACAGTTCCGGCAGCAAAATGCGCGGGTAGCTTGAACGAATCGTGCCGTCCATAACAAAGTCGGAGTGTTTGCGGGACGGGGCAAGCAGGCCTTCGATCCATGTTGCTTCGACGCCGGAGTAATCCAGCGATTTCTGGACGAGTTGCCGGAGGGCCACATCGTAATAATCGATCGCCATTACAACGGCTGCAACCGGTGCGAGATGGGCGAGCAGACCCACCAGGGCAAAATATCTGATCAGTCCGCGCAAATGGGAAACCCGAATCCTGTCCGAGGCAACATCACAAAGCCCTCTCCCCGCCCGCGGAGGCGAGCGATCCGACCGGTTGTACTGCCATACCGGTCTGGCTCACAAGCATCCATGGCGCCCGGCGCGAGCGGCCGCTTTTATTCCGTGGTCGCGTCATTCTTGGTTTCACCTGACAGGGCGGTCAATATGTCGATCGCCAGGTCCCAGTCTTCCGGCCGAAGCGGTTCGAGTATCCTGTCATGTGTCCGGTTGGCGTCTTCGAAGGAGGCTTCAAGCGTGGCGCGGCCTTCATCGGTCAGAAAAAGGGCGTTTGTCCGCTGATCTTCCGCCGCACGGCGCTTGGATATCATGCCCCGGTCGATCATCCGTTTCAGGACTTCCGTAAGGGTGCTGCGGTCGATCCCGCTTGCTTCGACCAGGGCTGTCTGGCTCATGCCGGGATTCTGGAAGACGTTGATCAGCACGGAAAATTGCCTTGGATTGGGACCATCCGCACCCACTTCCTCTGTAAAAAGATCTACGGCGCGTTGCTGACACAGCCGGATCAGATGTCCGACCACCCGGCGCTGTTCGAATGCCTGCATCTTTTCTGTGAGTTCATCTGTCAAACAGCATCTCGTATCATCGATTGCGTGGAGCGCAGATTTTATGGCAC
>JAYOMI010000094.1:7089-8201 GCA_038120765.1 Rhodospirillaceae bacterium
ATGGCACACGTTATAATCTGTACACGGAATAAGCGGCCCGGTCGCGTTGCACACGACCGGGCGCGAAATTAGCCGGTAAGCGATACACCGGCCGCACATAACAGGAGAGGGATATGGAATTCGGATTGCAGTATTTTCCGTGCGTCGGGGCGGATCAGAAATCGGGCGCACAGTATTTCGATGAATGCCTGCGGCTGACCGATTATGTCGATGTATTCGGCTATACCCATGTCCGTACAGTTGAACATTATTTCCACCCCTATGGTGGTTATAGTCCGAATCCGATCGTTTTTCTGTCTGCCCTGTCACAACGCACGAAAAAAGCGCGGGTTGTAACCGGCGCGGTACTGCCGGTTTTCAATAATCCGCTCAAGCTCGCCGGTGAAATAGGCATGCTGGATGCGATCTCGGGCGGCCGTGCCGAGATCGGTTTTGCGCGCGCCTTCTTGCCGCACGAGTATGACCATTTCGGGATCAGTCTCGACGAGAGTGTTGCGCGGTTTGATGAGGGCATGAAGCAGGTCGATATGCTGCTAACCGGTGAGAACGTTTCCGATGACGGCGAATTTCACCAGTTCAGGGATGTGACGTCACTTCCGCGTCCTACGCAGAAACCCCGGCCCAAATTCTGGACCGCGGCATTTGCAACGCCGGAATCGTTTGAAAAGGCGGGGCGGATCGGAAACTACATCATGGCAATTCCGATACGCAGTTCGGAGATGGCGGACCTGATCGGGATCTATCGCGAAGCCTGGAAATCTGCCGGCCATGCGGGCGACGGGCGGGTCATGCTGGCCTTTCATATGTATTGTCACGAAGACGCCGCCGAGGCGGCGCGCATCGCCCGGGGGCCTTTAAACCGGTATCTGAAAGCCCTCGTCGATTCCGCCCGGGACTGGGTCGACGGGGCGGCATCGGACAATTACAAAGGGTATGGCAAGATGATCGAGGCGCTCGATCGGGAAACGTTCGAGAGCCAAGTTGAAAAAGGGTCTGCCTGGGTCGGCACGCCCGAAGATCTGGTCGAGCAGATCCGCGCTTATGATGCCGCCATCGGCGGCTTCGACGACGCATCGCTCCAGGTGAATTTCAACGATATGTCGTTCGACGAT
>JAYOMI010000094.1:8211-13988 GCA_038120765.1 Rhodospirillaceae bacterium
CGATGCAGAGCGGTCGGTAAAGCTTTTCGGCGAGAAAGTCATACCGCAGTTTGCCCTGCGATGAGCGACGCGGAAATGCCGGCTATTCCGTAGACGGTTTGTCGTCGGTCGTTTCGGGAGACGCTTCCGGTTCGGCCGGCCGGGTCTGATCCGTATCAGGTGCGTCGGCCTTGACAGACGGGTCTTCCTTCGCCGGGGCCTTTTGCGGCTCCCTGCCGCCTGTAGGGTATTCGACGAAATAGCTGACAAAGTATTTGGCCGGTCCCGATGCCTGCCATTTGAAGCCTTTTGCATTCGGAAGGTAGTAGATCGGCATGTACTGGATACGCTCTTTGCCGCACCTCACATCGGTCCGGTACCATTTTTTGGACCACATTTTAAACGCGGTCCGGGGCTGTTCCGTGCCGTCTGCCCACACCAGCTTCCGAAAAGAGCAGAAATACCGGAGACCGATCCAGGCTTCTTCGCGGATTTCGAAATTCGCCTGCAGAAAACTGTGGGTCTGCAGGTCCTTGACCACGGCGAGCCTGCCGCGCACTCCTTTGAACAGCCTGGTTCGGGCGAAACGGACCGCCGTATTCCAGTTTGGCGGCTTGGGCAGATCTACCCGAAGTTCGAATTAGCTTTTGGTTTCCGGGTTGTAGATCGGTTGGATCGCGGTATTTGCTGACCCTGCCCGCCGCTCCTGACCCTGGCTCTCGTTAACCGGGATCACGACGAGAGCGAGCGCCAGCAGCGAAAAGCAGAGTATCTCATGATTTTTGCAAAAAGTCTCATGGCCTTCGACTAAACGGGTCCTGATCAGCTTCTGTATGTAAAGACAAAAGTATATATTTTCTGAGCATGTATGTTAAGAACCAGCGCTGTAATCCCTTTTCCGAATACGCTTGAACCGGACGCTTAATTAATGAAAACGCTCGTTACCGGCGTCGCCGGCTTTATTGGTTATCACACTGCTACCCGATTGCTGGAGCGCGGGGACGAGGTCGTCGGTATCGATATCGTCAATGACTATTACAGCGTCGCGCTGAAGAATGCGCGCCTTGATCGACTGAGCGCTTACAAGGGGTTCAAATTTCACAAGCTGGACCTGTCGGACAGGTCGGCATATGAGGAAACCCGCAAAGCGATCGACGGCGTCACCCGGACAATTCACCTTGCGGCCCAGGCCGGTGTGCGGCACTCGATCGAGCATCCCTTCGACTATGTCGATGCCAATCTCGCGGCGCATATGACGATTCTGGAACTTTGCCGGCATCAGCCGGATTTCGACCATCTGGTCTATGCGAGTTCCAGTTCGGTATATGGCGGCAATACCAAACTGCCGTTTGCGATCGAAGATCGGGTGGATTCTCCCGTTTCGCTCTATGCCGCGACCAAGCGCGCGAACGAGCATATGAGCTATTCGTACGCCCATCTATATGGTCTTCCCCAGACCGGACTGCGATTTTTCACGGTCTATGGTCCGTGGGGGCGGCCCGATATGGCCCTGTATCTTTTCGCCGACGCGATCCTGAATGACCGCCCGATCGAAGTGTTCAATCACGGCGACATGAAACGGGATTTTACCTATGTGGATGACATCGTGTCCGGCGTCGTCGCAGCCCATGACAAGGCCCCGGTTGCCGATCAGGGACCGCCGCACCGGGTGTACAATATCGGCAACCACCAGTCCGAGCCGCTGATGCGTCTGATAAGCGTGCTAGAGGACTGCCTCGGCAAGAAAGCCGAAACGATCATGAAGCCCATGCAGATGGGGGACGTGAAGGAGAGCTTTGCAGATATCGAAGCAATCCGCCGTGACCTCGGATTCGAGCCCACGACGTCGATAGATGTCGGCGTCCCGAAATTCGTCGAATGGTTCAAGGAATATAACGGGATCGTCTGACCGGGTTTATTCCCAGTCCATCCCTGTTTGCCTCATCGCCGCTTGATCAGATAGCCCGATGCGCCGCCGAGGACGGGATTATGGCCCGGAGCTCCGGTATTCCGGCCCGCACCGGCCAATGCGCCGCCGGCTTTGTTGGCAATTGCGGGAGAAGAGGACTCAACTGCGTCATCCGTATCGATCGCGTCGGTCGCTTCCACGTATGGCTTCGCGAGTTCCTGCATCGCCAATAGTCTTGCGATCACGATGATTGCGAGAACATGATAGAAAAGATCGAACGTGGACAGATTCAGGAACGCGCCAGCGGCGCAATAGCCCACGAGGCTGACCTGCATCATCTTTGAGAGGTCGCCCGCCCATTTCAAATCCGGTCGATGTTTTGTGAGTTTCACCGTTCGGGAACACGTGATCATCGCCGTAAACAACAGGGTCAGAAAGATGGACAGCCCGATATATCCGTGTTCTCCGAGAACGTCGAAATAGATGCTGTGCGGCGCCTGCACAATCGGCGAATCCGGATTGTATATCGGCCAGAGATCGCTTCGGGTATTCAACTTGAAACTGCCGCCTAATAACTTGTCATCGGCGACATTGATGGCGAACAATCAGGCATCGAACCGACCTGATTCATGCGAGTTCCTATCGCGGCCTCTCCGAGATGAATAAGGATATCGCCTGGGTTCTGGATAAGACCGGTGAGAAGATCAGTCCGACACTGGCGGAGCGTCTGAGGGCGATCTATCGGAGTATTGTACCAACGGCCGACTAGACTTGATCGGCGCGTCGCTTAAGTTTCTCGGAATTCCTGTCCTGGGTGGAAGCTTTGAAAAAGATCCTGTTTATCACGACCCTCGCATACATTCCTCACCGATCGAGTGGGGCGGAATCCTCTACGAACGATCTCTGCCGCGCGCTGTAGGACAAGGGCTGGAGTGCGGCGGTGCTCTCTTCGTTGGTCGGCGGCAACCGTCTTTTCCTGTGGAATCGTATAAAGGCAAAATTGTCGGGAGACGCTTTCCCGTCTGACAAAGTTCTCGGAAATTCCGTATACCGCGGATGGGATGTGGACGAGCGTATTCAGTCTGTGGTGCGCAAATTCAAACCGGACATCGCGGTGATCCAGGCCGGTGAGCAGGCCTCTGTCGCGAGGCTGAGGGCAGCGGGCGTGCCATTCATCTGGTATCTGCGCGACGTGGAATTCGATCGCTAGATTGCCGATGCCGGCAGAATGACGAAAATCTGAGAGCTGTTTGGTGCTGCTACGGTAATTGCCAATTTCGAATTTACCGTCCGGTCATTCACAAAGTCGTTCGATCGCGAAGCCCATGTGCTGCCGCCCCTGGTATCGTTTGACGCCTATAAATGCACCGGACCGCTGTCCCGGAAGTATGCTCTGTTCATTAATCCCGTCCAGGTCAAAGGCGTCGATATCGCTTTTGACCTCGCGGCGAGCCGGCCGGATATCCCCTTTCTTTTCGTCGAGAGATGGACCCTGGAAGACGAATATTTCAACGAGCTGTCGGAGAAGGCCCGCCGCCACGGAAATGTGACGCTGCGCCGCCGTACGACCAACGTAAAGGAACTCTACCGCGAGGCCCGCGTCCTGTTGGCCCCCAGCATTTGGGAAGAGGCCTGGGGAGGTCCGTTACGGAAGCACAGATTAACGGCATTCCCGTGCTCGCGAGTTCTCTGGGAGGGCTTCCTGAATCAGTTGGGCCGGGCGGTATTCTGGTGGATCCTTCGGCGGGATCCGAAGCCTGGGTATCGGCCCTGTCAGAGCTTTGGGATGATGCCGGCAATTATGAGAAATACTCGGTCGTGGCCGAAAAGTATGCTCAGCGCGATGAGGTCCAGACAGCCCACATCATCGGAGAATTCATCCGCCGTGCTGACGAGACCATCGCCAGCACCGGCAGGTAGAGACGCGCGCCGTCGCGAGTATCTGTCTATCCCAGCCGCTGCTTCAGATCGGCGAGAATACGCCCCGCCGTCTGCCCGTCCCACAAATCGGGTTTCCGCCCGGCGGGCCAGTCACCTGCCAGGACCTCTTCGACAAAACCGGGCAGGTCAGCGATCTTTGCGAGCCGGTTCGTGCCCTCCGTCACCGTGATTGGCCGTTCGGTATTTTCGCGCAACGTGATGCAGGGGATGTCGAGATAGGTGGTTTCTTCCTGGATGCCGCCGGAATCGGTGATGACCAGGGCGGCCTCGCGGACAAGGCCCATAAACCGGATGTAATTGATCGGCTCGCTCACATGCACGCCAGGGGCCGACAGGAAGCCGTCAAGCAGGCCATGGGTTTCGAGGTTCTTTCGGGTTCGCGGATGCAGCGGGAACAGCAGCGGGATGCGCGCGGCGGCGGTTTTCAGGGCATCGACCAGCGGGGCAAGGGTCTCCTTGCGGTCCACGTTGCTGGGCCGGTGCAGCGTGACGATGCCATAGCCCTTTGCATCGAGGCCGAAATTCTTGCGCGGGGCTTCGGCTTCGATTCGCGGGCGCATCAATTCGTATGAATCGAGCATCACGTTGCCGACCCGGGTGATGCGTTCTTCTGCGACACCTTCGGCCCGCAGGTTCTCGTCGCCGTCGGGAGAGGGCGTCCACAGGATGTCGGAAATCGAATCCGTGACGATGCGGTTGATCTCTTCCGGCATGTCCCAGTCGCGGCTGCGCAGCCCGGCCTCGAGATGGGCAACCGTCAGGCACAGCTTCTTCGCCGCCAGCGTACAGGCTATCGTGGAGTTCACGTCACCGACCACGATGGTGGCGTCGGGTGGTGTGTCCATCAGAATTTTCTCATAGGCGATCATCACGGCGCCGGTCTGCTGGGCATGGGTGCCGCTGCCGACCTCAAGGTTGTAATCGGGCTTTGGCAGGCCGAGATCCTCGAAGAAACTGTTGGACATGTTGGCATCGTAATGCTGGCCGGTATGGATAATCACCGGCTCGCACCAGTCCGCGGCTTTCAGGGCGTGGTACACCGGCGCGATCTTCATGAAATTCGGCCGCGCGGCGGCGATCAGGTGAAATGTTCTGGTCATTGCGTGTTCCGGCATGAAAGAGATCGGGTCCCGGGATATGTCAGAAATGCAGAACGTGCAATGCCCAACATCAGGCGTCCCGGTCCGCCATGTTCGGCAGCGTGTGCTGGAACAGGAGTTCGAGCGTGTAAATCCTGTTCAGGTGATCCAGGCTGTTGACCTTGTCGAGGTGAAAGAATTCGCGCATATAGGGCGCGTCCGGATCGATGACGCGCCTCAGGTAAGCGTCCTGCAGCCAGTAGGGCCTTTCCGGCGGTTTGCGGTTCTTCAGCCGGAAGGTGATGCGCCGCAGCCGGGGCGGACGCGGACAACATCACCGTGACGCTGAAGGTGCATCTGCCGGAGGCGATCACCTTTGCGACAATCTTTACCTTCACGATGTTTGCGCTTGGTCTCTACAACAAGGATCATGCGGGGACGCTCGGCACCGTATTCACCAGACTGCTATTCAGCTTTCTGGTCGGGTTCATTGCGCTTGCGCTGATATTTTATGTGTATCCGGATCTCGCCATCTGGCGAAGCGCCTTCGCCATCGCTTTCGTGATCGGTATCACCGGCATCATGCTGATCCGCTGGATGTTCCTGCATGTTGCCGATATCGAAACCTTTAAAAGAAGGATTCTCGTCTTTGGGGTCGGAGAGAAAGCCGCGCGGGTGGAAAAGCTGGAAGACAGCGGCGGTTCGCATGGTTTCAGGGTTGTCGGTTTCGTTCCCATCAGCGACCGCGAAGCCAAGATTGCCGACGATCGCAACCTTTGGGGAAATATGTCTGTCCTTCCCCCCTAAAACAGGTCCATTATTTGTTAGAGACGGATGGGGGATGCGATGGCTCGGAAACGGTATTCGGA
>JAYOMI010000095.1:0-3008 GCA_038120765.1 Rhodospirillaceae bacterium
GAAGACCTGATGATGTTCTTCCGGCTCGAGGGTCCTGCAAAGCAAGACGCCGCCCTGGCCGGTCATACCGCCGTCGGTACGTTCGAACCCGATCACGTTGGTGTAGAAATCTTCCATCATTTCGATGTCTTTGACGACCAGTCCCATGTGGCTGAAACGTGCCCGAATCTTGTCGTCCTGTGCAGATTTGGTGCTCATGGTTTCCCCGCTCCCTGTTTTATGGCCATATTCTTTTGTGTCCATATTCTGGGGCACCCGCCACACAAGATCAATTGGCGGTCCGCCAGATCAATGGATGGCAAAGAGGAAACCAGGATGGCCCAGAAAGGTAATTTCCTCGCCGCGCGCGATGTCGGCATCATCGCCTATGGCGAAACCCGGATCGAGCGGCGCTCCGGCCGCACACCCTACGAGTTCGCCGCGGAGGTGTTTGAGGAAGTTCTGGTGAAAACCGGCCTCTCCCCGGCGGATATCGACGGCTTCGCCACCAACGTGCCGCATTCGGAATCGTCGAACCAGTACTACACCCCCTATCTGACGGATTATCTTGGCGTCACGCCCCGGTGGATGGAGATCAGCGATCACGGCGGCGGATCGGCGATTGCAGGGGCCTCCCGCGCGGCGCTGGCGATCCAGGCTGGCATGTGCGAAATCGCCGTGGTTCTGTGCGCCGACACGCCGACGACGTCTTGGAAAGCGGCCAATGGCGGCTACACCGTGTCGAATTCTGGGACCCGACCGGAATCCAGGGGCCGCCCGGCGGGTTCGGGCTGCTGCTGAACCGTTATATGGAACAGTACGACCTGAAACCGGAAGGGCTCGGAAAACTGGTGGTCGCCCAGCGCGAAGGCGCAATCCTCAACGATCTTGCCTACGACAAGTTGCGCACACCGATTACCGTGCAGGACTACCTCGATTCCCGGATGATCTCGTCGCCGATCAGGCTGCTCGATTGTATCATGTTCGCGGACGGCGCCGCCGCTGTCGTCCTTGCCAGTTCGGAACGGGCCCGGAAAATGAACGCGGAAAACGTGGTGTATCCGACCGCGTATAGCGAGATCGTCAATTACAATGTGGCCGAGCAGACTCCGGATATCACCGAGAACGGATTTGCCGTGATCGGGCCGGAGGTGCTTCAGAAGTCGGGGATGACCACCGACGATATCCGCATGTTCCATCCCTATGACGACTTCCTGATCGCCGAGGCGATGCAGCTTGAACAGATCGGCTGGTGCGGTCGCGGCGAGGGAACGCATTTTCTGCTCGACACCGATGTCAGTTACCGCGGGACGTTACCCATCAATACCGGCGGCGGCCAGATTTCCGCCGGCCAGATAGGCCTTGCGTCGGGGATGACGAATCTCGTCGAAGCCGTCCGCCAGATGCGCGGCGAAGCCGGGGCGCGACAGGTCGCGAATCCCGCCAACGCGCTGGTCACCGGGATCGGGGTTATCACTTATGGACGCAGCTGGAAGGTCAGCAACGCCCTGATGCTGGATCAGTAACCGCGCGACGCGATCCAGCTTTCGATCTGCGCCTTCAGAGCTACTTCCCTTTTGTCCGGATCAAAATCCTGAGACCCGGTGGCTTAAAATTTCCACAGCATGTCCCCTTTTTGACTCTCGAATTCCTGCCGCTCGCTGGCTAGCGTTTTGAGTGTAAAGCGTGTCAGTCGTGAAACGAACAAAGGGGCAGGCAAATGACGGGTATAGAAGAGAGCTTTGACGATTGCGGCGGCATGCTGCAAAGCGACGATGTCCGAACCGGGTTTATCTCAGGCGCGACGTTCCGGAACAAACCCGTGCAATACAGCGTGGTGGACGGTCTCGCTGTATTCGAGGGGTGTATCATTCTCGGAAAAGCCGACGAAATGGACGAGATCGCCCAGGGTGTCCAGTCGGCCGAGTCGGGCGATGACGCCGGCGGCGAGGTTGCTCACGGGGTCGGCATAACCGGGAGCCAGTACCGCTGGCCCGGGGGGCTGATGCCGTATGAGATCGATCCGGCGCTCCCCAATAAAAACCGGGTGACCGATGCGATCGCGCACTGGACCCAGAATACCTCCATGCGGTTTGTCGCACGGACGGCGTCGAACGCGGGCAGCTACCCGAATTATGTCAGGTTCATACCTGCAACGGGATGCTGGTCGCAGGTCGGAATGCGCGGCGGCAGACAGGATATCGGTCTGGCGAGCGGTTGCGGTACGGGGGCGACGATTCACGAGATCGGGCACGCCTTCGGCCTCTGGCACGAGCAAAGCCGCGAAGATCGCGACCGCTTCGTCAAGATCAACTGGCAGAATATTGAGGCCGGCAAAGAGCATAATTTTAATCAGCACATCGCCGATGGCGATGATATCGGCGCCTACGACTACCAGTCGATTATGCACTACCCGACCTGGGCGTTTTCGAAGAATGGCCAGCCCACGATCGAGACGATTCCACCCGGTACATCCATCGGGCAGCGTAGCGGGCTGAGCGCGGGTGACATCGCTGCGATCCATTCCATGTACGAGGTCTGGCATTACAACGTGACCGTCCAGCGGGCCTACGCCACGCACCATTCCAGGAACGTGTGGGCGCTGTTCAGCGGTATCGGCTGGCGGCGTATCAAGGTCGATTCCAAGGATGGCGATATCAACACGTTCGCCGCCTGCTGCAAGGCCGTTTCGAACCAGCGCAAAATGCATGTTCTGGTGGACGGCAGCACTGTCTATCGCGTGCAACTCGTCTGATTTTTATCAACGCGGCGACCGACGCCGTCTTCACAGGAGGGATAAGGAAATGTGGAACAATAACCGGACTGTATCGCGCACCTACACCACTCACCACGGCCAGAACTGCTACGCCATTATCAGTGGCGTGAGCGGCTGGAAGAAGATCAAGACCGGCGCAGCCGACGGGGTGACGAATGTTTTCGTCGCCTTGTGCGATGCCCGGGCGAACGGCCGCCCGGTCGATGTCTTCATCGCCAACAACGTGATTGAACGCGTCACGCTGCGCTGAGCG
>JAYOMI010000095.1:3018-13704 GCA_038120765.1 Rhodospirillaceae bacterium
CAGCCGGCGTGTCGGTCGAAACGTCCGATGCCGCGCCGCCACCGCCTGCTCTGGATGATCGGGACGATGCGGCTGACGTGTCGGATGTCGAGGGTGACGCCGGTTTTGGCGGAACAGGCGACGCCACAGATCTTTTTGCGCCCCCGCCCGAAGACGTCGCCGGAGATTCCAGGTTTGCGGGCGACGATGACGGCGAACCGCCGCCGCCCGAAGATGCGGGAGACGAAGCTTCGTCCCCGGCGGCGGCGCCCGCCCGCAAGCCGGCCACTCGCAGCAGGCGGAAAAAAGCGTAATATATAATCCCCTCGCCGGGTTTACGGGGAGCCGTTGTGAAGATCATAGGTGATATCGTCATAGGCGCCGAAGCGGATGCGTTCGCGGGTGCGACGGCGTATGTATATCTTGAAGATTTGGGGCGGGTAGACGCTTCGGCGAAGCGCATCGGTGTGACCCGCCTCGAAGGCGTGGCGTATTCCGGCAGGCCGGAAGGACGGATACCCTTTGTCGTGGAGTCCTCCAACGCGCCCGAGACGCAGGACGTGGTTATCCGGGTTCATATATCGCGCGATGGCAGCGAAGATGTTTCTTCCGGCGATTTTGTCTCGACGACGCATATTGCGGCGACCGCCGACGGACCGATCGACGTACCCGTCCGCGAGATCTGATCCGGCGGACACGGCGTGTGCCTGACCGATCGTTCCAATGAAAATGCCGGGCGCGGGATTCCGCGCCCGGCATAAAGGCCGTGTACTGCGAAGCCGCTGGCTAGCGGGATTCGTAGAACGTGATCAGCTTGACGACATCATCCGCCTGTATCCGGCCGAGCGGGCCGTCTGCATAGCTGGACGCCATAACCTTGTTATCGGGTCCGAGGATGAATTCTGACGGCTGGATGATGCTCCGGCGGTCTTCCCACCAGGATCCCAGCGCATCGGCGATTTCGCGGCTGACTTCCATGCCAACCGGGAAGGAGACCTCATCGGCCACTTCCTGCGCCTTGTCTGCCGGATCGACGCTTGCCGCGACGACCGACACTCCAAGCTTTTCTAGTGCTGCCTTCTGTTCTTCAAAGCCGACCAACTGCCGGCGGCAGAAAGGTCACCAGTGACCCCGGTAGAACAGGATGACCTTGTACTTCGTATCAAGGCCGCCCGGCAGGTCCAGTGTTCCGCCACCGACGAGATTGATCGTCACGTCGGGGAAAGAAGCGCCTATCCCGAGTTTCTCGGACATACGTCCTCCTTTGTAAAAGCATGTCGCGGCGAGATACCGCTGCGACTCGCGAACTATGCCGGTGCAGTCCCGCGAATGCAACGGGGCGGCTTTGCGCCGCTCCGAAAAGTGATGTGAACCGGCGGGATTATTGCGAGCCGGTTTCGGCGGCGGCGTCCAGCGCTTCCTTCTGCGCCGCGAAGGCATCTATCCCGATTGCCGCGCGCAGACCGGCGGTCATTTCCGCCTTGTCCGCTTCGAGCGGCGCGCCGGTTGAATCCGCGATCCTGTCGATCGCATTGAAGAGGCCTGCGACGCCGGCGGAATCGACGACCGCGTCGGCGCCCAGCGTATCAAAGACAGCCTGACGGGCCGCCTGCAGTCTCGCATCGTCGTTGCCGAGAACAGCCTCGGCAAATTCGATCATCAAGTCGCCGTTTTCGATACCGGTATCCCCGGCGCCTGCGCCGCCGGTGATCGCGTTATAGTCGAGGTCGTCTCCGGAATGTTCGCTGCCCGCACGGAGCAGTGCC
This sequence comes from Rhodospirillaceae bacterium, assembly GCA_038120765.1. Taxonomy (GTDB): domain Bacteria; phylum Pseudomonadota; class Alphaproteobacteria; order MPNO01; family UBA830; genus CAXBCP01. The sequence goes on from JAYOMI010000095.1 coordinate 4,764, forward strand.
GAATGGCTGGTCGTTCAATACGTACACTGGTTCAGGGCTGACACCCGCGCTGCCAGCAGTTCGATCTGCAGATTCGTGATCGCCCGGAACTCCCGGGTGAAGTCCCGCATTTGCGGGCCGGCAAGGTACTGGGCCGACGTAATGTCGAAAAAACTGCGGGCTTCGTCGGGCACCAGCGTGAGCGCGCGGCGGATACTCGATTCTGGACCAACGAAGTAATCCGCCTCGGCAGGTCCGAACTCGTCCCAGGCGATGTTCGGCGCCCATGCCTGGTGTTGCCGGGCTTCTTTCGGACGGTAACGGCTTGGCTCGCTTTCCCGGGGGTCGGGCAGGCTGCGGAGCGGTATGCCAAGGCCCCTGGCAAACGTATCGATTGCCGTCGTATGGGCGACGACACTCACGATTTCGACAAAATGGGTCTCTGCGATTCCGCCGGCATCGCCGGTGCCGTCGATTGTCTTCTTGTACCAGCCATGGGTCAGCCGCCCCGGATCGGCGACGATCAGGTGAATCATGTTCACCCAGTTTTCCGGCAGGTCCGTGCCGGCATCGTGGGGATCGGTCACGGCAAAGGGCGACAAGGCGTCTTTGATCCTGGCGCAGGCGGCGCAGTTTCGGGCGTGCCGGGTTTCCGTCATCACCTTTACGCGTTCTGCGCCGGTCAGCCAGCTTCCCGGCTTTGACGAGTGCTCCCAGGCGCGTCGATGGGCGGAGACGATATCCGCGCGAACGGCATACGGAGAGTCGGCGTAGTCGATCCGGGTCATGCGACGTCCTTTGTTGCGGTACGGCGACTGTAATTGGGCCGCAATTTGCGGTCAAACGGCGGGGTCGCCGCGCTGTTTTCGGCGGGGCAAGACGATAGCGTAGCGCCCGACCTAAAAGCGGAACAGCGCGTTCGGGTTCGTATCGACGATTTGCGCGATATCCGCCGCACTGAAGCCTGCATCGCGCAGTGTCGTCAGCGGATCCGGGTCGCCCGGCGGAAACGGCAGGTCGGTGCCGAGCAGCATCCGGTCTGTGCCGACAAGGTCCCGCAGGTAGTTCAGCGCCGGGCCATGATGCAGGATCGTGTCGTAGTAGAACCGCGTCAGATAATTCGACGGCGCGTTTTCCGCGACGTTGCCGGTCGCCTTCGGGTCGGCGGCGCGGTGCATGCGGTCGAACCGGCCGATCAGATACGGCACGGAACCGCCGCCGTGGGACAGGATGAATTCCAGTCCCGGAAAGCGGTCCATGACGCCCGCCGAAATCAGGGAGCCCACGGTCAGTGTGGTATCGTTGGTATAGGCGACGATCTGGTTGAGCGCGAAGCGTTCCGCGCGGGGCGGGGCAACCGGCTGCGCGGGGTGAATGAAAACCGGCGCGCCGAGCTCCACGCAGGCAGCCCAGTATTCATCCAGCGCGCATTCGCCGAGATTCTTCCCGTCGATATGCGACGCGACGATGGCGCCGACGGCGCCGGCTTTCATCCCGCGTTCCAGTTCGCGGGCCGCCAGTGAGGCGTCCTGCAGCGCGCCGGAGGCGAGCCAGGAAAAGCGTTCCGCATGGGCATCGCAAAGGCGCATCATGCTCTCGTTCAGGGCCGAATGCCACAACGCGCCCTTGGCGGCGGGCAGGTCGTACCCGAAGATATCGGCCCAGATGCTCAGCACTTCGCGGTCGACGCCCTGGTCGTCCATCTGTCCGAGCCGGTGGCCGGTATTCATCAGGGTGTCGAAAAACGGTCTGATCTGCATGCCGCTCTCGAACCTGCAGCAATGGCAGCCCGGCTGGGTCTCGACCAGGTCGATGCCGAAATCGCGCCCGCGGTCGGTCAGGGTGTCGAGAACGTCCGGCGGGACGAAATGCGCGTGAACATCGATGACGGTCATGGGATTTTTCCTTCTGTCAGGCCCCGGCGGCGCGCAATGCGGCGCGTAACCGGTCCGGTGTGATGGGGAGATCGTTGATCTGGATGCCATGGGCGTTCAGCGCGTGAACAACGGCGTTCCCGACCGCTGCCGCGACGGCAACGATACCGCCTTCGCCGGCGCCCTTGAATCCCAACGGGTTGAATTCGGACGGCGATTCCTCCAGCGCGATGGCGGTGATTTCAGGCAGTTCCGTGCTGGTCGGCAGCAGGTAATCGGCAAAGCTGCCTGTCAGCAGCTGTCCGTCTTGGTCATAGACCATGTGATCGAGGAACGTACCGCCAAGGCCCTGTACCAGCCCGCCGACCGCCTGTCCCTGCACCATCGCGGGGTTCAGCGCCCGGCCGATTTCCTCCGTCAGGACATATTTTTTGACCTCGACCACGCCGGTCGCAATATCGACGGCGACCAGGGCCGCGTGCGCGCCATAGGAATAGGAGAGCTTTCCCTCGTTATCGAACGCGGCATCGGCTGCAAGCGCCTCGTCGGGGCCGCGGGAGAGGGCGAATGCCGCGAGTTCGGTGAGCGACAGCACGGACTCCCCGCCGTCGCCCCGGTGAACCGCGCCATCCCGGTACTCAAGGCCCGCGGCGTCGGTGTTCCAGCGCAGGGCGGCGAGTTCGATGCTGCGGGCACGAAGCGCCTCGGCAGCCTTCCGGACGGCATTGCCCGCCATGACCGTATTGCGGCTGTGGAATGTCCCGCCGCCTGACGGCACCAGCGTGGTGCTGCCATGCAGGACATGGATACGGTCGATATCGACGACCAGGTAATCCGCACATATCTGCGCAAGGCCCGTTTCGGTTCCCTGTCCGACCGACGAGGCCCCGGTGCGGATTTCAATGGACCCGTCCGGTGCGACGGCGATGCGGGCGGTTTCCGGCGGACCGGCCGCGCTGCTTTCGATAAAGCAGGCGATGCCCAGCCCGTGCGCGCGCCCGTCGATAATTTCGCCCTGCCTGTCTTTCCAGTCGGCATATCCGACTTCGTCCAGCATCCGGTTGAGGGCGGACAGATAGTTTCCCCGGTCGAATGTGGCGTTGACGTCGCCCGGCACCAGTTCGCCGATGCGAAAGGGCAGCTCCGCCGGTTCCATCAGGTTGCGCAGGCGGAGTTCCGCCGGATCGATGTTCAGATCGGCGGCCACCATGTCGAGCAGCCGTTCCCGGCAGAAATTGGCTTCGAACCGGCCCGGTCCGCGAAACGTGCCGACAGGTGTCTTGTTGGTGATCAGAAACTGGACGTCGCAGGAAAACGACGGAACGCGGTAGGGGCCCGGCAGAAACTGCGCCGCCTTGGATGCGACAACGCCGCCATTGGTGCGGACATAGGCACCCATGTCGCCCTGCACGGTGGCGCGCATGCCGAGAATGCGGCCGTCATCGGTTGCGGCAATTTCCAGGTCGCACACGATGTCGCGCGAATGGTTGGTAGCGGTAAGGTTTTCGCGCCGGTCCTCGGTCCATTTGACGGGGCGGCGCACGCGCCGGCTGGCGATGGGGACGAGATAGTCTTCCGGATACAGCTCGCCGCGCGCGCCGAAACCGCCGCCGACATCGGTCTCGATCAGCTCGACCGCGTCTTCGGGCAGGTCGAACGCCGCAGCTAGGTGCCGCCGGTTGAAGAAGTTCACCTTGGTTGCGCCGTGCAGGCGCAGCAACGGTGTGTCGGGATCGAACTCGGCGATCATCCCGCGCGTTTCCATCGGCACGGCGCCGTGCCGGTTGGTCGTGAAACGTTCCCGGCGGGTATAGGGGGCATTCCTGAACGCCTCGTCGGCATCGCCGCGCCCGACGGTGTAGCGGGTGCCCATGTTTTCGCCGGCGTCTTCATGAATCAGCGTTTCGCCCGATGCCGCCTGATCGACCGATGTGACGGCGGGCAGCGGATCGAAATCGACCTCGATCAGGTCCAGCGCGTCTTCGGCGATATAGCGGTCCGACGCGATGACGACGGCGACGGGCTCGCCCACGTAGCGGACCTTGTCTCGGGCGATGGGCTGCTGGAGGAACCGCTCGAACCCCTTGAACGGGGCGAGCCGCAGGGGAATGAGCGGCAGGGCCATCGTGATGTCCGATGCGCAGAACGCATCGATCACCCCCGGCAGGGCTTTCGCCGCCGAAAGGTCGATGCTGCGGATACGGGCGTGGGCATGGGGGCTGCGATAGATTGCCATCAGGGCCATGTCAGGAAGTTTGACGTCGTCGATATAACGCCCGGTCCCGGTCAGAAAGCGCCGGTCTTCGAGCCGTTTGACGGATCTGCCGATATAGGGGGAAGACGCGGTCATTTTTCGCCTTTCCGCCGCCGGTCGGCCGCTTCCAGAATTGCATCTATGATCGGCACGTAGCCCGTACAGCGGCATATGTTTCCGGAAATCGCGCTCTGCACTTCGGCGCGGGTCGGCGACGGATTCTCCTTGAGGATCGTTTCCGCCGTGGTCAGGAAACCCGGCGTGCAGAACCCGCATTGCAGGGCGAAGTTGTCGTGAAACGCCTGTTGCAGCACAGACAGCTCATCGCCGTCGGCGAGCCCTTCGACCGTCGTGATCTCCGTCCCGGCCGCCTGTACGGCGAACATCAGGCAGGACCGTATTGCGGCGCCATCGACAATCACCGTGCAGGCGCCGCAGACGCCGTGTTCGCAGCCGAGATGCGTGCCGGTCAGGTCGAGCTTTTCGCGCAGGCAATCGGCGAGCGTCATGCGGGGCTCGACCTCGCAGCGACGGGTTTGTCCGTTGACGGTCAGCGTGAGGGAGTGTTTTTCGGTCATGCCGTCGCTTCCAGTGCCGGGCGTTGCCAGGAGGTTTTCAGGACCCGTTCGACCAGCACGCCGCCGACCTCGCGCCTGTAGGCGGCGGACGCATGTATGTCGCTGCCGGGCTGCAGGTCGTCTATCGCCGCGGCCGCGGCGTTGGTAAAAACGGCGTCGCCGGGAGCCTGTCCGATCAGGGCCACTTCGGCGGACGGCAAGCGCAACGGCGTGTCGCCGGCGCCGATGGCGGCCAGACCAGCGGCTGAAATCGCCCCGTTTTCATTCGTATCGAACCAGCCGGCGATGCCCACCATCGCGAAGTCGCCCTCACGGCGGGAAATTTCCCGGAATGCCCATCGCCGCCCGGCGGGCCACGGTGGGAATACGATTTCCGATATCATTTCCCCGTCCTGCAGGGCAGTTGAGAATATGCCTTCGAAGAAGTCTTTTGCCGCGATACATCTGGTGCCGCCGGGGCCGATCACGTTTATTTCCGCGTCGCACACGACGACGATTCCCGGCAGCTCCGCCGCGGGATCGGCGTGGGCAAGACTGCCGCCGATCGTGCCCCGGTTGCGGATCTGGATATGGGCGATACTGGGCGCGGCCGCGTGCAGTAGCGGATTTGCGGCGGCGATTTCTGTATCCGTCTCGATTTCCCGCGTGCGGGTCATCGCGCCGATGTGCAGGCACCCGTTATCATCGACCGTGATCCCCCGAAGGGCGGCGATCCCGTTCAGGTCGATCAGCGCCGACGGCGCGGCCACCCGGAAATTCATCATCGGCACGAGGCTCTGACCGCCTGCCAGGAACCGGGCATCCCCGCCGTGCTCGCGGATCAGCGCCAGCGCGCTCTCGATGCTGTCGGGGGCGAAATAATCGAATTTGGGTGGCTTCATCGTCCGGTCCGGTTCCTGTCCTCAGTCGCTCAGCTTGCTTAACAGGGCGATCAGCGATTTTCGCTCGGTTGCGGTCAGCGGCGCCAGCGTTTCTTCGTTGGATCTTTGCGCCAGGGCGATCGCCGTGTGCATCGTGTCGCGCCCCAGACCGGTCAGACCGACGACGCGGCGGCGTTTGTCCGATGGATGGGCCCGGGTCGCGACCAGACCGGCGGCCTGCAGGCGCTGCACCACGCCCCAGATCGTCGCCGAATCCAGTGCGGCGGCGCGGCCCAGTTCGTTCTGCGAGCTTTCTCCCGATTCCCACAACCGGGCGAGGACGGCGAACTGCGTTTGCGTCAGCCCGATATCGCCGACATCCATATGCGCGAAAAAAATTGCCGTATGCCGCTGGAGCGCTAGGCGCAACCGGAACCCGATCTGTTCGTCCAGCGCATAGTCTTCATGCAGGGCGATGTCGGATGCTTCTGCCTTCATGGCGAAACGGCTCCGGCCAGATCGGCCTCGATGCGTGCCGCGATGCCGAAAAGAGCCTCGTCCATGTTCATCGGGCCGAGCAGTTGCATGCCGGTTTTCGGCAGAGCCGACGACAGCGGATTGGGCAGGCCGATGACCGGATTGCCGGTCAGGTTTGCAAGACAGGTCAGCAGCGTCATCCCGACGACGACCGGGTGCTCTGCGCCGCCGAGCAGGATGCGCCGCGCCGTCATCGAAGGCGGCGCGATCGGCAATGTCGGTGAGATCAGGATGTCCTGATTTTCGAAAACCTTCTGCAGGCGGTCATCCGCCGCCCGCGCCCATTCCCAAGCGGCGGTGATTTCTTCCGCGTGGAGATTCTTCGCATGCCGCAGCGCGCTTGCCGCAGCCTTGCCGAGCTGGCCCTGCTGCTCTTCGGTCAGATCGGCGTAAATCGCCGCGGCTTCAGACAGCACGATAACGCCATGGGCGTCGGCGATGTTTTCGCGCCCCGGCACGGCAAGGCGGGTGACGTCGTGCCCTGCCGCTGCGAGGATTTCGGCCAGACGGTCCAGCTCGTCCGATATGGCCTGGTCAAACAGGTTCGCCCGGTCGATCTCGATGGCAATCCGCAGCTTCCCCGGCGCGGTTTCCGGTTGTTCTTCGCTGTTGAGCAGAACCCGGGCACTGCGGTCGAGTATATCCAGGCGGGCCGCGATGACGCCGACATGGTCAAGCTGCGGCGTCAAAGGGAACACGCCGTCGTTGGATATCCGGCCGTAGGTCGGTTTGAACCCGTAAAGACCGGTGCATGCAGCCGGGATCCGGACGCTGCCGCCGGTATCGGTGCCAAGGGCAAAATCGCAGTGTCCGGCGGCCACGGCGGCGGCAGATCCGCCCGACGATCCCCCGACGATGCGATCCGGGGCGACCGGATTTTTCGTCTGAAGGGTCGATGCGCCGAACCCGCCCGCATCGGTCTGCGCCATGCCGACGAAGTCTGCGCCCGCGGCCAACAGGGCCGCCACCGCCGGGGCGGATTCCGACGCACGGCGATCTGCCAACAAAGGATGGCCGGCGGTAAACAACTGGTCCCTGACCGCGATATTGTCCTTCACTGCAAATGTCAGACCGGCAAGCGGCCCGTCAGGCGCGCCGGCGACGGCGGCCTGCTCGACAAAGGCGTTATGCGGATCGGGACGTGGATCGGGGCTTCCGGACATCGTTCCGGTTACCCGTCGCGCGACCGGTCCATCAGGGATTTTTCCTGTCCGCCATCGATTTCGATCTGCGTGCCGTTGACGAAATGCGTCAGCGGCGACGAGAGCATGACGCAGAGATCGGCGACTTCCTTTGTTTCGGCAATTCTGCCGAGGGGGATAGAGGCCGGTGCAAGCGTGTCGGCTTCCTCGAACGGAATATTCATGTCCCGCGACATCGCTTTGACAAGTCCGGTCCAGCGCTCGGTCCGCACCGGCCCCGGGTTGACGGCGACGAAGCTGATATCGTGTTTGCCGTATTGTCCGGCGAGCGATTTGGTCAGGTTCTGGCCCGCGGCATTCGCGGCGCCCGGCGCGATTTCCCAGTAGGACGGCTTCACGCCGTCATTGCCGATCAGGTTAAGCACACGCCCGCCGCCCTGCTTGACCATGATCGGCAGCACGTAGCGCAGGCAGCGCACATAGCCCATGAATTTGAGCTGCAGCGACTGGGCCCAGTCCTCCTCGGTCAGGGTTTCGATGACGCCGCCCGGCGACGAGCCCGCATTGTTGACCATGATATCCACACGGCCGAGCTCCTTTGCTCCTTGCTCGACAAAGGCGCGGGCCTGGTCGTCGTCTGTCAGGTCGGTGGGGATCGCGATGACCTTCACGCCGGTCGCGTCGCGGATTTCCTGGGCGGTCGCTTCCAGCGGCTCGGGACGGCGCGCACAGATGGCGATATCGACGCTCTCTTCGGCCAGTCCCATGGCAATTCCCTTGCCGATGCCTTCGCTGCCGCCGGTGATCAGGGCAGTCTTCCCTTTGAGTTTCAGGTCCATTGTCGTCTCCTCTTTTTGTCTGTTGCGCTCTTTTCGCTGGTTCATCCGGGCGCCGGTCGAGACGGCAGAATACAGGTCTTGCTGCCTTCGGTTAGCCAGCGCCGATTGATCCGTAAACGATAACCATGCCTGCCTATTAACTTGTGTACAAGTGTGATTGGATGATGCGGAAAAACAAACCTGTCGCCCAATGACAGCGATGTGGCGACGGCCTTTGGTCGGCGCCCGGAGCGGGCACGAAAAGACCGGGAAATTGGCGGAAAAGAGTGGGAGTCGAACCCACCAGGGACGTCTAACGCCCCTCACCGGTTTTGAAGACCGGGCGCCCCACCGGGGTGCGATTCTCTTCCGACCGAGCGCGAAACCTAGCAGACGGCCCGCGCGGACGGCAACGCAAGGGTTCCGTGGGTGCGGATTCGTTAACCGGAACAGGCCGAATACCGTCGGTGAATTTGACGGTTTCGATCCGCCGGAGCGATTTCCTCCAATATAAGTGCTTGAAATTCAATCAAACCGAATTAATGGCATGAATTTTGCGTGAATTATCCGAGTCAAAGGTTGAGATATGTGCCGCCTTTGATCAAATTGCGGACAATTGTTCGATTGCGGGTGAATCGCAGCGGGCATGTCGTAGCGGCGTATGGCGTTTTGTAGGGTGGATGATTACGGATATTCGCGTTTTCCGGAGCGGAATTACAGCGGGCCTCGGCTTTATTTCGACTGTGTTCCTCGCGACGGCCGTCTCTGCGGCGCCGATCACGTCGAACTGGACGCCCGGCAATGCCGGAAACTGGTCCGGCGGGGCCGCGGACGCGGTAAACTGGAATCACAGCCAGCCGCCGACGCCGCCGTCGACGCAAACGTTCCCCAACAATAAC
>JAYOMI010000096.1:0-9591 GCA_038120765.1 Rhodospirillaceae bacterium
ATCCTCCCTTATGCAAACTCCTCAATCTGCCCCATGAGCGCTGACGTCAGACACGCAGGGCCTCTCTGATCGTGCCCTTTTCGTGTCGCTTCAGAGCTCTGTTCAAGATGTGCCCCACAGAATTAGACCGCAGGACTCTGATGCTCGAGTAACACTTCTTCCCTATCGCGCGCAGATCGGAGGATCGCGAGAACGATTTCAATACTGCCCATGCCCCAGTAAGCATCATGGCGATCGCCGATGCCGTCCCGGGCCGCTTTCCAGAGCGCGTCGAGCGCATTGCCATGCCCCGCCCAGCCGTCTCCGCGCGCGACCGGATGTTCGCGCAGGCCGTCCGGCCCGTAGATAAGCAACCCGTCGGGCGACAACCGGATATCGCCGCGTTCGCAGGTCACAATGAGGATACCGAAATGCGGCAGATGCGGTTGCGCGTCCGGCAGACCGCGACCGCCATATCCCAGGTTTTTCTGGCGTTCGTCTTCCGACGCTTTCTCTGCAAGATACAGTCTGCGCGTATCGCCTGGATTCCGGTCCGGCTTTTTATTGCCGCCCTCGGCGATCCAGCCGTGAAATTCGTCGCTGTCGAAAAAATCATAGGCGCTGTAGAGCAGCGTCGCAGCACCTCCGGCTTCGAATTCGAGAAATGCCGTACAGTTGCCTTCCGTCGGGCGACCGGGATCCATGATGCCCGTATTGGCGCGCACGCTGCGGACGGGACCGCCGATCGCGCGGGCGATTTCGATCTGGTGCATCACCTGATTGAAGGTAATGCCGCCGCCGCGCGCGGTATCGAGCTCTTCCGGCCGCCGCGGCCGGTAGAGAAAATCCGTGTAGTTGAAGTTCAGGAGCATCGCGAGCCTGCCCATTTCGCCGCCCGCGACGAGGCGGGCGATTTCCTGGATGTTCGGATCGAATCCATGAGTGTGCCCGACGATCAGATGGGCATCGGACCGGTCCGCGGCATCGACCACGCGGCGGCAATCCGCCAACGTCAGCGCCAGCGGTTTCTCCACCAGCACATGCTTGCCGTGTTCAAGCGCAGCGATCGCCTGATCGGCATGATATTCGTGCGGCGAGGCGATATACACGGCGTCGACGGCGTCGTCGGCGCAAAGCGCAGCGAAGTTTTCGTGAACGCGGGCGCCGAAATCCCGCCGGAAGGTTTCCCGCGGACGCTCCAGCGGATCCATGCCGGCAACGAGTTCGAAAGCCGGATCGCGCTGCGCGGCGCGGATCATCATGGCGCCCGCAAGCCCCAGGCCGGCGATTCCGAGCCGGACGGGCCGGGCTTCTTCGCTCACAGCAGCGTACTCAGCGTGCCGCCAAGCAATACCGACTGATCCAAACGGACAAGACGGCTGGCAATCCTCAGACTGCCGTCGACCCGGCGCAGCACGTCCTCGCGTTCGCCGGCATATAGGTCGACCTGATCGTTTCCGGTCCGATTCTTGTAGACAAGCACGTTGGTTTTCACGGCGAAGGTATCGGCAATCTCCGTCGTGTCGGCCCGGATGTTCGTCACGAAGCGGCGATAGAGCGACGCCGGATTTTCGGAGACCGTGAGTTTCGGATTTGCGAGTTGATCGACGCGCAGGCGCAGATTGTCGCTGTCTTCATCGATGATTTCATGGACCTGTTCGCGGCTTCCCCGCGACCGCACCTGGTGCACGGCGACCCGGTAAGAGATATCCGGCGTCAGCAGCGCGAACCATGCCGCATAGTGGTGGCGATCGAGCAGTGCGGCTTCGTCCGCGAGGAACCGCTGGATGTCATAATAGATTTCGGCGCTGACGGCACCCGTGGTCGGGAGAACATTCATGCTGCCGCGCCCTATTGCGCCGCGGCCAGAATGTCAGCCTCTTCGCCGCCCTGAAGCCGCCGGTCCCACTCGCGCATGAATTCGAACTGGGCCACTTCGGTGTCGGACGGCCTGTAGGCCCGACCCGGCCATCCGTAGGTGTTATCCTGCGTATCCTGATAGGGCAGGCTGGTATGGAAACTATAGGGATATTGCGCGGCGATCGGGTTGTTGCTGGCGTCCGTGGCGGAAATCCACAGCTCCATATCGTCCTGCTCGAAAACGCCGGCTGCGCCGAAATTGTGAAATCCCTTTCGCAGGACGCTCTCTTTATAGGCCTCGTCTGCTTCCCGTTCGGCAAACACCCAGCTCAGGACTTCCATGCTCCGGGCGCCGGTCGGTTGCCACAGGCGGAGAATGACCGCCTTTTCCCCGGGAGCCACCTGGGTTTCAATGAATGAAAGATTCGGAAAGACATTGCCCACACAGACCCGCAAATGGTGGAGCATGTTCATCTGATCGTCCGACAGATGATCCCGGAAAAGCGTGCTCGGACCGGCATCGTGGGTGTTGTAGTTGTTCTCGGGCATGCCCGGCGCCAGTTAGGTCAGGGTGCATCCGTGCCCCTGCTTTGTGACAACCTGAAAGCTGTCCTGCCCGGCCTGGGTGAAGCCTTCCCGGGCGGAACGGACCGCGTCGAGCGTCAGCGGGCCGATATGGGTGGTGCCGATATGCTGGCTGTCGCCGATGAAGTTGAGGGCGCCGATCTTCCAGTTCGCCGCGACCTGCCAGCGGTGAGGCGGCGACAGCACCTCCATGCCCAATGGCGTGCGCGCGAAAAACGCTTCGAGATACCAGCCCATATCGTTGAGATAGTCTTCAAGAGGCACAACGTCGGTATTCCAGCTGCCGAAAATCAGGCCGAATTTGATTTCGAGCCTCGGCACCTTGACCAGGTTGAACTGGGAAAAGTCGGTATCTTGCGGGAAGTGATGATCGAACGTCGTGGTGATCAGGCGCCCGTCATTCGCGTAACTCCAGCCATGATAGGGACAGACGAAATTCGTCGCCCGACCGGCTTCGTCACGGCACAGCTTCGGGCCGCGATGCCTGCAGCTGTTGAGAACCGCCTGGACCGCGCCGGCAGGGGTCCGGGCAACGATGACGGGGGCGCTCCCCAGCTGGCGGGTAACGTAATCCCCGGCATTCGGAATCTCGCTCTCATGCCCGAGATAGATCCAGGTGCGGTCGAATATCCGCGAGACTTCCGCCGCATAAATCTCGTCGCTAGTGAAAGCTTCGCGGCTGACAAGTCCCGCATCTGCATCGACGAGACCCTTTGGAATTTTTGGCGTCATGATGTCCGGCTCGCATTTTCCAGTTTCAAGCCCTGCCCCGGGATCGAAATCCGAAACCGAAGCGCATAGGCCTTGACCTTGATTGTAGCGAATGTGTTAAATGCGTAAAGTGCATATTTTGGAATCTATGAATGCATTGGACGCATGTTAAGAATGCAGATCTGAATCTGCTTCCCGCCCTGCAGTTTCTGATTGAAGAGCAGCAGGTCAAGGGTGCGGCCGACCGCTTCGGATTGAGCCAGCCGGCGATGAGCCGGGTCTTGCAACGTCTCCGCCACACGTTCGGCGATGAACTCCTCATCCGCACCAGCGACGGCTATGAGCCGACATTGCGCGCCCAGCGCATTCAGAAAGAACTGCACGACATCCTGTGGCGGCTTGAGACGATCCTGTGCGAAGTGCCCTTCGATCCGCAGACAGCGGCGGATACGTTCACAATCGCCTGCAGCGATTTTTCGACATTCATGCAGGTGCCAGGACTGTCACGCCTGATGTCGGAACACGCGCCCGGCGTATCGCTCGACATGGTATCCTTTTCGAACGCCACCTTTGCCGAGGCGGAACGCGGGATAACCGATCTCGTATTGTGGGTCGACCACGCGCCGGCGCCGTTTCTGTCGGAAGAACTTTTCGTCGAGGAATATGTCTGCGTGATGTCGAAAGATCATCCATCGGGCGGCGGCGCGTTATCGCTTGACGCTTACCTTCGTTATCCGCACGTCGCGGTCAGTATTCTCGGCGGGCGGCAGGTACTGCTGGATGACCGGGTCGGGAAGCTCGGCGGCAAAAGGACTGTCCGGCTGAAAGTGCCGTATTTTGCGGCCGCGATCGCGGCGGTGCCGGAGACGGACCTGATCGCAACGGTGCCGCGCCGGATCGCACAGCCGCAGGCGGATGCGGGTCTGGTCTCTGTGACGCCCGCGCCGGAGGGGATCGATCCGATTTCCTACATTATGGCGTGGCATCCGCGGCTGACAAACGATCCGGCGCATGAATGGCTGCGATCCATCGTCCGCGACTCCGCGGCCGGACTGTGACTTTGATAATGACAACCATATGGGAACAAGCATGAGCAAGCTCGATATTTCGATTGCGTGCGGCGATTACGACAGGGTACGCGCGATCAAGGACCACAGGGTCCCCGTGGATGGCTGCAACGTGAATTTCATTCCGATGGGGCCGGAAGAGTTGTTCTTCCGGGCGCTGCGCTACGCGGAATTCGAGGTCGCCGAACTTTCGTTCAACAGCTACATGATGCTGACCTCGCGCGGCGAATGTCCCTATGTCGCGATACCGGTCTTTCCCTCGCGCATGTTCCGTCATTCGGCGGTCTATATCCGGACCGACCGCGGAATCGAGAAACCGGAGGACCTGAAGGGAAAGATCGTCGGACTGCCGGAATACCAGCAGACCGCCAATATCTGGATGCGCGGCATTCTCGCCGAGGAATATGGCGTCCGCGACAGCGACATCATCTGGCGCACAGGCGGGCAGGAAGAACCCGGACGCGACGAAAGAACGCCGCTGGCGCTCGATAACGGGGTCGACGTTCAGCCGATCCCGTCGGACCGGTATCTGTCCGAAATGATGCTGGCAGGCGAGATCGACGCCTTCATGACGGCCCGGGCGCCATCGGTCTGGCTGAATCGCGAACCGAATATAGGCCGGTTATGGCCGAACTACATGGATGTTGAGCGCGACTATTACAAACGCACCGGCATCTTTCCGATCATGCATCTTGTCGGTGTGCGCAAGGATGTCGTCGAAAAGAACAACTGGTTGCCGGCAAGCCTGCTGAAAGCGTTCACCGCCGCCAAGGCGATTGCGATGGCGGAGATTCCGGAAGTCGCGGCCCTGAACGTGACCCTGCCATGGGTCGATGTCTTCCAGGAGCAGGTTCAGGACCTGATGGGCGAGGACTACTGGCGATACGGCATCGAAGACTGCCGCCATGAGATCGAGACCCTGAAGAAATATTCTTTCGAGCAGGGCCTGCTTGCCCGCGAGCTCTCGATCGAAGACATTTTCCACCCGGCGACATTCACCGTCTCGAAAACCTGAAGCCCCGGAGGCTGAATATGAAACCCCGCAGTTACGGCCCCTTCCCCTATGTACCGATCCACCAGCGGCCCAAAATCAGCTGGCCGGACGGTGCGCATGTCGCGCTCTGGGTGGCCCCCAATATCGAATACTTCCCGCTCGATGAAAAAGTCCTGTTCGGCACCGGCCTCGTGCCGGATGTCATTTCCTGGGCGCCCCGGGATTACGGCGCGCGGATCGGCATTTTCCGCATCATGGATGTCCTGTCGAAATACGGCATCCGGGGGACCGTCGCACTGAACTCCGATGTCTGCGATGTCTATCCCCAGATTATCGACGAATGCATGCGGCTCGACTGGGAGCTGATGGGACATAACCAGACCAACAGCCGGCCGCTTACTCAGATCGATCCGGCGAGCGAAGCCGACGTGATCGCCGGCACTTTCGACCGGATCGAGGCGGCGACCGGGAAACGGCCGCGCGGATGGCTGAGCGCGGCTCTCGGCGAAACATGGGATACCCTCGACCACCTGATCGATGCCGGGGCGGATTACGTGTGCGACTGGGTCAACGACGACCAGCCCTATCTGATGGATGTCGACGGGCGGCAGCTCGTCTCCATCCCGTATTCGTCGGAAACCAACGATTTCGGCCCGTTTTTGCGATTCGGCCATTCGCCGGAACAGTTCGCCGACACGCTGCGCCGCCAATTCGACGTTCTGTACGAAGAAGGGGCAGAGTCCGGCCGGGTCATGGCGATTTGCCTGCATCCTTTCCTGATCGGCCAGCCGCACCGCATCCGCGCGCTTGAGTCCGCGCTCGAATATATCTGCGGTCACGACAAGGTCTGGAAGGCCACCGGGAGCGAGATCATCGATCATTATCTCGCCAGCGGCGCGACGTTCTAGAAATGATCCGGCCAGGTATCGGAAATCCTGTTCTCCGTCGCGAGGACAGGCGTTTTCTCGTCGGCGCCGGGCGTTACATAGACGACGTCACCCTTCCGGGGATGGCTTACGCGTTTGCCGTTCGCTCGCCTCACGCCCATGCGGTCCTGGGTTCGATCGACACGACCGAGGCCGAGGCGATGCCGGGCGTCCTCGCCGTTCTGACGGGCGCAGATGTCAGAGCGGACGGGCTGGGCGAGCTGGGTATTCGCGGCATCCCGCCGGGGTTCGGCAGCGCCGGTGCATTCCTGCCGACACGGCCGATCCTGGCCCAGTCCCGCCTCCGCCATGTCGGGGATATCGTCGCCTTCGTCGTTGCCGAAACATATGCGGCGGCGAAAGATGCGGGCGAACGGATCGCGATCGATTACCAGCCGCGACCCGCCGCGGTATCGGCATCATCCGCGCTGTCACCGGAGGCCGCCCCCATCTGGGACGAGGCCCCGGGCAATGTCTGTCTGACACACCAGGCCGGCGATGCCGAGGCAACGAACGCCGCCTTCGCGGACGCGGCGCATGTCGTTCGCATCGAGGCGCATAACAACCGCTTGTCCGCGAACCCGATAGAGCCGCGCGGCGCCATCGGCGCATACGATCCCATAGATGACCGTTTCACGCTGCGCATCAGCGCCCAGAATCCGCACCGGATACGCGAGGTTCTCGCGGAAAGCGTTTTCAGGGTCCCGGAGACCTCCATCCGGGTAATCGCCGGCGACGTCGGCGGCGGATTCGGAATGAAAGGGCCGGTTTTCCCGGAAGAAGCCCTTGTCCTGTGGGCCGCGAGGCGTCTCGGGCGGCCCGTGAAATGGATCGCGGACCGGAGCGAGAGCTTCGTGAGCGACGTCAATGGCCGCGACCAGAACTGGCAGGGCGAGATGGCGCTCGACGGAGACGGTCGCATCCGCGGACTGCGCGCGACCGTGGATTTCGCACTGGGGGCCTACCTCGTGGGCACCAGCCATGTGCCGCTGCTGCTTGCCGTCGGCATTTTGCCCAGTGTGTACCGCTTCCCGGCATTGCATGTCACAGCCCGCGGCGTGTTCACCAACACCACCCCGACATCGCCCTATCGCGGGGCCGGACAGCCGGAGGCGATTTATCTTGTCGAGAGACTGATCGAGCAGGCTGCGGCGGTGACGGCGCTTTCATCCGAAGAGATTCGCCGGCGCAACTATATCCGGCCGGCAGAAATGCCGTACGCGACGCCGGCCGGCCACACATATGACGGCGGAGATTTCGCCGCTGCGACCCGCAAAGCACTGACGCTGGCCGATCATGCGGGATTCGCGAAGCGTCGGGCGGAAGCGGGGCGCCGGGGCATGTTACGGGGTTTCGGGTTTGCCTATTTTATCGAGATCACGGCGCTTCACGGCGACAGGGTCGATATTCGCATGGACCCGTCCGGCGGCGTCACGGTAACGCCGGGAACCTTTTCACACGGCCAGGGACACGAAACCGTCCTCGCCCAGTTGACCGCGGAATGGCTGGGCGTGCCGATGGAACGGATCCGGATTCTCCAGGGAGATACTGACCAGGTCGCTTTCGGTCGCGGCACCTACGCATCCCGTTCGGCGACGGTGGGCGGCGCGGCGTTGCGCAACGCGGCCGACGAGGTTATTGCGCGCGGCAGGAAGTTCGCCGCCCATCTGCTCGAAGCCGCAGACACCGATATCGAATTCTCAGAGGGGGTATTCTCGGTGGCGGGAACGGACAGGTCGATACCGATTTCCGCCGTCGCCGCGGCGGCCTATGCGCCCGCCGGGTTGCCGCCTTCGCTCGGCATCGGTCTGGAGGGCGCCGGGGTCTTCGCCCCGGAAACGCCGAACTACCCGAACGGGTGTCATGTCTGCGAGGTTGAAATCGACCCTGAAACCGGCCGCATCAATGTCGTCGGCTACGCCGCCGTCGACGATGTCGGGCGCGCCTTGAACCCGCTCCTGCTTGAGGGACAGGTACATGGCGGCGTCGCTCAGGGCGTCGGCCAGGCCCTGATGGAAGAAATCGTCTTTGACAATGAAACGGGCCAGTTGCTGACGGCATCTTTTCTTGATTATGCGATGCCGCGGGCGGACGACCTGCCGATGATCCGGTTCGACCATCACGATGTTCCCTGCACCACCAATCCGCTTGGCGTCAAAGGCGCCGGTGAGGCCGGTTGTGTCGGGGCGCCACCGGCCCTGATCAATGCCGTCCTCGACGCGCTGAAACCCCTGAACATAGACGATATTGGGATGCCCGCCACACCGGAGCGCGTCTGGCGCGCCATTCAGCAAGCCCGGGCCGGATGAATTCGGACAAGTCGGGGGCCGCCGTTTACCAGCTGTAGCCCACTGTCCCGCCGCGAAACTCCCGCTCCTCCCCGGTTTCAAGGTCTTCATTCACGTAGGACTGCCCTGCCTCCAGCGACAAGTTGGTCTTGGCGCTTTTGAAAACCTGCAAGCCGGCACCGGTGCCGATTACCGTCCGCGGTGTGAAGTCGTGCGGCACGGCTGGCGGATCATCTTCGCAGACGAAGGATCGCTGCCAGGGCACGTGCGTCACGGCTGCCTGAGCATCTCTCCCGACGGTCGTGACGCGGCCCACCCGGCCGCAATGAGGCCAGTGGCCGCAGGAACTGCCACCGCCGCGGCCAGCCAGGGAAGTATCGTCGCGAACGCGGGACGAAAGCCGATGAGGCTCCCGATCATGGCCCAGGCCGCCAGGTTGCCAAGCACGAGGGCTGCCAGCGCCCCCATGAGCCCTGTGAGCGCGAACTCGATTGCCGTTGCCGCCAGCACCTGCCTGCGCGTGGCGCCGACGACCTTGAGGAGGATCGCCTCGCGCAGCCGTCGGCGGCGGCTGGCGGCGATCGCCCCTGCGAGCACGAGAAAAGCGGCAATCCCGGTCGCCGCCGACATCGCGCCGAGTAGCCGCCCGGCGCCGACAAGCACGGCTTCGAGGAACGAAATGACCTCCGCGACGAGAACGCCCGCCGCCTCGGGAAAAGCGCGCGACAGCCCGGCGCGCAGGTCTCGCACGGCCTGCGGCCCGGCGGACGGGACGGTCCAGACCGTCGCGATCTCACGATGCGGCGGCGGCGCGGCGAAGGGCGAAAGCAGAATCGGAAAATCGAGGCCGAGCCCGGCGCGATCGACCCGCCGGAGACTGGCGATCCTGCCCCGCAACGGCGCCCCCGGCACGTCAAGGGTCAGGCTGTCGCCAATGCCGACACCGAGCCGGCGGGCGGCCCACGCATCGAGCGAAATCAGCGGTGGGCCGGCATAATCCGCGGGCCACCATTCCCCGGCGACAAGCCCTTCCGGCGGCGGATCGGACCGCCACGAAATCCCGCGGTCGCCGCGAACAACGAACGCCACGTCTGCCGGTATGTCCAAATCTCCGATAGCGCGATCCCCGATACCGGTAATCCGGGCATGCAGGAAGGGTGCGCGCTCCCACCGTACGACCC
>JAYOMI010000096.1:9601-11897 GCA_038120765.1 Rhodospirillaceae bacterium
ACCCGGGGCGATGCCGCCATGAAGGCATCGAATTCTCCGCCCTCTCCCGGCACGATATTCAGCACCACCAGGCCCGGCGCCGAGACAGGCAATGTGGCGGCAAGATGACGTTCGGCATTGTGTCGCAGGGATTCAACGGCAACGACGAGGGTGGCGCAAAGCCCCACGGCCATCACCAGCGCCACTGTGGGCGCGCCCGGGCGATGCATGTTCCCCAACGCCAGTCGGAGCAGGGGGCGTCCCTGCAATACCGGCAGGCGCGCGGCCCTCCGGGCGGCGATCGCCACCAGCCGGCCAAGCACGAGGAACGCCGCCACGACGATTCCGGCCGCCGCCGCAAATGCTGCCGCCACGACCGGAAGCGGCGCGGACCAGACAAGAAGCGCCCCGAGTGCCGCCGCAAGCGCCGTCACAGCCAACAGCCGGCTCGGCCGCGGCGCTGGCCGCGAACGCGCCTGTGTCAGATCGTGACGGAACAGCAACTGGGGCCGCTGTACTTCGGCCTGTGCCAGCGGCCAGAGCGAAAACAGGAGCGTCGCGAAGAACCCGAAGCCGCCCGCGATCAGCAACGGTGTGCCGCGCAGGCTGCCGGACACCGGCAGCCATTCGGCGAGGACCGGTGCAAGAACGGCGAATGCCGCGCTTCCCGCGGCCAGGCCGAGTACGACGCCGGCAACACCCGCGGCCGCGACCTGGGCAAGGTATATATGAAGGATCAGGGCAGGCGTCGCACCGAGACTCTTCAGGATGGCGATGTTGTTCCGCTTGCGGTCGAGCCAGGCGGAGACGCCGTTCGCCACCCCGACGCCGCCCACCAGCAGGATGCCCAGGGCCACGAAGGTCAGCAGCGAGGAGACGAGCGCCAGCGTCCGCTCCGCCCCGGGAGCGCCCATGCCGGCATCGACAATACGGAATCCGGCATGGGGCGTCGCACGCTCAAAGGCGGCGATCCAGTCTCCCGCGACAATGCCGTCCCGGAGCCGAATTCGGCTGTACCAGTACACCTGGGCGCCCGGTGCGATCAGTTCGCTGCCGGCAAGCGCCGGCAGGGCCACGATTATCCGGGGTCCCAGGGAGAAGGCCCGCAGCGCGCGGTCGGGCTCGTCCGCGATCAGCGCGCGCAGTTCGAAACGATGGTCGCCGAGCGTGACGGTATCGCCGATCCCGGCATCCAGCGCCGTGAGCAATTCCGCCGCGACCGCCGCACCCCAGATCCCGTCCCGCGGGCCAAGCGCATCGGCGGGCTTCGTGGATGGCGTCATGGAAGATGACTGAGGCGCATCCAGCCGGAGGGCGCCGTAAAGCGGGTAGACATCATCGACCGCCTTGAGTTCCACCAGCGCCGAGCGGCTGTCGCGCCGGGCCAGGGTGCGCATCTCTGCCGTCAGGCTGACCGTTCCTGCAGCCTTGAAGGCTGCCAGGTGCTCGGGCGCGGGAGGGCGATGGAAGCGCCGGAGCGAGACATCGCCGCCGATGCTGGTCCGTGCGCCTTCGCGCATCCCGTCAAGGACGGCCGCGGACAGCAGCCCGATCGCCGCGATCGCCGCCGTCCCGAAAGCAATGCCGACCAGCAGAAGAACGAAGCCGCCGGCAGAGCCGCGCAGTTCACGGACGGCGAGGCGCAGGGCCGGCAAGGCGCATTCCTTCGAAAGACTTCATCCCGCTACATACCATTCCCGACGGTCGGATGGCACCCAATGTCTTTCTCTGAAAGTTTGTGGTGTTTTCGGTTCACATCCGCGCCGTCAAAAAGACTATCCTCTTTCTCAGCACACCAGAGTTCCCGCACAGGAAGAATACATGTCGCCCAAATCGCTCTCCCCGTCCGGAATCAATCCGGAGATTTCCAACTGGACAGGCCCGCTTGGGCTTCCGGACTTCGCCCGGATTGACGACCGGGACTTCGGTCCTGCGTTCGACGCCGCCCTCCCCGCCCATCTCGCGGAGATCGACGCGATCGCAGACAACGCGGAGGCGCCGACCTTCGATAACACCATCATCGCTATGGAAACCGCGGGCGAGCTTCTGGCGAGGGCATCACGCATATTCTGGAACCTCGCGGGCGCGAATACCAACGAAGCGCTGCAGGAGCTGGAGCGCAAATTATCGCCCGAGATGTCCCGACACCGCTCGGCGATCATGATGAACCGCCGGTTGTTCGCGCGGATAGATGCGCTTTACCAGGATCGCGAGAACCTCGACCTGGATGCCGAAGCCGGCCGCGTGCTGGAACTGACATGGAAGTCCTTCGTGAAATCGGGGGCGAGGCTCGACGAGGCCGATCAGGCCCGGCTTG
>JAYOMI010000096.1:11907-13685 GCA_038120765.1 Rhodospirillaceae bacterium
CCTCGCCTCGCTCGGGACGATGTTCTCGCAGAACGTGCTCGCCGACGAGCGCGATTACGCCCTGATACTCGAAACCGGTGACGACCTGGCGGGGCTTCCGGATTTCCTCATTTCCGGCATGCGGGCGGCGGCCGAAGAGCGCGGCCATGCGGACAAATACGCGGTCACGCTGTCGCGATCGATCATCGAGCCCTTCCTGACCTTCTCCCCGCGGCGCGATCTCCGCGAGACGGCGTTCAGGGCCTGGGTCGCCCGGGGCGAAGGCGCCGGCGACCGCGACAACCGCCCGCTGGTCGCCGAAACGGTCAGGCTCCGCGCCGAGAAAGCCGCCCTGCTCGGCTATGCCAGCTTCGCGCATTTCAAGCTGGACGGCACCATGGCGAAAACGCCGGAGAACGTGCGCACCCTGCTTGAAACCATGTGGGACAAGGCCCGCGATCGCGCCGCCGAAGAAACATCCGATCTCGCGCGGCTGATCGCGGCGGACGGCCATAACCACGATGTCGCGCCGTGGGACTGGCGTCATTATTCGGAGAAGGTCCGGGCGGAACGCTACGATCTCAACGAAGCGGAAATAAAGCCCTATCTGCAGCTGGAAAAGATGATCGACGCCGCATTTCACACAGCGGAGAAATTGTTCGGCATCACGTTCCGCCGCCATGAAGACGTGCGCGCGTGGCACGCGGACGTCCGGGTGTTCGAGGTGCTGGATGCCAACGGCAAACGCATCGCCGTTTTCCTGGCCGATTACTTCGCCCGGCCGTCCAAGCGGTCCGGCGCGTGGATGAGCGGGCTGCAGGATCAGCACAAACTGACGCCGGATGGCGCGGGCCAGACGCCGATCGTCCTCAACATCATGAATTTCGCCAAAGCCCCGGCAGGCGAGCCGGTCCTGATCACCATGGATGACGCAAAAACCCTGTTCCATGAATTCGGCCACGCGCTGCACGGCATGCTGTCCGACGTCACCTACCCTTCGATCTCCGGCACCTCCGTCAGCCGGGATTTTGTCGAACTGCCCTCCCAGCTATTCGAACACTGGCTGACGGTGCCGGAAACCCTGCAGCGCTTTGCCGTCCACCATGAGACGGGGGAAGCGATACCGGAGGCCCTGCTCGGGAAAATGCGGGCCGCGGCGAAGTTCAACAAGGGGTTTGCGAACGTGGAATTCACCTCGTCGGCCCTGGTCGACATGGCGTTTCACGCGCTCGATCCTGAACAGGCCGCGGCTGTCGATCCGATGGCGTTTCAGGCGGAGGTCCTCGCCGGTCTCGACATGCCCGATGCGATCGTCATGCGCCACGCGACCCCGCATTTCGCCCATGTGTTTTCGGGGGATGGGTACTCGGCCGGGTATTACTCCTACATGTGGTCGGGCGTGCTGGATGCCGATGCCTTCAGGGCCTTCACGGAAGCAGGCGACGCGTTCGACAGCCCGACGGCAGACAGGCTGCGGCGCTATGTCTATGCGTCCGGCGGCTCCATGGACCCGGAGGACGCCTATATCGCCTTCCGCGGCAAACTCCCGGCTCCCGACGCGCTGCTGGAGAAAGAAGGCCTGGCGTAGGGGCGGTATTGGCACTCTCAACCGTGCAGGCCGCGGCGGGGCAGAGAATCCCGGGCAGGCCGCTCAGAAGCCTCCCATCCGCGGGATTTCGTGGCAATCCGAGCGCCTTTTCTGAAGCGACCGACATGGTGCGATAGAGAGAATTGGCGGACGGGGTGGGATTCGAACCCACGATACGGTGTTACCGCATACACGCTTTCCAAGCGTGCGC
>JAYOMI010000097.1:0-4124 GCA_038120765.1 Rhodospirillaceae bacterium
GAGGAGCGTTTTTCCATCGCAATACGTTTAAAACTATGCGGTCGGCTGTCAATGCACCGAACTGCCGGGTGGCTCCGCAAATTTGCCGGTCGGACAGACCTTCACACCGATCGTAACAAGGTGTCGTCTGCTGCGGCTGCCGCAAGCATGCGTCCATGGGCAGATCGGGCCCGATCGCCAAGGGGGCCGTCGATGAGTCCGGGCGGCAAGGTAGCCGGGGGCTCGGCACCCGAATTTGCGAGTCCCTCGAGCTTTTCCCGGGCCAGGAACGCTTTGCTGAGCAGCGCGTGGCGCTCCGGGGGGATCGCGGAGAAAGAGGTGCCGAACCGTTTGTTTACGGCAGAGACCACACGCCCGGCGGCGGACGTGACGGTTTCGAACGGAGCGATGACATAGTGCTCCCGTAACGGGAGAAGGCTCTCGTAGTAAAGGGCATACGCCCGCAACAGATCGGAGCCCGTATGGGTGGCGATCTTGGCGAGCCCGGCAGCTACAGCATCTGCGGGGGCGCGGACCAGCAGAACAGCCGGAATTCCGTATCTTGCTGCCAGGATGATCTGGGACGGCGAATGCACGTGATGCGCCAATTCCATCTTGTCTGCCCCGGAATTCATGAACGCGAATACGGAAAAGCTGTTGCCGGAGCGGGGGAAGCCCTCGACGACAAGGCCGGTGCCGGGGTGGACAATGCGGGTACGGTCATTGATCGCACCGAACACGGTGTTAAATATCAGGGGGCACCGGCCCGCCCATGTTCGGCACGTCCAGTGCCAGGGGATATGAATTTGCATGGCATTGCAGTATGCCACGACTTGGCGACGAAGGTCATTCACCGGGGATGGAAATGAATAACGCGGAACTGATCGTTCAGATACTCAAACGGGCCGGGGTAACCCATGGCTTCGGCATTCCAAGCGGCAACGTGCTGCCGCTGATGGATGCAATGCGCAAACACGACCTGCCTTTCGTCCTGACGGCGCATGAAGGCTCGGCCGGATTTGCGGCTGACGTGATGGGACGTATGACCGGCGCGCCCGGACTCGGGATTGCGACACTTGGGCCGGGGGCGACGAACCTCGCCACCGGAGTCGGGGATGCCTGGCTCGACCGGTCGCCGATGATTGCCATTACCTGCAACCTGAATACCGACCAGCTCGGCCGACGTATCCAGATGTATATCGACCACCAGCAGCTGTTCGCGCCGATTACCAAGGCGAGCCGGGTGTTGCGCGAAGGCTCGGTAGCAGAAACCGTCGCAGAGGCGGTGCGGTTGTCGCTGACCGAACCCATGGGGCCGGTTCATCTCGATCTGCCGGAAGACGTTGCGGTTGCGATGGCGACTGAGACAATCCCGGATCTCATCCCGCCGGTCCCGGTCAAGGCTGCCGGAGATACCGAAATTCAGGCGGCGCTCGAACTCCTGGCGGCGGCAAAGCGCCCGGTCGCCATACACGGCACCAATGCGATGCGGATGCGCGATATCGGTCTGCTGCGTGGTTTTGTCGAGCGTCACGGCATTCCGTTTGCGAGCACGACGATGACCAAGGGGCTGATAGATGAGGATCATCCGCTTTCGGTCGGGTGCATCGAGCGCGCAATGCGGCAGGTCCAGCGGGAGTTTCTGCGTGGGGCCGATCTGATCGTCGGGCTCGGCTACGATACCATCGAAGTCGAGTACGAAGCGTGGATCGGCGACACGCCGTTGCTGCAGATCGATATCGAGAAGGTTGATATCGCGCCGTCCGTCCAGTTGAAGGCCGAGGTGACAGGCGATCTCGATGCCTCCTTCGCCGCGCTGGTTCAGGCGGACAGCATCGCCAATGACTGGCAGGAAAGCGCTATCGCGGCCCATCGCGCCGGATTTCAGGCGGCCCTGCGCCCGGCGGTTGACGGTTTCGCCCCGCACCACGTTATCGACGTGGTCCGCGAGGTTCTGCCCCGTGACGGCATCCTGACCTACGATGTAGGCGCCCATACCCACCAGATTGCCAGTCAGTGGACCGCGCATGCACCGCGCCAGTGTCATATCACCAATGGATGGTCCTCCATGGGCTTCGGCCTGCCGGCGGCTATTGCGGCGAAGATCGCGCGGCCCGATCTGCCGGTTGTCTGCCTGATCGGCGACGGCTGCTTCCAGATGACCTGCGGCGAGCTGGCAACGGCGAAACGGGCAGGGCTGACGCTGCCGGTGGTCGTGCTCGACGATCGCTGGCTGGGACTCATCCGGGTAAAGCAGGAACGCCGCCAGCTGTCGATCTACGGCACGGAACTGCAGGAAGAAGAGTACCGGGACCCGCCGGCGCATTATTTCGGCGTGCCGGCCGTCGGCGTGCGGGACGGAGACGCCTTGCGTACCGCGCTGACGTCCGCATTGCAGGCCAAAGGGCCGACGGTGATTGAGGCCGTCGTGGATTCCGCTCATTATTCCGAGACGGTTTTTGACTGACAGGAATTGACCCGCATCAAGGCGGGGTGGCTGCTTTTTTTTGTATTGGTTTGGGCCTATTGTCGGCCCATAGAACAACGTCAGGAAGGGAAACGAAAATGTCTTACACGCTGGAACAACTCGCCGCAGACTGCCGCGCCGCCATGGACAAGGATTCCGGGCCGGCCGGCCGGGAAGAAGTGCGGAAGTTTATCGCCAAGGCCTGCGCCGACAGCGATTTTGTGGCCACCCATCTCGGGCCGGATAACACCACGCCGCGTCAGGTGATTTACGAGGACGACAAGCACGAGTTCTGCATCCTCGCGCATGTATACGAAGGCGCCAAGGGCTCGAACCCGCACGATCACGGCCCGAGCTGGGCGATCTACGGCCAGGCGACCGGCGTGACCACGATGACCGACTGGGAAAAGGTCGCGGAACCGTCCGGCGACGCACCCGGCAAGGTCAAAAAGATCAAGGATTACGATATGACCCCCGGCATTGCGTATCTGTACAACGAGGGCGATCTGCATTCGCCGAGCCGGACCGCGACCACGCGCCTTATCCGCGTCGAAGGCCAGGACCTGACCGGCGTGAAACGGGACAAGTACGAGGCCGTCGCTTAATACCGGCGTCCCCATCGGACGAAATCAAAAAGGGCCGGTTCTTGCCGGCCCTTTTTTATGATTTCGGTCTTCAGGTCAGCTTTCGTAGGGCAGGCCCGCATATTGCTCGGCAATGGACGCCATTGCGCGCTCGGACGTCGCAAGATAGGCAAGCTCGCCTTCGCGGGTGCGCTGATCGAACGGATCGTCGTCCGGGAATTTGTGCAGCAGGCGGGTCAGGTGCCAGGAAAACCGTTCCGCGTTCCAGATGCGGCGCAGCGCCATATCGGAATAGCAGTCGAGGTATTTGTCGTCATTCTTGCTGTAATGATCGATCAGTCCCCGCGACAGGTAGTAAACGTCTGAAAATGCCAGGTTGAGACCTTTCGCGCCCGTCGGCGGCACGATATGCGCGGCGTCGCCTGCGAGGAACATGCGGCCGTGCCGGATCGGTTCGACAACGAAACTGCGGAGCGGGGCGATGGACTTCTCGATGGACGGTCCGGTTTCGATGGCATCCGCCATGTCTTTCGGAAAGCGCGCTTTCAGTTCTTCCCAGAAGCGGTCATCCGTCCATTCGTCGATATTGTCGTTCAGGTCGCACTGGATGTAGTAGCGGCTGAGGCGCTCGTTGCGCTGGGACGCCAGCGCAAAGCCACGCTCGTGATTTGCGTAGACAATGTCGGGCAGGGGCGTCGTTTCCGACATGATCGCAAGCCACCCGAAGGGATAGGCTTTTTCGAAGACCCGCGTGATCTCGGCGGGGATTGCCTTGCGGCTGACCCCGTGAAAGCCGTCGCATCCGGCGATGAAATCGCAGTCTATCCGATGTTCCCTGCCGTCCTTCGTGAAGGTGACATAGGGGGCATCGGTCGTCATGTCGTGGGGCTGAACGTCTTCAGCTTCGTCGATGACCTGTCCGCCCGCCTTGTCCCGTGCTTCGTAGAGGTCTTCGGTGATGGCGGTCTGACCGTATGCCGTCATATCCAGGCCGGTATATTTCCGGGTATCGATCAGCAGTTTTTCACTGCCCGCCCAGACGATATACGACCCGTTATGGAATTTGCCCTCGCGGTCCAGCCGCTCTCCGAGCC
>JAYOMI010000097.1:4134-13199 GCA_038120765.1 Rhodospirillaceae bacterium
GCTTCAAGCACGCCTGCCCGGATCCGGCTCAGCACATAGGCGCGGCTCCGCTGCTCGAGCACGATATTGTCGACGCCATTCAGATCCAGAATATGGGACAGCAAAAGGCCCGCCGGGCCGCCGCCGATTATGACAACACGTGTCTTTTCCATGGATTTTTTCCCGTTTGCCGAACCGGGTACAGTGTTATCGGTCCGGGTTGCTTGTTCAAGGGGCTAGATTGACTGTTCAAGGGCGATCAGCCCCATCCCGGTTGTCATAGGTGCATAATAATTACGGTGAACCTGTCGAACCGGATTTCCGTCCAGCGCACCGCGCATCGTCAGCCACATGATCAGCTCGACGGCCTCCGCACCCGCATCTTCCATGATCTGCTGGTGGGTAAGCTCGGTAAGAGCCATCGGATCGGTCTCGATCCTGTCGAGGAAGTCCCGGTCGAAGTCGCTGTTGAGGTAGCCGAAACGCGCGCCGTTCAACTGATGCGACATGCCGCCTGTGCCGAGAATGACAACCTTCGTATCCTTTGGATAGCTCTCCACCGCCTTGCGGATCGCCTGACCGAGTTTCCAGCAGCGCAGCGCGGTCGGCAGCGGATGCTGGATGACATTTACAGCGACCGGCACGACCTTGACCGGCCAGTCCGGATCGTGGTCCCAGCACAGGTGCATCGGCACCATGAATCCGTGCTCAACCGCCATTTCCTGACAGATAGTGATATCGAATTCGTTGTAGACCAGCTCATTGCACAGATGCCACGAGAAGTCCGTATCGCCCGGGAAGTCGGGCAGGGGGCGTCTGCCCCAGCCCTCATCGCCGACCGGATAGACGTCGGCGGCGCCGACCGCGAACGTCGGATACTTGTTGAAGAAGAAGTCCGCGCCATGGTCGTTATAGACCACGATGGCGACATCGGGTTTGATCTCTTTCAGCCAGTTCTTGACGGGTATATAGGCATCGAAAAGCGGCTTCCAGTCAGGCTCCTGGGTGCGGCCCTGATCGTATACCAGCCCGATGGAGGGGACGTGCGATGTGCCGATTCCGGCGATGATTTTCCCCATGATGTCGGTCCTTTACCTGGCGCCAGCGGCATTGCGCGTGGCGAGGAATTCTTCGTAAGTCTCGCCGCGCTGATGGGCGCCGATCTGGTACAGGCCTGCGCCCACCACCGCGCCGATTTTCATGATCATGTATATATTGCCGCCGTGGTCTTCCAGTATCGCCCGCCAGTCGCGGTCCCGGATGAGTTGTTTTTCCTCTTCGGTGAGGTCCGACGCCGCGAGGGCGGCTTCTTCATCGGCGCGGAACGCCTCGCGGTTCTCCGGTTTTACCAGGGACATCGCGAATTTGTTCAGCCGGTATCCACGGCGCGTCTGCTGCGCGCCGAAAATATTGGTGTCTTCGATAGGGCGGCTGGAATCCACCTGTTTCGCCATTTCACTCTCGCAAACCGATATCAAATGATAGCAACAAGCCTACGCCAGCGATACCGATGCGGCAACCCTTTGGGAAGGCCGGTCGCCCAGAGACGAAATCGCGGTAAAGGCCGGCGGGATCAGTTCATTGCCGAGCCGCCATCCACGGCAAGAACCTGGCCGGTGATGAAGTCGCTCTCGGCGCTGGCGAGAAAGATACAGGCCCCGACGACGTCTTCCGGCACCTGGTCGCGCCTGATTGCCCGGGTGGCGGCACCAAGGGCGATAAAGGCACGCAGGTCTTCCTGTTCGATCACGTTGTCGGTCATGATGCCGCCGGGGGCGATGGTATTGGCGCGGATTCCGGCATCGCCAAGCTCGCGCGCGATGGATCGCGTGAACGAGATCACGGCCCCCTTGGACGTGTCGTAATGGAGCAGGTTCGGAAATCCCTTCAGCGCCCGGCCGGATGAGATATTGATAATCTTTCCATACCCCTGCCGGGTCATCTGCGGCACCACCGCGCGGGTGCACAGAAATACGCCGTTGATGTTGACATCCAGCACCTTGTCCCATTCGGCCTTGCTGATCTCCATGATCGGCTTGGACGGGATATGGACCCAGAGCGCCGCGTTGTTGACCAGGACATCTATCCGCCCGAAGGCATCGATCGTGCGGGCGGCCATGTCTGCGCAGGCGGATTCGTCGGTGACGTCGGTCTCGACGGCGATCGCCGAGCCGCCGGCGGATTTGATCTCATCTATCAAAGCATCGGCGGGTGCAATGTCGGCGATGACAACATGGGCGCCTTCAGCGGCAAACCCGCGGGCATAGGCGGCGCCGATACCCTGCGCGCCGCCGGTTATGATGGCGACCCTGTTCTCAAGGCGTGGCATGTGACGATCTCCTTTACCGTCCGAATCGGCGTCGGCCGGCTATTGGCTGTTACCATTCTGTCGCTCCATCTAAACAGAAACCCGGCTGACGGTACAAAAGCCTCAACGCAGATACCGGCCGGGGGCAGAATATCGGCGCCGGCCTTGACGTCGTGCCGGTTTCGCTGTCCATTACGCGCTGCAACAAGGTCGCGTACTTCGACAGCAGTGCGGGCGACGGCAGCATATAAAAACAATTACTTGAATACAGTGACCCTGTTGTGCCGCCCATGAATTCACGTTTCCGAACCACCGATACCGGCGAATTGCTGTCGACGGCGACGCGCCTTCTCGATGCCGGGCACGGCGATATCGTGACCTACAGCCCCAAGGTTTTTATACCGCTGACGATGCTGTGCCGGGACGTCTGCCATTACTGCACCTTCGCGCATCCGCCGGTCGCGGGCGAACGCGCGTATCTGGGCGCCGGGGAAGTTCTGGCGATCGCGCAGGCGGGGGCCGCGGCCGGATGCACGGAGGCGCTGTTCACGCTGGGCGACAAGCCCGAATTGCGGTATCGCGTCGCGCGCGACGAGCTTGCGGCGCTTGGACACGACACAACTATTTCCTACCTCGCGGAGATGGCGAAGCTTGTCCTTAACGAGACCGGCCTGCTGCCGCATCTCAATCCCGGTGTGATGACCGCGGAAGATATTGCGCTCCTGCGGCCCGTGTCGGCGTCGATGGGCCTGATGCTGGAGGGCACATCGCCCGCTTTGTCCGCCCGCGGCGGGCCGCATTTCGGCTCACCCGACAAGGACCCGGCGCGGCGGCTGGAGACGATCCGTCTTGCGGGAGAGGCACGCGTGCCGTTTACGACCGGTATCCTGATCGGCATCGGCGAGAGCCGGGAAGACCGGATATCGGCGCTTGAGGACATCCGCGACCTGCACGCGCGCTACGGTCACATCCAGGAAATCATTGTCCAGAATTTTCGCGCCAAACCAGGCACGAAGATGGCGACCGCGCCGGAACCGGACATCGAAGATCTTCGCTGGACCATAGCGGCTGCCCGCAGGATTTTCGGCGCCGGAATGTCAATCCAGGCGCCGCCCAATCTCAGCGGTGACGAATTCGGTGCGCTGATCGATTCCGGCATCAATGACTGGGGGGGCGTCTCGCCGGTCACGCCGGATCACGTGAATCCGGAAGCGCCGTGGCCTGAAGTGGTCCGGCTGAGAGATCAGACTGCCGCGAAAGGAAAAGTCCTGGCGGCCCGCCTGCCGGTTTATCCCGAATATATCTTCGATGACGGATGGCTTGATGATGCCGTCCGTCCGGCGGTGCTGCGGGCAATGGACGGCGACGGTCTGGCGCGGGACGATGCCTGGGCGCCCGGTGTTGCGGGAAAGACGCCTGTCGCGCCGTTCGTGACGGGTGGGGACGGCCGGCGGGTCCGCAGCGCGATCGACCGCGCGGTCGCCGGCGAGCGATTGGACGAGGCCGGGATTGCCTTGCTTCTGACGGCGCGCGGCGAAGCGTACAGCGAGGTCGTATTTGCGGCGAATGCGGTGCGCCGGTCGGTGAGCGGGGACGTCGTGACCTATGTCGTCAACCGCAACATCAATTACACGAATGTCTGCGGATATCGCTGCGGGTTTTGCGCGTTTTCAAAGGGCCGGCTGAGCGCAAACCTGCGCGGCGCCCCTTACGACCTCGCGCTGGACGAAATATCGCGACGCGCTGCCGAGGCTTGGGACCGGGGCGCGACCGAGGTCTGCCTTCAGGGAGGCATTCATCCCGATTATACCGGGGACACCTATCTGTCTGTTGTCCGGGCGGTGAAGGCCGTAACACCGGAGATGCATATCCATGCGTTCTCGCCGCTGGAGGTGTCGCAGGGCGCGGCCACGCTCGGTCTGTCGGTGCCGGATTATCTCGTTGCGCTGAAAGAAGCGGGGCTCGGCTCCCTGCCGGGAACGGCGGCGGAAATTCTGGACGATGAGGTCCGGGCGATTTTGTGTGCCGATAAATTATCCACCGATGAGTGGCTGGCGGTGATCGACGCGGCGCATGAAACGGGATTGCGGACAACCGCCACAATAATGCACGGACATCTGGAACGACCCGTCCACCATGCCCGTCATCTCTTGCGCATCCGCGACCAGCAGGAGAAAACCGGCGGCTTCACCGAATTCGTACCGTTGCCGTTCGTTCACATGGAAGCGCCGATCTATCTGAAAGGGGTTGCGCGGAAAGGGCCGACATTCCGGGAAACTGTCCTGATCCATGCCGTCGCAAGACTTGCGCTCAACCCGCTTATCCCGAACATCCAGACAAGCTGGGTGAAACTGGGAACAGTCGGAGCGTCCGAATGCCTTAATTCGGGTGTAAACGATCTTGGCGGAACGCTGATGAACGAATCCATTTCGCGCGCCGCCGGCGCCGCGCATGGACAGGAACTTACGCCCGCGCAGATACGGAACCTTGCCGACGGGCTCGGGCGGAAAGCCCGTCAGCGCAGTACCCTGTACGGCGAGGTTCCTGCCGAGAGACAGGAGGCGGCTGAGACCGCGAAACCGTTGACTGAGCCGGTACAGACACCGGCCAACAAGTTTGCCCATGGAGTAGCAGCAGAATGACAGATGATTTGCCGGTGATAGCGGTTATTGGCGGCACTGGCGCCGAAGGATCGGGGCTGGCCGCCCGCTGGGCGCGGGCCGGTTACCGTGTGATTGTCGGGTCGCGCAACGCGGAGAGCGCGGCCGCAGCGGCGGCGGAGTTCGGCGCGGAAGGGATGGATAATGCAGCGGCGGTGGCCGCCTGCGATATCGCCGTCCTCACGGTGCCCTATGCGGCGCAGCGCGCGACCCTGACCGGGCTGCGGGAGGGATTTCAGGGTAAGATTCTCGTGGATGTGACTGTACCATTGGTGCCGCCCAAGGTAATGCGTGTGCAATTGCCCGACGAGGGATGTGCGGCCCTGATCGCGCGGGCAGTGCTCGGCGACAATGTGCGGGTGGTATCGGCCTTCCAGAATGTATCGGCCCATCATCTGAAAGACCCGGATCACGTGATTGACTGCGACGTGCTTGTTACCGGCGACGATCCCGCGGCGCGGGAAGAGGTGGTCAAGCTCGTGGCCGCCGCCGGACTGAACGGCATCGAGGCCGGACCGCTCGACAATGCCGTCGCGGCGGAGGCGATGACCTCCTTGCTGATTTGGATAAACCGGAAGTACAAGTCTCCCGGCGCAGGTATTCGGATTACGGCGCTGCCGCCGGAAAGCGGCTCATAATAAAAGCGGGCCGAAAGACCCGCGGAGTATAATCTACAGCGCGGGCGAACAGGGAAACAATGACCGATACAGAGGTATTGATCGCCGGCGGCGGACCGGCGGGACTGTTGCTGGCGCTCGAACTTGGAGCCCTCGGCGTCGACTGTATTCTGCTGAACGATGCGCCGCATACGGCCCGTCATCCGAAGGCGAATGCGGTCAGCAGCAGGACGATGGAACATATCCGGCGACACGGCATCGCCGACCGCCTGCGCGCGCGCGGGCTTGCCCCCGATCATCCGACCGACCTTGCCTATTTCACCAGCCTGACCGGCCACGAACTCGGTCGCTTCCGCCAGCCATCCAGGGCGGAGGCCCTGGCCGAGGCAAAGGCCGGGACCGGCGCATGGGCGTCCCCTGAGCCCCCGCTTCGCTGTTCGCAGATATTTCTCGAGGAAGAACTGAAGGCAAAAGCCGATACGCTGCCGAGCGTCGATCTGCGTTTCGGCTGGAAACTGACCGCATTCGCCGATAGGGGCGACCATGTGTCTGCGACAATCGAGCATACGGAGACAGCAGGAACCCGGGAGATCACCGCGCGGTATCTTGTCGGGTGCGACGGCGGGAACAGTCTTGTCCGGAAGTCCCTTGGCATCGAATACGAAGGCGAATCCGGCGTGGTGCGCCCCATGATGGGCGGGCCGATGTATGCCGCTTATTTCCGTGTGCACGACGAGCCTGACTGGCTGCCGGAGCGCCGCGCCTGGCAGTACTGGATGCATACAGGCGACATGCGGGCATTACTGGTCCATGTCGACAGCGACCGGCTGTTCCTTTTCCATTTCGCAATGCCGGAGGGCGGGGACGGCGCCGACCCGACGGCCCTGATCCACCGGGCCATCGGCCGAGAGTTCGCGCTCGACGTGATCTCATCGGTGAACTGGAATGCCGGGTACAGCCTGGTCGCACAGAAATATCGCGCCGGAAACGTGTTCATCGCCGGCGATGCGGTGCATCTTTTTACCCCGACCGGTGGCATGGGCATGAACACGGGGGTGGACGACGCCGCCAATCTGGGCTGGAAGCTTGCCGCCGTGCTGCGGGGCCACGGGGGCGAAGCGCTTCTCGACTCCTACGAGGCGGAACGCCGGCCAATCGGCGTCCGCAACGTGAATTTCGCCCGCGGGTTCGCCGATTCCGTCGGGAACGTGGAAATCGCGGAGAATGTTTCCGACGACACGCCTGACGGGGCGGCGGAGCGCGCGCGTCTGAAGGCGCATTTCGAGCGCCATGCCGAGTTTGAATTTATCATACCGGGGGCATTTCTGGGCCTGCGCTACGAGGACTCGCCGGTGATCGCCTATGATGGCGCACCGCCGCCGCCGGATCATCCGAACGACTACACGCCCAATGCGATTCCCGGATCCCGGGCTCCGCATGCCTGGCTGGGAGACGCAGCGCTTTTCGACGGTCTCGGCCCGGGATTTACGCTGCTCCGATTTGCCGGCGCGCAGGATGATCTCGGTCCGGATATCCCGGTGATGGATATCGGTGACGTTGCCGTGCGCCGCCTATATGATGCGGACTACGTGCTTGTCCGCCCCGACCAGCATGTTGCCTGGCGCGGCAACAAAATCGGTGATCGAACCGCGCTTCTCGATACTGTTTGGGGCCGCAGCGCCCTATAAACAGATCAGACTTCAGGACAGAGGATTAGACACGTGGGCGAATACGGCATTTCACAATCCATACCCCGGTTCGAAGATGCGAAACTGCTGACCGGACGCGGAAATTTTATCGACGATGAAATCGCCCATGGCCAGCTTCACGGCTTCATGGTCCGTTCGCCCTATGCCCATGCCGATATCGGCCCCATCGATATCTCCGCCGCGCTGGAAGCGCCGGGTGTGGTCGCGGTTTACACGGGGCGGGACTACAAGGATGCCGGGTGGGGAACGATCCCGCATATCGGCCCGCCGGTGAAACGTCGCGGCGGCGCAGATTTCATCCTGCCGGATTTCTGGCCGCTTGCCGTCGACCGTGTCCGCATGGTCGGCGAGGGGGTTGCGTTCGTGGTCGCGGAAACGGCGGCGCAGGCCCGCGATGCGGCTGAACTAGTCATGGTGGATTTCAGCCCGTTGCCGGCCTCCGCGGTCACCGCGACGGCACTGAATGAAGACGCTTTCGTGCTCTGGGAGGATATCGGCAATAACGAAGCCCTGGTGCATGAAATCGGCGATAAAGCAGCTGCCGATGCAGCGTTCGCAAAGGCAGACCACATTGTCGAGCATCGGTTCAATATTTCGCGCGTCCTTGGCAATGCGATGGAAATGCGCGGCTGTCTGGCGATCCATGACGCGCGGACCGACCACTACACGTTGCGCGCGCCGATCCAGCACCCCTGGGTCGCGCGCAGGATTCTGGCGGGCACCGTTATCGGTGTCGAGGAACTTCAGGTCCGCGTGATTACGCCGGATGTCGGCGGCAGCTTCGGCATCAAGGCGAACGTGTATCCCGAATACCTGATCGCGCTTTTTGCCGCCAAAATGACAGGGCGGCCGGTGAAATGGATGAGCGACCGCAGCGAGGGGTTTCTGAGCGATTTCCACGCCCGGGACAACGTGGCCGATGCCGCGCTGGCGCTGGACGCGGAGGGTAACTTCCTCGGTTTCAGACTTCGCAATCTTGTCAATATAGGCGCCTATTTCTCGCCGATCGGATCGGGCCCGGCGACCAATAACCTGGGATCGCTATCGGGCGTTTACACGACGCCTGCGGCATATGTCGAAGTGATCGGTGTTTTCACCAACAGCCATCCGACAGCCCCCTATCGCGGGGCGGGAAGGCCGGAGGCGGCTTTCATCATCGAGCGGTTGATAGACATCGCCGCACGCGAACTGTCGTTCGACCCGGTTGAACTGCGCCGCCGGAACATCATTCCGGTCGACGCATTGCCGTTCAAGACCTCGCTCACCTTCACTTACGATTCCGGCGAGTTCGAAAAAAACATGGACGATGCGATCATGCTTGCGGACCGGGACGGGTTTGCCGCGCGGAGGGCCGCGTCTGAAGCGCAGGGGAAACTGCGCGGCCTCGGCATCGCCAATGCGATTGAACGCGCCGCGCCGCCGGGAATGGAGACGGCTGAAATCCGTTTCGATCCCAGCGGGACGGTCACCATCCTCTCCGGCACGACCGCGCAGGGGCAGGGACACATCACGATGTATACCCAGTTGCTCTGCGACAAGCTCGGCATGGAGCCGGAGCAGGTGCGGGTAATCGAAGGCGATACCGACCGTCTGGCATTCGGCTTCGGCGCCGGTGGATCGCGGTCTTCCGCGATGGGCACGGCCGCGCTGATGATGGCCGCCGACAAGGTCATCGAGAAAGGGCGCGAGATTGCGGCCCATATTCTGGAAGCGGCCGTAGACGATATCGAATTCGCCGACGGCAGGTTCACGGTCGCGGGCACGGACCGGGATGTCCCGCTCAGCAAGGTAG
>JAYOMI010000098.1:0-8333 GCA_038120765.1 Rhodospirillaceae bacterium
ACCGCCACCGCCTGCGGCAGTTCGGGTTCGGCGACGTGATGATCGACCACTACGACATCCAGTCCCGCCTCTGCCGCCGCCGCAAGGGGTGCGAAGGCCGTCGTGCCGCAATCCACCGTAATAACCAGCGACACACCCGCCTCTTTGAGCTTCATCAACGCGGGTGTATTGGGGCCGTACCCTTCGGCAATACGGTCCGGCACGTAGACGGTCACATCGCGCCCGATGGCGGCGAAGAATTTGGCAAGCAGGGATCCCGAGCAGGCGCCGTCGACATCGTAATCGGCAAACACGCCGATCTTTTCGCCCGCGTTGATTGCAACGACAATCCGCTCGACCGCGCGGTCCATTCCCAGCAGATGCGACGGGTCCGGCAGCAGGTCCCGCAGTTTCGGATCGAGGAACGCTTCGGCCTCGCTGACATGGACGCCACGGGCTGCCAGGATCCGTCCCAGGGCGTCCGGCAGGCCAAGCTGCTGCGAAATCGCCAATGCGCCGCGTTCGTCCGTCAGACGCGGCCGCCAGCGCTTGCCACCGTGGGAACGCTCGACGTTCAGGAAGGCGCCGGCTGTTGCGGCTGATCCTACATCCATCGGCGTCCGGGGCTTAGCTGTCGACCGGATCGAAACCGGTCTTGCGGTTGAAGTTGTGCTCCGCCTCGATGTAGCGGACGGTGCCGGACTTGGAGCGCATGACGAGCGAATGGGTCTTCGCGCCGCCGGAAACACGGCGCACGCCGTTGAGCATGGCGCCGTTGGTCACGCCGGTCGCCGCGAACATCACGTCGCCGCTGGCGAGATCGAGCAGGTCATACTTCCTGTCGAAATCGGTAATACCACAGCGTTCGGCGCGGGCGCGCTCGTCGTCATTGCGGAAAATCAGCCGGCCCTGCATCTGGCCCCCGATGCAGCGCAACGCCGCCGCCGCAAGCACGCCTTCAGGCGCGCCGCCACTGCCCATGTAAATATCGACGCCACTGGCCTCTTCCGATGTCGCCATCACGCCCGACACATCCCCGTCTGTGATCAGCATGATCCGTGCACCGGCGTCCCGGACCTTTTTGATCAGGTCTTCGTGGCGCGGCCGGTCCAGAATGCAGGCGACGATATCCTTGACGTCGAGGCCCTTCGCCTTGGCGACGTTTGCCAGGTTCACCGCCGGCTCGTTATCGATATCCACGATTCCGGGAGGCAATCCGCTGCCGACCGCAATCTTGTCCATGTAGACATCCGGCGAATTCAGAAAGCCTTCATGCTCGGCCATCGCGATAACGGCAAGCGAATTTGTCAGCCCTTTTGCCGTGATCGTCGTTCCCTCGAGCGGATCGAGCGCGATATCGATCTTCGGGCCGTTGCCCGTACCCACTTGCTCGCCGATATACAGCATCGGCGCCTCGTCGCGTTCGCCTTCGCCGATTACCACGGTACCCGCGATATCCAGGCTGTTCAGCGCATTCCGCATGGCGTCGACGGCGACCTGATCGGCCATGCGTTCGTCCCCGCGGCCCATCTGACGCGATGCCGCAAGCGCTGCCGCTTCCGTGACACGCACCACTTCAAGCGCGAGATTGCGATCCATCTTGCCCGTTTCAGCCATTTAACACTTCTCCCATTTATACGCTGCGCCTCGCGGCACTTTGATTACAGTTCTTCGATTCTGATCATACAGGGTGGTTCCACCACCGTATCGAGTTCGGCGATTCGCGCGAGGGCGCGCTGCATGGCGGCCTCCTGCGTCTCATGGAGGGTCAGCACCACCGGGAC
This sequence comes from Rhodospirillaceae bacterium, assembly GCA_038120765.1. GTDB lineage: Bacteria > Pseudomonadota > Alphaproteobacteria > MPNO01 > UBA830 > CAXBCP01. Next base: position 1,764 of record JAYOMI010000098.1, read on the forward strand.
CGATCCCTCTGCGGAGCGTCCGCGCTGAAGAAGGGCCTCAACCGATACCTCCTCGTCCCGCAGTGCCGCCGACACGTCGGCAATCACACCGGGCCGGTCCAGCACCATCAGGCGGACATAATAAGGCCCGACCCGGTTCTCGATCGACACCGTCCTGGTTTTGACGAGTTCGGATGCCGGCACGGAAAATACCGGCAGGATCGCGCCCCGGGCAATATCGGCTATGTCGGAGATCACGGCGGATGCCGTCGGCCCGGCCCCTGCCCCCCTGCCCTGCAGGACGCTGGTGCCCACGGCATCGCCCTCGGCGACGACCGCGTTGAACACGCCCTCGACATGCGCGAGCGGGGCATCCATCGGCACCATGCATGGATAGACCCGCTGCTCGATCCCGTCGGGGGTCTGGTTCGCAATACCGAGCAGTTTGATCCGGAAGCCCAGTTCCGCTGCGAAAGTGATGTCTTCCGCACTGATATGGCGGATGCCTTCGACATGTACGCTCTCGAAATCCACCTCACACCCGAAGGCGACGCTCGCCAGCAGGGCAAGTTTGTGCGCGGCGTCGATACCATCGACATCGAAGGTCGGATCGGCCTCGGCATATCCGAGTTCCTGGGCTTCGGCGAGCACGTCGTCGAAATCGCGTCCGGTTTCGCGCATCGTCGTCAGGATGTAATTGCAGGTGCCGTTGAGGATTCCATGGATGCTGGATATCCGGTTCCCGGCAAAGCCTTCGCGCAGCGCCTTTATGATAGGAATGCCGCCTGCGATCGCTGCCTCGTAGCCAAGTCCGACGCCGGCTGTCTCCGCCGACTGGGCCAGCGCCTTGCCGTGAATGGCGAGAAGGGCCTTGTTGGCGGTAACGACATGCCGGCCGGCGACAATGGCGTTCTCGCAAACGGCCTTCGCAATGCCGTCCTCGCCGCCAATCAGTTCAACCACGACATCGGCGCCGGCTTTGGTCGCCATCACGACAGCGTCATCGAACCACTCCATACCGGACAGGTCGACGCCGCGATCGCGATTGCGGTCCCGTGCGGAAACAGCGACCACATCAATGGGCCGACCGCACCGGGCGGCGATCAGGTCGCGCCTGGATGTCAGTATTTCAGCGACCGCCGCGCCGACTGTACCCAGCCCTGCGACGGCGACACGGAGCGGCGCGGTCAAGACGCGATGGCGCGCCGGCTTGCACGCTCCAGGATATTGTCCGCATCGGCAAAGAAGCGTTTGACATTGCGGGCGGCCTGACGCGTACGGTGACGGTTTTCAACCAGCCCGATACGCACGAATCCGTCTCCGTACTCGCCGAAGCCCAACCCGGGCGAGACAGCCACCTGCGCCTCGGCAAGCAGCAGCTTCGAAAACTCAAGAGAGCCAAGATGCGCGAACGGCTCCGGGATGGGCGCCCACGCGAACATCGTCGCGGGCGGCGGCGGTATATCCCAGCCGGCCTGCGCGAAGGATTCCACCAGGACGTCGCGACGGCGCTGATAGAGATCGCGGAACTCCGCGACGCACTCCTGCGGCCCGTTGAGCGCTGCGGTGGCCGCGACCTGGATAGGGGTAAACGCGCCGTAATCGAGATAGGATTTGATCCGCGCAAGCGCCGCGATGAGTTTCGCGTTTCCGGTCGCGAAGCCGATACGCCAGCCCGGCATCGAATAGGTCTTGCTGAGCGAGGTAAATTCTACCGCGATATCCTTTGCGCCGGGCACCTTGAGGATGGAAGGCGGCGGGTTTCCGTCAAAATAGATCTCCGCGTAGGCGAGATCGGAAATGATGATAATCCCGTGTTCGCGGCAGAAGCGCACCACTTCCTCGTAAAATGCGAGATCGACGACCATCGCGGTCGGGTTGGCGGGAAAATTCAGGACCAGTGCAAGCGGTGGCGGCACGCTATACTTCACGGCGCGTTCAAGCTCTGCCATGAAATCGATCCCCGGCCCTACCGGTACGTGGCGCAATGCCGCGCCCGCGATGATGAAGCCATAGGCATGGATCGGATAGCTCGGATTCGGCACCACGATCACATCGCCGGGTGCCGAGATTGCCTGGGCGAGGTTCGCAAACCCTTCTTTCGATCCCAGCGTCACGATGGTTTCGGTTTCGGGGTCGATATCCACACCGAAACGGCGGCCATAATACGCCGCCTGTGCCCGGCGCAGGCCCGGAATACCCCGCGATGTCGAATATCTGTGGGTCCGCGGGTCGGCGATGGCCTCCACCAGCTTGTCGACGATGTGCTGCGGCGTTGGTGAATCCGGATTACCCATGCCGAAATCGATCACGTCTTCGCCGGCGGCCCGTGCCTTGGCCTTCATCGCATTCACTTCTGCGAAAACATAAGGCGGCAGCCGCTTTATCCGGTGGAAGGTCTGATCCATCGCGATTATCCGTTTATCCAGTTTGGCGTCAGGCCGTTCACAACCCGCACGCACTTTTGATTAATTGACGAAACGTATTTCAACCCGCTGATTTCCGGCGTCGCCCGCAGGCATAACCTCATAGTAAAGCGGCTGCGAGTCCGACATTGCGGCAACGAATACCGCTTCCGACGGAACGCCCTGGCGAACCAGTTCCCGCGCAACCGCATTGGCGCGGTTGAGCGACACATTGAAATTCACAAGATGATGCTGCACCGGGTTCATGTTCCGCGTCCGGCTGCTGGCATGCCCTTCGACACTGATGCCGCCACCCCGTTGCCGGTACATCTCGGCGACCCGGCGCACCTGTTCCCGCGCGCTGCCGGTCAGCGTTGCCGATCCGGCCGGAAAGCGCACCATAGCGACCGGTTCACCCGCTGTCGCGGGACCCGAGTCCGAATATGTGCCCGGAACCACTGGCTGCGGCGCGGCGAAACGCGATGGCGCGGATGGCTCCGCAAATCCCGCTCCCCCTGTATCCTGGGCCGCCGCGATATCGGACGGCGGCGCGCCGAATGGCGGATTCCCGATCCGTGCGAAAGATCGGGCGTTGGGCCCCGGACGCATTGCCAACGGCGGCACGCTGTTTGCGCTGGCCGCGGGCTCGACCGGCGCCGGCGGCGGCGGCGCGAACTGCGGCGGACGCGACACCGGCTCCTGGGTAAGCGCAGACCCGGCGACCGGCGAGACGGGCATCGTGGCTGACGGCGGTGCGGATGGCAATGATGACGGCGGCGGCGTGACGCTCCCGGCACGCTGAACTGCAGACGAGGCCCCCGACTGCGCTCGCGCAGCAGCGGATTCTGCCGCGGCGGTGGCGCGGGCTTCTACTTCTGCGGCGGTTGGTGGCGGCGGCGGCGGCGGCACCCTCGACTCACTCTGGCGGCGAATGACTTCTTCCGAGTATTGGGCATTCTCCCGGTCTGCCGTCAGGCTGTCGGTCAATCGCTTGCGCTCTTCCTCGGTGAGCGCTTTCGGACGCTCCGGCACGCTGGCCAGATTTGGATAATCCTTGCCTTCGCCCGGCGTTTTCGCGGCTGGTGTCTTCCCCGATTCGGCGGTTTCACTGGTCGTGTCGCTGCCAAACCATTCGGTAGGGTCTGCCCAATCGGGCACGGAGGAGCAGCCGGCGAGCAGAAACATGACCGCCACAGACGCTGCTGCACGCGCGAAACAATTTCCTTTGCGCGATTCAGGATTTCTGTCCCGGTCCAATTTCATTAGCTACAAGTCCTTGTTTCTGTTCACTTTAACAGTATCAAAGTTAGACAACGAATGACAGGCTCAATTATTGTGCAATGCAATATAATCGACTATCATACGATCGTCGCGGCGGGCACTTGACCGGTCACTATTTGGTCGCTTTATAGCCCGTGCGCCCGCAAACTATAGCCTATATCGCGAAACGCAATAAAGGATCGCCAGATGTCCAGCGAGACGCCGAATACAGACAATATACCAGATACCACGGAGCTGACCGCAACGCTCGGCAAGATAGCCGAACAGAGCCAGCGCATGATAACGGAATTCGTGGCGCGCCAGGCGGAACAGGCCGACAAGGACAGCAATGCCGACCCCCTGAATATAGGCGATGCGTTCATCGAGATGACCCAGCGGATGATGTCGGATCCCGGGCGCATTGCGGAGGCGCAGGTCGGGTTGTGGAACAGCTACATGGATCTCTGGCAGCAGACTGCCGACCGGATGATGGGCAAGGAAGTCGAGCCGGTTGCGACGCCCCAGGCCGACGACCGCCGCTTCATGGCTGCCGACTGGCAGGAAAACCCGGTCTTCGACTTCATCAAGCAATCCTACCTGATGACATCCAAATGGATGATCAACACGGTGCGCGAAACCGATGGCCTCGATCCGGAGACAGCGCGCAAGGTCGATTTCTATACGCGCCAGTTCCTGGACGCGATGGCGCCGACCAACTTCGCTATCACCAATCCGGAAGTTCTGCGCGAGACAGTCGAGTCGAAAGGCCAGAACCTGATCAACGGCCTGTCGAACCTTCTGGACGATCTGGAAAAGGGTCATGGCCAGCTCAAGATCAAGCATGTCGAAGACGATGCGTTCGTCGTCGGCGAAACCGTCGCCACCAGCCCCGGCAAGGTGATCTTCCAGAACGATCTGTTACAGCTTCTGCAGTTCTCGCCTCTGACTGAGAAAGTCCGCAAGACACCCCTGCTGATCGTGCCGCCCTGGATCAACAAATATTACATCCTCGACCTGCGCGAAAAGAACTCGTTCATCAAATGGGCGACCGAACAGGGCCATACCGTGTTTGTGGTTTCCTGGGTAAACCCGGACGCCCGCCTGGGCACCAAGACATTCGAGGATTACATGCTCGAAGGACCGGTCGCGGCGATCGGCGCGGCGTGCGCGGCCGCGGACGCCGAGAAGGTCAATATCATCGGATACTGCATCGGCGGCACGATGACCGCCGCCACGCTCGCCTACATGGCCGCGAAGGATGACGACCGGGTGGCGAGCGCCACTTTCTTCACCACGCTGGTCGATTTCGAGGAACCGGGCGAGCTTGGCGTTTTCATCGACGAGGAACAGATCTCCACCCTGGAAGACAAGATAGGCGAACGCGGCTACCTCGAAGGCTCCGAGATGGCCTCGACGTTCAGCATGCTGCGCGCCAACGACCTGATCTGGTCATTCGTGATCAACAACTATCTTCTCGGCAAGGAACCCTTCCCGTTCGACCTGTTGTTCTGGAATGCGGATTCGACCCGCATGCCGGCGGTGATGCACTCTTACTACCTGCGCAAGATGTATCAGGAAAACGTCCTGGTGAAACCGGGCGCGCTTGAACTCGGCGGCGTGAAGATCGACCTGCGCAACATCAAGGTGCCGGTCTATATCCTGTCCACGAAGGAAGACCACATTGCGCCGTGGAAATCGACCTACGCGGCGACCCAGCTCTACAGCGGCCCCACCAGGTTCGTGCTCGCGTCTTCGGGCCACATCGCCGGCGTCGTGAACCCGCCTGCCTCGAACCGCTATTCCTACCGGACAAACACGAAGAAGGCGAAGACCCCGGACGCCTGGCTGAAAGGCGCGACCGAGCACCAGGGATCGTGGTGGCCGGACTGGGACAAATGGGTGAAGAAATTCGCAGACGGCGAGGTTGCGGCCCGCGAACCCGGCAAGGGCAAGCTCAAGGCGATCGAGGACGCCCCCGGCTCCTACGTGAAGGTACGCTCGCAGGAAAGCTGAACGGCAGAGCCGGAGATGTCGAACGGGACAGGCGCCGCGACAGCGGCACCACGCCCTGGTTCCTTGGACAGACGTTTCCCAATTGATCACCCCTGGGACACACTTCGCCCATGACAAACCACCCCCTCTCCGTCGCTATCGGCGGCCTTATCTCGCTTGCGGCCGTTATGGGGATCGGCCGTTTCGTCTACACGCCCATCCTGCCCTATATGGTCGATGCCCTTTCGCTGACCAAGACCGAGGCCGGGCTGATCGCCGCCGCGAACTATCTGGGCTACCTTCTCGGTGCGCTGGCCGGTGCCACGGGTCTCTTCGGCGGCAACCGGCGGCACTGGATGCTGTGGGGCATCGCCGTCAGCGCCGCGACCACGGCGGCCATGGCGGCAACGACATCGCCCTACCTTTTCATGGCGCTCCGCTTCACTGGCGGGCTCGCGAGCGCATTGTTCATGGTCTTCGGCGCGGCGCTGGTCTTCGGGCGCCTTGCAGAAGCGAAACGCTCCGACCTCTCCTACGTTTTCTTTGCCGGCGTCGGCACCGGTATTGCCGGCTCGGCGCTGCTGGTGGCCGGACTGGCATCGCTGAATATCGGCTGGACCGGTCAGTGGATCGCCACCGGCGGGCTTGCCATTACCGGCATCGCCGCCGTTGCGTGGCTGATCCCGCCTGCCCCCGGCGACACGCCGCCGCCAGCCCCGCCCGGCGGCAGCCGCACCGACCGGCGCATGATCCCGCTCTCGCTCGCCTACGGCCTGTTCGGCTTCGGCTATGTCATCACGACGACCTTTATCTCCGCCATCGTCCGCCAACGGCCGGAGATCGCCCATATCGAGCCGTACATCTGGGTCGTCGTCGGGCTCGGCGCCCTGCCGTCGGTCGCGTTCTGGGCGTGGATCGGCCGCCGTGTCGGCAA
>JAYOMI010000098.1:8343-12749 GCA_038120765.1 Rhodospirillaceae bacterium
CCTGCCTGGTCGAGGCGACCGGCGTGGCGATCACCGTGCTGGTCCCGGAGCCGGCCGCCGTTCTGGTCGCCGCTGTCATGCTCGGCGGCACCTTTGTCGGGATCACCGCCGTCGGCCTGTTCATCGCCAACGACCTCGCCGGCGGTTCCGGTGCCGATCCGAGGCGCATGATCGCCCTGATGACCGGTATTTTCGGCATCGGCCAGATGGTGGGGCCCGCCTTCGCCGGCTACCTCGCCGAAATCACCGGCACGTTTACCGCCCCGTCGCTGATCGCAGCCGGTGCGCTGGTCGTCGGCGCCGGGCTTGCGATGACGATCAGGATGGGGAAGTAGATGTTCCCGCCGCCTCCGGCGTCTGCACCAGCTCGCGGTAAGTGATCCACAGAACGCCGACCAGAACCGGCATAAAAACCAAAGCGGGGATGTAAGTCAGAAGAACCTCCAAACCGAATACCCAGTCCTGATCCTCGAGCAACGCCTGCAGGACAAAATCCAGCAGCAAAATCGGAATCAGAGACAGCACGACAACCCCTGCCAGCCGCCATTCGTTCGTTTTCAACGCCGATCGCGCCGCGCGCGCGGAGCGAGAGGCGCCAATCGCGGCAGCTGGCAGCTTCAGGCACAGATGACCCATCAACCGGATCAAAATTGCAAAGATCACAAGTATTCCGACACTGTTAATCGCCAGTTCGATTGGATGCGACAGGGACGACGCCCCGTCCAGTCCCTCACCGAACGCAATGAACAGTACCGAACCGAAAACGACGCCCACAATCACAAGGCACAGGAAAAAGTAAAACGAGATCATGGAAGCATCGACAAGATATCGCCATTCACGTCGGCCCGTCAGATAGCGCAGTGACTTCGTATCTTCCCGGATCAGGACCACCCGGTGCCACGCTGTCACCAGCGGGACCTCCGCCAGGAAAAGGACGACCAAAGAAGTCATCAAGAACGTAAGGTCGGTGAGTTCCCTCTCCTCAGCACCTGCGCTACCCGGGTCCGGTTGAAAAGACGGCGCAACGGCAAACAACCCGATCAGGATTACGCACGGGACAATCGACAGCTTCAGCCAGAGACCCCAGTTCACGATCCAGATTCCGAAGGCCTCTCCTACCGTCGCCCAAACCCTGAGCGGCCGATATGCAATCGGCTGTTCCGCGCCTTCCGCCATTGCTCCCTCCTGTTAGCTTTCTCTCGTGGCGAGATAATAACAACTCTGGCGGGAATGACAACTATCTTTACTCTTTTATCGCGCTACTCCGCCGCCTCGCCCCTCACATGCTTGCCGACGCTCCAGCCGTGCTGCGCCAGGTTCTTCTCGGCAAACTCAATCGGCTCTTCCTCCAGCGCCGTGGCCAGCGTGTCGTTCCAGCGGTTGAGGAAGCCGAACATGGAAATCACGGCGACGATTTCGACGATCTGGTACTCGGTATAGTGCTTGCGCAGATCGGCGAAGTCTTCGTCGGTCGCCATGTTGGGCACGGCCGCCGCGGCCTGGGCGAAGCGCAGCGCGGAGCGTTCGGCTTCGGAGAAAAGATCGCTGGTCTCGAACTCCCAGATCGCGGCAATTTTCCGTTCGTCGATGCCGGTGCGCGCCGTGCCGCCGCCAGTGTGGGCAACGCAGTACATACAGCCGGCCGTTAGGCTCGCGGCATTGGCGATCATGTATTTGAGCGAGGCCGGAATCGAACCATCGGTCTGGTTGTTGACCGCCTTGCCGAGCGCATTGAAGGCCTCAAGCAGTTCGGGCTTGCGCGCCATGACACGCTGCGAATTCGGTATGAACCCGAGTCGCTGTTTGCTCGGCGCCATGATCTCTTCGTAGTCTTTAAGCTCTTCGTCCGTCAGCGGTGCGACACGACTCATATCGTCTCTCCAATGGGTTTTTTCGAAATTGGTAACAGATCGTCTTCAGGTGCGAAACTGGGCCGCGTGGTCGTCAAAAAAGCCGGCTATCGTCCGGGCCGGACGACCGAGGATTTCAGCGACCGTGCCCGTGTCCCGGGACATGGTCCGCGCCTCGATGTCTAGGGCAATATTGCCGATATGCTCGACCGCCCAGTCGGGCGCACCGTTTTCCGCCGCCATTTTCTGCGCGATTTCGAGCGGCGCACGGACGAACGGCACCTCTTTTCCTAACACTGCAGTGAGCGCCGCCGCGCAATCGTTCAGCGTTACCAGCCCACCTGTAAGTTCGAGCAACTTTCCGGCATAGCCGTCCTCGGTCAGTACCGTCGCGCAGACCGCCGCGGTGTCCCGCGCGTCGATCATCCCGATCGGCACCTCGGGGTCGAAGGGCATCATCATCTTGCCCTGCCCCTTCACGGCGCCTGCCGTGTTCAGCAGGTTCTGCATGAAGAAGTTCGGCCGGATAATTGTCCATGCCGCGCCGCTTTCCTCCACATAGCGCTCGGCGATGGCGTGCTGTGCGGGAATCCGCATGTCGGCATTGGTCATCATTCCGGCGAGCTTGACGATCCGCGTGACAGCTGCGCGCTTAGCGGCGTCGACCGCATCCGACTGCTGCTGGCCAAGCGCGGGATTGTGCGGCGACAGCAGAAACAACGCATCGCATCCCGCGCATGCAGCCTTGACAGTCGCGGGCTCGGAGATGTCTCCCGTCGCCAGGGCGATACCGTCCCCAAGAACCTCTCGTACCCGGTCGGCATCACGGACAATACAGCGGAATTCCACGCCTTTCCCCGCCAGTTCCTGAACCATATATCTGCCGGTTGTCCCGGTCGCCCCGATGATCGCAATCATGACTTTCTCCTTAGATAAATTGCAGGATCCAGAGCGACAGCCCCGGCAGATAGGTTACGACCAGCAGCACGCCGATCGAAATCAGGATGAACGGCACCAGGCCGGGATACAGGCTCGACAGCGGAACCTTGAAGACCGCCTGGCCAACGAAAATATTCAGCCCGAAGGGCGGTGTGAAAGTGCCGATGGACAGATTCATCACCACGATGATTCCGAAATGCACCAGATCGATGCCGAGCGCGGAGGCGATGTTGGCGAGCAATGGCGTCAACACCAGAATGGCCGATGCCGTGTCGAGTACCGTGCCCACCAGCAGGAGAAACACGTTGATCACCAGCAGCAGCATCCACGGCGAAACATCTAGGCCTTCTATCAAATCTACCGCGCCCTGCGCCGCGCCGGACACGGTCAGCAGCCACGAATAGACTCCTGCAAAGGCGACGATCAGGAAGATCTGCGCGGTGAGATAAACCGAACTCGCGGCGACGTCGAACAGGTCTTTCCACGTCGCCTCGCGGTAGATGAATACAGTGACGAACATGGCGTAGACACAGGCGATACCTGCCGCTTCCGTCGGCGCGAACACGCCCGAGTAAATCCCGCCGAGGACGATCACCGGCGCACCCAGCGCCCAGACGCCCGATTTGGTTGCCGCGACAAACCCGGCCCAGGAAACCGTCTCGGATTCACGGATGTTATTGCGCTGCGCATACCAGAGGATGTAACCGCCGAAACAGGCCGCCAGCAGCAGGCCGGGCAGAATACCCGCCGCAAACAGGTCAACCACCGAGGCCTCCGCGGCGTAGGCATAGAGGATCATCGCGATGGACGGCGGGATGATATTGGCGATTGCCCCCGACGAGGTCAGCAGGCCTGCGGCGAATTTCTCGTCATAGCCCTTCGCCCTGAGCGGATCGTAGGTGAACGTGCCGACGGCGGCGACGGTCGCAGCCGTGGAGCCGGAGATCGCGCCGAACACCGTCGCGGTGCCGACGACCGTCATGGGCAGCGCGCCCCGCACCCCGCCGACGATCGATCCCACCCAGTTGATCAGCCGAATCGAAACGCCGCCCCGGCTCATCATTTCTCCGGCAAAGATGAAAAACGGCACGGCCAAAAGCGCAAATTTTGTAACGCTTCCGAACATCTGCTGGTGAATGATCGTCGCCGGATCGTTGGAAAAAAACAGCAACACAGCGACCGAAGCACCGAGCAGAACGAGGAACACCGGAAATCCCAGCAGCAACAAGACCACCGGCAATGCAATCATCGCCCATTCCATGGCCAGGCGCTCCGCTAGAACCGGTTACGCAGATAGGCACGCCAACGGACAACAACCGCCAGCACCATCAGTACGAGCCCGAGAAAGAGCGCGCTGTGCGGAATTACCATGGGGACCGAAGCGGTCACACTGACGCTGCCACCGTCCGCAAAGAGCCTCACAACGAGCATTGACTGCCAGGCCGCAAACCCGACGAGCCCGACCATCGCCAGCCCCGCGACGGCATTGACAGCTTTGCGCAGGCCAGGCGGGAACTTGGCCGATAACAGATCCATCTTCAGGTTCGCGCCGTTGAACGCGACCGTCGCCGCCGCGACGAAAACACACCAGACGACAAGGAAGATCATGATCTCCTC
>JAYOMI010000099.1:0-6458 GCA_038120765.1 Rhodospirillaceae bacterium
CAGTAAGGTTTCCGGGTGCGCCGGGACCGACGACATCGCGGTCGTGGCGCGCCTCTGACCCGGGTCCATACTATCGGTCTGTGCAGCGTCTAGCGGCGGTTTCCGGGAAGCTCTATCTCGACGCTGAGCCCGCCGGCAGCGGCATCGCCGAGGCGCGTCTCGCCATCGTACAGGGCAACAATATCGCGCACGATCGACAGGCCGAACCCGGTACCGGGCGGGGCCTCGTCCAGCCTGCCACCCCAGTTGAGCGCCGCGTCCCGCTGCCCGGCCGTGATGCTGGGACCATCGTCTTCGACGCGCACCACGAGGTTCCCATCCCGCAATTCCGCGCTGAGGACGACTTTCTGATCGGCGAACTTGTGGGCGTTGGACACGAGGTTGCTCACCATCGCTTCCAGGTCGTGACGGGCGACAAAGAACTTGAGGCCGGGATCGCACACGCGGGAAATATCCAGCGGCGTGCGGCGATACAGGATCGAGAAGCCGTCTGCGATGTCCTCCAGCGTGGCGGCAATATCTGTCTGGCGCTGCACCTGCCCTTCCGGTCCGATCGCCCGGGCAAGGCTGGAATAGCGGTCGACCAGCCCCGCCATCCGGTCCACCTGCCGCCCAAGCAGGGCCGTATCGACGGCGCCGCTCAGCCCGTTTTTCATGATGGCAAGCGGATGATTGATGTCGTGGGCGATCTTGCTGACGTATTTCCGGGTGCGGTCGATCAGCATCGTATTCTGTTGCAGCAACCCGTTCATACGGTCGACAAGCCGCTGCAACTCGCGCGGGTGCGCGCCCTCGATGGTTTCCGCCGCGCCGTCCTCATACTGGTCCATCGCCGATGCAACCCGTCCGAGGTCGCGCCGCAGGGCGAGCACGATAATCGTCAGCACGCCAAGGACGGCGAGCGATACGGGTATCAGCGCCAGCACGAAAAGGTCGCGCAGCCGCGCGGTGTGCTGGGCGACATAGTCTGCGTACTGCTCGGCGCTCACGCCGACCAGATAGTGAACCCGGATCTTTTCGGGGATGCCGTCATCCGAACTGAATGGCGGGATTTCATCTACAATCCGCTCGGCGATGCGCATGGCACCCAACGGGGTGACGACATCGGATATGGTGAACGCCGCCCCCGGCGCGGTGACCCGGGACTTCAGGGCCACACCCTTCAGGCGCAGCAACGCGGAGCGGTCGATCGTCACCCGGATCAGGAACCGGCATGGTATCGCCGCCGGCGACACGGTGCGGCTGTTTCCCCGTGGCGTCGATGCGGTGATGCTGGGCGGGCTCGGCCGGATCGTCGGCCCTGGCTACCTGAAATACAGAACGATCAGGGCGCGTTATCGGCTTGTCGGCGACCGGATCACAGTGGTCGACCTGCGCGTTGACGCTATCGGCCGGCCCGGACAGGTCGCCCTGCCCCGGGCCCGCCGCTGTAATCCCTGATCTTTACGATCCTTCCGGCATTACGTCCGCGAACTTCGCCCTGACCCGGTCGTCCAGTTCCTTCGACGATCGTGCGACCGCCGGGAAGCTGGCCTTGTCCTTGAAGGGAATGCAGGCATCCACGACGACCCGCGAATTCCGGCGGTCTTCGTCGCTGTAGCTCATCGGATCCAGATGCGTGCTCCAGCAGCCGTTCAGGATATCGAGACCGTCCTTCGGGTCGCAGCGCGTGCACATCGCCCAGACGACATCGTTCATGTTCGACGGATCGATGTCATCGTCGACCACGATCACCCAGCGATTGGCATAGGCGCCGGCATGGCACTGCGAGGCGATCAGGCCCGCCTGTTTCGAGTGTCCGCCATATTTCGTCGAGATCGACACCGTCAGCCACATGCGGCTGCCGCCCGCTTCGTGCGCCCAGACGCCTTTGACCTCGGGGATACCGGCCGCCTCAAGCTGGTTCCACACGGCGCCGCAGCGATAGGTGCCGCGATAGAATGTATCGTCGTTCGGCGGCACGGCGGGGATGGCGCCGAGCAGGACCGGGTTGTCGCGATGCATGAAGGTCTCGATCCGGATCGCCGGTTCGGGATGCATGTCGCCCGCGTAGTAGCCGGGCCATTCGCCGAACGGGCCTTCATCGACCATGTCGTCCGGATGGATATACCCCTCGAACGCGATTTCGGCATTTGCCGGGACCGGCAGGCCGGTCTTCGGCATGTTGATGATCTCGACACCTTCGCCGATGAGGCCCCCGGCACAGTCATATTCATTCTTGCCGTAGGGCATTTCCAGCCCGGCGACCATGAACAGCGCCGGGTGCATCCCGGCGACAACCGCGATCGGGCACGGCTCGCCGCGCTCGAAATACTTGCGCATCAGAATATCGCCGTGCTTGCCCTTCGACACCATGACGGATGCCGTCTTCGCGTCGTGCGCCTGGACGCGGTAGGCGCCGTAATTGATCCAGCCGGAATCGGGATCCTTCATCACCACCATGCAGGCCGTGCCGATAAAGTACCCGCCATCGAGTTCGTGCCATTTGGGCGCGGGGATTGTCATGATGTCGATGTCGTCGCCCTCGAACACGTTTTCGATCAGCGGGCCGCCATTGACCTCGACCGGTTCGTGCACCGGCTGGTCCTTCATGTATTCGCGCCAGTAATTGACCAGTTCGATCTCGGTCGTGTCGACCGGCTTGCCGAGGGCGATATTGATCCGCGGCACAGATGTAAGGATATTCGCGAGGACACGGTGCCCCTTCGGGAAGCCCGGGATGTCATCGAACATGACGGCCGGGTTGGTCATTTTGTGCATGTGGATGTCGACGATGGCGCCGATTTCCTCGTGATGGTCCGCACCGCTCACGTTCTGCAACTGGCCGTTTGCCTCAAGCTCTTTGATCCAGTCACGCAAATCCTTGTTGGCCACGTTGATGTCTCCACTGTTTATTAGATTAATTAGATGTCTAAGATAGACGAAACAGCGAAGCGACGGAAACCGGATGCCGTTAAAAATCGACCCTATTTCAGAAAATTTTGCGGCCGACGTATCGGGCATCGATCTGCGCGAACCGATCGGTGCGGAAACCGCCGCCGTTATCGAGGCGGCGATGGACCGCTACGCCGTGCTCGTCTGGCGCGACCAGCCGCTGGATGAGGCGCAGCACATGGCGTTTACGAACTGGTTCGGCCCCCTCGATCCGGGGCTCGTCAGCGTCACCAAGCGGGGAAGCCGGTTCGGGCAGAAAGGTTTCATCGATATTGCCAATGTCGGCGAGGACGGCGAAATTCTGGCGCGCGACCATCGCTCGGTCACGGGATCCATCGCCAACCAGTTCTGGCACAGCGATTCATCCTTCCTGCAGACCATCGCGAAATACTCCCTGCTGGCGGCCCGGGTCATCCCCGAAGACGGCGGCGATACCGAGTTTGCCGACCTGCGCGCCGCCTACGATGCGTTGCCGGACGACCTGCGGAGCATTGTCGCCGACCTGACGGCGGAGCATCACGCGCTGTATTCGCGAACCCTGCTCGGCAACGATTATACGGAAGCGGAAATGGCGACGTTTCCGCCGGCCCGCTGGTCGCTGGTGCGGGTTCACCCGGTAACGGGCCGGAAGATACTTTTCACGCCGATCCATATCAGCCGGATCGATGGCATGAGCGTCGCGGAATCGCGGATGCTGGTGAACGAGCTTATCGAACACGCCACCCAGCCGCAGTTCGTCTATCGCCACAAATGGCGCGTCGGCGACCTCGTCATGTGGGACAACCGCTGCACGCTGCACAGGGGCCGGCGGTTCGACCTCACAAAGCGCCGCGACCTGCGGCGGACCACGACCATGCAGGAAGATACGGCGCAGGAAGATATGGCGGCCAAACCGGATATCCGGGTGCAGGGCTGAGCCCCGCCGGTCTTTTTAATGAACCGCCTCCTCAGCCTTTTCGTCGGCATGCTCTGGCTGCTCGCCGTCGCCAACATATTTTATCCCCACGCCACGCTGGTCTGGGCGCTGAAGGGACTGCTTGCGGTCTTCGTACTTCTCGCCCTGCCCCGGATCGTCGGACACTCGCGGATATTGCTGACGGCGCTCGCGGCGGTGACGGTCGCCCTTGCAGCGATCTACGGCGAATGGGGCGCGATCCTGGACGGTATCGCCCGCTCCGCGATCTTCCCAGCCTTCCTCGCGACGATCGTCCTGCTGCGGGCAACCGCCGACCAGCGGCCGGAAATCGCCTCGGCGCGGCAGATGTTCGGCGCGCTCGACCCCGCCCGGCGCGACAGCGGGGTGGTCATCGGAACGCACCTGATCGGCGCCGTCCTTCAGGTCGGCGTGTTCGCGATTCTGGCGCCCATCCTCAGCCACGATGCCTCGGATGACGAACGGCGCACGGTCTTTACCGCGGCTATCCGGGGCATGTCGATGGTACCGTTCTGGTCGCCCTTCATCGTCGGCATGGCCGTCGCGAGTCAGTATCTGCCAGCCGTGCCCCTCTGGCAGGTCATGGGGCTCGGACTGACCCTCGCCGTCCTGGGCATCCTGTTCTCTTTTCTGACGGTGGACAGAAATCGCGGTATTGCGCCGCTGGTTCAGGCGCTGAAATCTCTCGCGCCGGTCGCCGTACCGATTGCGATTGCCGCCCTTGTGGTGATCGGCACCACCGCGCTTGCCGGCCTGACCACGCTTCAGGCCCTTATCGTCGGCCTGCCTGTGCCCTGCTTTTTCGCCCTCGCGACGCTGAGAACAGGCGCGCTCCGGCGGGCGGTCAGACAGTCGGCGAGCGGACTGTCCCGGATCGGGACGGAGACCTGCATCCTCGCCTTCGCGACAACGCTCGGTACGGTTTTCGAGGCGTCGTTGCCGCATATGGGCCTGCTGGACTGGCTGACCGCTCAGAATTTCGCCGCGCCGGTCATCATCCTGATCGTCATCATGACCATGAATATCGCCGGGCTGGCCGGCGTCCACGCAATCGTTACGGGCACCGTAATACTCGTCGTGTTCACCAGCATGCCGACCGGCGTCGCCGATCTGGTCCTGATGCAGGCGCTGCTGGTCGGCTGGGGGTTATGTTCCGGCATCTCGATCGGCAGCCTCAGCGTTGCGACGGGCGCCGCCATGTTCCGGCTGCCGCCGACGGAACTCGTATCGCCGGCAAACATCGTGTTCGTATTTTCGCTGTCGGTCGTCATCGTCGGCATTCTGTCGGCGCTGAACCTGGTTCTGGCTGGTTAAGCCTCCGTCATCGACAGGCGGGCAGGCTTGCGAAATACTGCCGGTCCAAATTCACAAGCGGAAGCAGTCATGCTGAAAATTCTGGGTCGCGACACGTCGTCGAACGTCATGAAAGTCCTGTGGGCCTGCAACGAACTGGGTATCCCGTTCGAGCGGGAAGATATTGGCGGCAAGCACGGCGGCAACGACACGCCGGCATTCCGGGCGCTGAATCCCAACGGGCTGGTCCCCGTGATCATCGACGGCGGGTTCGTCACCTGGGAATCGAACACCTGCGTGCGCTACCTCGCGGCAAAGCATGGCAGCGGATCGCTGTACCCTGACGATTTACAGACCCGGGCCACGGCGGAGCGCTGGATGGACTGGCAGGTCACCACGGTCAGCCCCGCGATGATCCCGGTGTTCCGCGGCATGATCCGAACAAAACCCGAAGACCGGGATATGGACGCGATCGAAAAAGGCCGCGCCGCATTGTCCGCAAAAATGGCCATCGTCAACGATGCTCTCGCGGACCGTGCCTATCTGACGGGCGATACATTCACGATGGGCGATATTCCGCTCGGCATTGCCGCTTGGCGCTGGTTCAACATGCCGATCGACCGGGAGGATTATCCTCATCTTCGGCGCTGGTGCGACGCGCTAAGCGAACGCCCCGGCTACCAGCGTCACATCATGAAGCCTGTTACCTGAGCCGGACGCGCCGTATATCAGCCCAGGGTCGGATCGAGAATGATCTTGCCGACCGATGAATCCGCCTCGATCAGCGCGTGCATCTCCGGTGCGGCCGAAAGCGGCACCACCCTGTCGATCACGACTTTCAGCTTGCCCTCCGCCGCGGCATCGAAACAGGGCAAGGCGTCCTGCGCGTTGCTGCGGGGATTCCCCGTGATCGTCAGTTGCCTGGAATACACGGTGCTGAAATCGACCGGGACCACGGGCCCGCCATGGGAACCGGCGGTTACCATCCGGCCCTGCTGTTTCAGGCTGGCGATCCCGAGCGGGCAGACGTCGGGGTTGGCGATATTGTCGTAAAAGATATCGACGCCCGCCCCGCCGGTGATGTCCATCACAGCGTCTTTCAGGTTCACCGCGTTATAGTCAATCGCATGATCTGCGCCGAGCGACGTCCCGATGTCTGCGCGCGCCTGGCTGCCTGCGGCCGCTATGACTGTCGCGCCTGCCGCCTTTGCAAGCTGGATGCCGATCGTCCCCAGGTTACCTGCGGCCCCCATGATCAGCACCGTCTGTCCGGCCTGCAATTTACCCATGTTGAACA
>JAYOMI010000099.1:6468-12660 GCA_038120765.1 Rhodospirillaceae bacterium
GGTTATAAGCAACCGGCCCGTGCCGCGAGATCACGGTCGCTTCCGCAAAGCCGATCTCGTCCCGCACTTTGACGCAGCTTGCGGCGGGGGCGACCGTAAGCTCGGCATCCCCGCCATCGCATTCGATGCCGTAACGGCCGCCACCGGGCATGCCCATCGTCACCGATACCCGGTCCCCGACGTCAAAATCCCGAACGTCGCTGCCGACCCCGAGGACCACACCGGACGGATCGACCCCGAGGATATGGGGCGGCTTGATGCCGTAATGCGTTACACGCCCTGCCCGTATGTCAACGTCCAGCACCCGGTTTACGGACACCGCATGCACTTCGATCAACAGGTCGCCGGGCCCGGGGACGGGGTCGGGCATGTCTTCGTAGTGCAGCACGTCGGGCGGACCGAACGCGTTGAAGATCATTGCCCTCATATCGTCACCCCCGCCCGGCCGGGCTCATCCCTCGAACAGGGCCAGCAGGCTGCCCGCGACTGCAAAGAGGTCCGCGTCTTCACCCGTGAATCCGACAACCTGCAGGCCGAGAGGCAGCCCTTCGTCCTCCAGAACCGGCAGGGACAATGTCGGCATGCTGATCAGCGATGTATGGACCGTGAACAGCGGATCGCCCGTCCATTCGAGGCCCTTCGGCGCGGCGCCCGGGGCGGACAGGGTAATCGTCGCATCGAACGTGCCTTTCAGACCGGCATAGACGCCCCGGACACGCTCACGTTCGGCCAGAAGATCGACAAACTCTTCCTGAGACATGGAAACAGCCTGTTTCAGCCGGCCCTGGGCGCTCTCGCTCAGACCCGAGGGGTCCATATCCCGGTAATAGGTGTTCAGCGGCCAGCGACCCTCCCAGGCATTGATATCCATCGACAGTTTCATCGCATTGGCGATGGCGTCCTCGACCCCCGCGACCGCGCTGTCACTGTCGCGGTCGGCGACCTCGATGCCGGCGGCCTTCATTGCGTCAACAGCGCGCTGCAGTTCCGCTTTCGCCTGGTCCGTCGCCTTCGCCCAGCCGGCGGTCTGCAGGATGGCTACCTTCGACGGCTTGCGTGCGGACGGAAGGTCCATCGGGCCCATGACGCCGGGGTAACCCGCGTCGCCGCCGGCGCGCGACGTGATTTCACGGGTCAGCGACCACGTTTCCGCGAGCGACGCCGAGAGGATGCCGGTAGAGCTCTGGCTGAAGCCGTCAAAGCTGCCGCCCCGGTTGATGCCGCCGACGCTCGGCTTGTAACCGAAAATTCCGCAATAGCTGGCGGGGCGGATGGTCGAGCCGATCACCTGCGATCCCAGCGCGCCCGGCACCATGCCGGCGGCAACCGATGCGGCGGACCCGCTGCTCGACCCGCCGGGCGTCCGCTCAAGGTCCCAGGGATTGCGGGTAACGCCCGGGTGCGTCGCGGCAAACTCGGTCGTGACTGTTTTCCCGACCATGATGGCCCCCGCTTCGCGCAGCGCGGCGACCGCGGCGCAATCGCGGGCCCCCTTCCACCCCTTGAACAGGGGCGAGCCCTGCTCTGTCGGGAAATCAGCCGTTTCCATGATGTCCTTGACACCGATCGGCATCCCGTCGATCGGCGACAATTGTTTTCCGGCCGCCCAGCGCGCGGTGGATTCGTGCGCAGCAGAGCGGGCCGCGTCGAGCCCTGTGACCACAAAGGCCTGGACGTCGCCGTCGAGCCGTTCAATGTCCCCGATACAACGATCCATGAAGGCGCGCGGGGTGTCCGATCCATCTGCAAACTTCGCTGTGGCTTCGAAATAGGACCGGGATTGCGGCCTGGCAGTTGACGTCATTTTTTCTCTCCTTGTTTGAAATGTATTACCGGCCGTCAAGTTCCAGACCTTTTTCAAGGTCATGGTACGTGCGGGCAGGTGCGGCCATGAGGAAGCGGTATCCCTGGTCCATCAGGTCCTGCATGTTGGCGGCGGTCGCATGCGGATGTCCGACGATGGTATCGTGACGCTTGCAGATATCGACGACCTCCGCCATCGCGCTCAGCAGTTCCGGTTGATCGTATTGCCTTGGGAACCCGAGCTCCTGGCCGAGATCGCCCTCGCCGATCAGCACGGCGCCGATTCCGGGGACATTTTCGAGCATGTCAGACAGGTTCGCGATTCCCTTCGTGTCCTCGATCTGGAGAACGACCAGAATTTCACCCTGCGGGTCGAGCGGCCACACGTCGGCGCGGTCGTAATATTCCTGCTGGGTCAGCCCCCAGTAGCGCGCAGCGCGGACCGGTCCGTCGCCCCGAATACCCTGCGGCTCATACAGCGGCTTGTCCTTCAGGCGGGGATACCGGCATGCCGCGACCGCGTTATAGGCTTCTTCGACCGTGCTGATATGCGGCCAGACGATGCCGTAGACGCCGGTATCGAGCGCCTGCTTGGCGTGCCACTGGCCCTTTTCGACACCGTTGACCGGCACCCTCGCAAGCGGCGTAACCGGCGGTGCGATAGAACCGCTATCGGCAATTCGGCGCCGGTCCAGCATGAACTGGAGCGAATCGCGCAACGCAACGATATCCCAGGGAAGATGCTCCCCTTCATAGACGATACCGTCATACTTCGACGCCGCCATGAACATTGCCGTCTGCACATCCATCGGCGCAAATGCCGAGAACGCATGCCGCCCGGTCTCCAACGCACCGATAAGGCCGTTCAGCCTTGGAAGATCACCCATCACCCGATTGTCCCGCTTTTTTAATTTCCTGTTTCCGCAATATGCCGGATCGGGATGCGCAAACCAATTAGTTTGCACCGTCCATTCCCCTGCCGGGGTTGAAACATTAAAACGAACGAAACGAAAGAGCATCACAACCTGATGGGGAGAACACCATGGCTCCGACTGCAACATCGGCGGGCTGTCCCGAAACCACGCTGATCGAAACCGACCTGATCGACGGTGTCGCCGTCATCGCCCTCAACCGGCCCGACAAGCGAAACGCGATCAACGATGCAATGCGGGTGGACCTTTTCCAGGTGCTGGACTGGGCGGACCGGTCGGCCGATGTGCGCGCGATCGTGATCACCGGACGCGGCAAGGGCTTTTGTGCCGGCGGCGACATCGCGGCGATGCGGGAACGCCTGTCCGCGCCGACCGGACGCGTCGGTATCAATGGCTGGCAACGCCAGCGCCGCACGCACCATCTGCTGACAATGCTGCACGACATTCCGAAACCGACCATCGCCGCCGTAAACGGCGCGGCCGCGGGCCTCGGATGCGATCTTGCGCTCTGCTGCGATTTCGTCATCGGCGCCAGGGACGCGACCTTCGTGATGAGCTATGTGCTGCGCGGGCTTATCCCGGATGGTGGCGGCATGTATTTCCTGCCGCGCCGGGTCGGGCTGGCTCGGGCGAAGGAGCTTATCTTTTCAGGCAGAATGCTGAGCGCGGACGAAGCGCTGTCGATCAACATGATCGAACGGGTTACCGAGCCCGACGCGCTGATCAGCGATGCCATCGCCTTTGCCGCGACCATGACAGTGGGATCGGGAGATGCGCTGGCGCTGGCGAAGTCGATCATGAACCAGAGCTTCGAATCCACGGCGGAGGAAATATTCGCCCTCGGCAGCCAGGCGCAGGGCATCTGTTACACGACCGACTCCCATCGCGATGCCGTCGCCGCCTTCCTCGATCGCCCGAAATCCTGACATGACCGCCGCCAGCCTCGAACGCCTTTTCCGGCCGCGCAGCGTCGCGTTGATCGGCGCGTCTTCCGATCCCGCGAAGATCGGCGGACGGCCGCTCCATTTTCTCGTCAAGCACGGGTTCAGGGGCGATATCTGGCCCGTGAACCCGAGGGCGGAGAAAATAGGCGGCATCCGATGCTATCCCGATATAGGAAGCCTGCCGGGCGCCCCGGATGTGGCAATGGTCCTCGTCGGGCCGGCACACGCGGAGGCGAGTGTCCGCGCCCTGGCGGCGCGGGGGACGGGGGCGGCAATCGTCCTCGCCGGCGGTTTCGCCGAATCCGGTCACGATGGCGCCGAACGCCAGGAGGCTCTTTTAAAAGCCGCCGGGGATATGCGGCTGCTCGGCCCGAACACGATCGGGCTGCTCAATATGTCCGACGACATAACCCTGTCCGCCTCCGGCGCGCTTGATGTAGAGAACCGGTTCAAGGGAGGTGTCGCCGTTGTGTCGCAAAGCGGCGGTATTCTGGGATCGCTGATGTCCCGGGCGGCGGCCCAGGGGATCGGCCTTTCTCACCTGGTTGCCACCGGCAACGAGGCCGATATCGATGTCAGCGATGCGATCGCTTATCTGGCGCAGGATCCTGGCACACGCGTCATAGCGCTCTATCTCGAAACCATCCGCAAGCCCAATCTGTTCCGGGAGGCCGCTGTCGCCGTCGCGGATGCCGGCAAAAAACTCGTGGTCTACAAAGTCGGCAGGTCCGAAGCCGGTGCGCGCGCCGCGGCATCCCATACCGGCGCGCTTGCGGGAGAAGACCGGGTATTCGACGCGTTTTTCCGCAGGATCGGGGCCATCAGGGCCGAGCGCTATGCGGATCTGATAGATATCCCCGCCGCCCTCTCCGTCGCGCCCCGACTTGCTGGCAACCGCGTTGCGGTCGTAACCCATACCGGAGGCGCGGCCGGGCTGGTAGCAGACATATGCGGCATGGCGGGCTTCGAGACGCCGGCCCCGGGCGCGGCGACAACGCGCCGTCTGGCGGCGATCCTTCAGGATGACGGCTTTGCCCCGGACCGGAACCCGGTTGACCTCACCCTCGCAGGGCTCGACCCGGACGTGACTTACCAGACGATCATGGCATTGGCCGGAAGCGACGATTTTGACGCGGTTATTCCGGTTGTCGGGTCGTCGTCGGTCGGTCGCCCCCATCTGGTTGCAGACCCCGTCATTCGGGCAATGGCAACGGCCGACAAACCGATAATCGTGTATACCAGCCCGTCTGCGCCGGGAATCGTCACACGCCTCAATGCCGCGGGCGTGCCGACTTACGATGCGCCGGAGGCATGTGCGGCAGCGTTATCCGCCCTTCGCCACACGCCATCGATCCGACCCGTCGGACGCGAGGCGACACCGCTATCGGTTCCCGCCCCATTCGGAAAAATGACCGGTAGTCTCGACGAAGCCGAAGCAAAACAGCTTTTTGCCGCCTTCGGGATCGCCGCCGTCGGCGAAACCGTCATAACCGCCCCGGATGAGGCGGAGGCCGCAGCCCTTGCGTTCGGCGGGCCGGTTGCGGTCAAAATCCTGGCGCGTGAGCTTCTGCACAAGACCGAGGCAGGCGGCGTCCGCCTGAATATCCGGCCGGATGATGCGGAACAGGCCTGCATCGACATAAAAGCGGCCGCGCGTGCCGCCGGCGTCACCGGACAGCAGGGATACGTCATCCAGGAACAGATCGCTGACGCCGTCGAGATGATTCTCGGGTTCCGTCGCGATCCCGTCCTCGGACCCACCATCCTGCTCGGCGCCGGCGGCACCCTCGCCGAACTTCATGAGGATTTCGAAATCGTGATGCTCCCGGCGACCGAGGCCGATATCCGCGAGACCCTGGAGCGGCTGAAAATTGCCGCCATCCTCAAAGGCTATCGCGGGCAGCCGCCCGCCGACATCGACGCCCTTGTCGATGCCGTTCTTTGCTTCTCTCGGATGTGCCTTGCCCTCGGCGACAGGCTGGAAGATGCGGAGATCAATCCGTTATTCGTCAGGCCCGCAGGGAGGGGTGCGATTGCCGCAGACGGGATCGTCGTCTTCAGTTTTTAGAAGGTTTCTCGAATTCGGCGACGAGACACATGCCGACCTTTCTCTTCAGGAAGGTGTCGAACCATTTAGGAATGCCCGGCAGGATTTTTTTCTCGTACTGGGTGACGCTGAATCTGGTCGGCATCAACCCCGCCGCCTCCAGGCAGCGACGCATTTCCCATACCGAGAAATAGCGATGGAAATAACCGTCCGTATAGAGGTCCTGCACGCCGTTGATTGTATAGCCGCGGAACATGTAGCCTCTGAAAACCAGCCAGTAGAGCCCATGCAGATAATAGACGATGCTGTTGCGGTAATAGACCATGATCAGGCTCCGCCCGCCCGGCCTGAGCACCCTGTTCACTTCTTTCAGGGCATTCTCGAACGTTTCGGTGTGATGTAATACTCCCCACGAAAAGACGAAGTCGAACTTGTCGGATTCGATCGGCAGCTTTTCGACATCGCA
>JAYOMI010000100.1:0-7406 GCA_038120765.1 Rhodospirillaceae bacterium
GTTCATCGACATCGCGGCGGATTTTCTGCGGCCCGGTATAGGCAACCGAAGGCGGACAGCCGAGCACGATGGCACACGGCATCTTTTCGCCGCGCGCCTTGTATTTCTCCCAGTGAAGATATCCTCCCGCCCCGCCTTCCC
Source organism: Rhodospirillaceae bacterium (assembly GCA_038120765.1). Taxonomy (GTDB): domain Bacteria; phylum Pseudomonadota; class Alphaproteobacteria; order MPNO01; family UBA830; genus CAXBCP01. The sequence continues at coordinate 142 of JAYOMI010000100.1, forward strand.
GGGCAGACATGCGGACTGCCATCCGGTTGGACGCCTTGAGCCCCCCGCGGTAGGTACCGAGATTCTGGATACCCGTTTCCGGATCTTTGGTAACGAACATGCCGGCCGTCAGATAGGGCGCACTGTCAAATCCGGGCGTGGAAATCGGGACCGGCAGCGCGTCGAGTCCCTTCCCTTCGCCGATCAGATCTTCGCCCCTGATGATTATCTGCTGACAGGGTGCGTCCGTCACAACAACGGGATCTATGGGGTTGTTTACCGCATTCGCCCAGTGCCGCCCGATTTCATCGAGCGAAACGCCGACACCGATCCGGTAGACATCCCGGTTTGCGGCCAATGCCCCCACCAGTACGGGCATGTCATAGGTCCTGCCCCGGCTGTCGAAGACATTGGTGAATAGGAAAGCCTTTCGTTCGGCATCCGGGATACCGCCCCGGTACTGCCACCGTACCAGGGGATGAAGCTCCGTATCCTTGTTCACCGGCTTGTCGATACGCAGCAGAAGACCCTCTTTCTCCAGCGCCGCGATGTGATCCTGAAGGTCGGGATAGCCGCTTACGCGGGAAACCGCCCCCGCATCCATCTGAGTTGCCATCGTCTGCCACCGCTGCGTTAGAAAAGCGCCCGGATCGAACGGGCGCGTCGGACAGGAGTTTACGCGGTCGGATTGGCCGATTCAATACGCTACCGTATGGTGAGGGCGATCGGGCCGGAAACCGTGTACATCAGAGGGTTATGCCCGGTTGGGCGAAGACAACATAAGATGATAACTGCGGGCCCGGGCGACACGCTCCTCCAGCGGCAAACCGCCGCTTCGAAGGTATTCGCCGGTCATGATGGTCTGGTAAACCTGACCGCGCACACGCGCTTCATGCGCGTCGAATCCCAGTTCGACGAGCTGGGCCGTCAGAAACGCGAGCCGCTGCGCATCCCGCTCTTCAATACGCCGCGAGACGTCCGCATCTTTGTGCGACAACATTCGCAACGATACCGTCTGCCCCCGGGTTACCCGCCCGACAACGCTCTTGAAAAGCGCCCAGATTCGATCCGCCGGATCGGTCGCGTGCTCCATATCCGGTAACATCTGGTCATCCCAGATCGAAAACCAGCGGTCCAGCAACGCGTCTATCAGCTGTTGCCGGTCCTTGAAATGCCAGTAAAAACTGCCTTTTGTGACCCCGAGACGACGTGCCAGGGGCTCGACCCGCACACCCTCGAGTCCGGCTTCGCCAAGCATCTCCCATGCCGCAGCAATCCAGTCACCGCGGCTCAGACTTTCGGTTGTTTTCCCCTGCCTGTCCTTGACAGGCAAAGATACCGGTTCAGCCATTTCATTCACTCCCAGCCAAATAATGGCAGCCATTACCGGATGATCTCAACCGATATACTTCCATCATGGGGATTTTAACAGCCTCTTCCAAATTGAAAATTCGAAGTCTAAGCTTCGGCCACGACACGATAGCAAAACTCACCAAGGGAGACTAAATATGTCTGGAAGACTTACAAAAACACTCGCCGCGCTTCCGGCGGTCGCCGTCCTCGGACTGGCGATGCCGGCATCCGCAGACGAGATTTCAGATTTCTATAGCGGGAAAACTGTTACCGTCATGGTGCCGTCGGGCCTTGGCGGCACCCTCGGCCTCTACGGTCGTCTCGTAGCGGAGCATCTCGGCGATCATATTCCCGGAAAGCCCACGGTCATTGTCCAGTCCCGCCCCGGCGGCGGCGGCACGAAAGGCGCGGCATACGCCTATAACGCTGCCCCGAAAGACGGCACGTATATCGCCGAGGTTCTCGCACCCTCGGTTTTTGCGCCACTGCTGCGGTCCGTAAAATTCGATGCCTCAAAGTTTCAATGGCTCGGTTCGCTGACACCGAGACCCGCCGTCGTCTCCGTCTGGCACACAGCGGCCGCAAAAACCCTCGAAGAGGCCGAGAAGATCGAAATCCCGATGGGATCTACCGGTCTTGGCTCTGAAACCTACATCACCCCGACCAGGATGAACGAGGTTCTCGGTACCACGTTCAAGGTCGTCAAACGCTACAAAGGTGGCGGCGCCGTCAACAAGGCGATGGAAGCCCAGGAAGTCAGCGGCCGGATGCAGTACTGGTCAGGCTGGACGGCCGGCAAGCCGACCTGGCTGCGGGACAACCTGCTCGTTCATCTGGTTCAGTATGGCGGTGTCATTCCGGAACTTCCCAACGTACCGCAGCTCGCCAGTCTCGTTAAGAGCAAGGAAGCGAAAGACATGGTCGCCTTCATTGAAACTGCCCCGAAGATCGGGATGGGCTTCTGGCTGCACCATGAAGTTCCGAAGCCCCGTGTCGCGGCGCTTCGCAAGTCGTTCATGGCAATGATGGCGGATCCCAAGTTCCTGGAAAATGCCAAGAAGCGCCGCACACCGATCGAACCGGTAAGCGGTGAAGTTCTCGACAAGCTTGTCGCCGATGCCTATGCGACGCCGCCCGCGACCATCGCCAAGCTGAAGGCGATTCTCGGGTTCAAATAAACCCGGCATATGCCGATACGAAAACACCCCGGAGCAGACGCTCCGGGGTGTTTTTTTGTGCGCTCGGAAGACGCCCGTCAGAACATGTTGATTGCCGGGATCGTCCGCAGGACGGGGAACCAGTCCCCCAGCAATGTCTGCGGCCACGGGATCACCAGCAGCTCATGGAACAGGAGATAGGACACGATCCATACCCCGCCGGAAACCATAAGCGTCAGACGCCAGCTCTCTTTGCCTTCCAGCCTGATATACGCGACCATGAAGAAGAACATGGCCGGGAGCAGGCCTATAACGGCGGCAACGCCGAAGAAAGCCAGCAGCCAAGCGAAATAGTTGAGAACCCGCTTCGTGATCTCCGGTCCCGACAGGTCGCCGTAATCCGCGCTGATGTCGAAGTGGACGTCGGTTTGCACCGGTTCGGTGCCGCCCTCCCCGCGCCCGGGTATCCCGTCATCGTCGAGGACTTCCTTCTGTCCCGGCGCGACAAACAACGCCGACAGGACAAGCCAGCCGATAAAGATCATGGCGCAGACCGAGACGACCTGAGGGATCAGTCTTGCGCCGAATTCCCATGTCGAGGCTATGCTGAAAGCGGCCGCAAACATCGCAAAAAGCAGTATCGCGAAAATCAGATCCGGATTGATCGCCTCTCTCTGGAAGCCGAACTTGCTGGATGCCTTGTTGGCTTTCGCCCGCGCCCGGTACCCCTTGATGATGGGGGTCAGCACCCCATACAGGGTTACCGCGAAGATAATCGGGACATAGGGCGCAAATTTAACGTCGCCGTCACCGAAATCGCGCCAGATCCAGAGCCAGTCCGCGCCATAGCGCTCGACCGATATGAACATGTAGCGTTCCACCAGACCGCCGAGCACGAAGCCGAGGATAAGCGGCGGCCGCGGCCAGCGCAGACGCTTCATGATCCAGCCGAGAAGCCCGAACAGCAGGAGCGCGTAGATATCGCCCCACTGACGCGAGCCCTGGAAGGCACCGATAAAGGTGATCGCCAGAACCACCGGCGCCAGAACGCCGATACGGACAAGCGCGACTTTGGCCAGCTCATTGGCAAAGGCAAAGCAGATACCCGCGCCGAGAACGTTGGCGATCGCGACCGACCAGACAAGTGTGTAGGTCACGTCCAGCCGGGTCGTCAGCATTTCCGGCCCCGGGACGAGCCCGTGGATCAGAAACGCCCCGAGGATAAGGGCCATAGAGGCCGAACCCGGGACACCGAAGGCAATCGTCGGGACCAGCGCCCCGCCTTCCTTCGCGTTGTTGGACGATTCCGATGCGATGACACCGCGAACGTCGCCCTTGCCGAAGGTCTCCGGCGCGCCTTTTTCGGTACGCGCGGCATGGCCGTAAGCGATCCAGTCAATGACCGACGCGCCGATGCCCGGAACGGCGCCAAGCGCCGCGCCAATGGATGCACATCGAATGACGAGGAACCAGTTTCGGAAGGTATCCTTGATACCTTCAATCTGTCCGAAACGGGCATCCTGTTTGTCTTCGTCCTTCACATTGATCGATTGCTTGGTGATAGCCATATCGCCGAGTTCGGGGATCGCAAACAGTCCCAGAGCAAGCGGAACGACCGGCAGACCATCCCACAGGTAAAGGGAATCGAAGGTCCAGCGTAGCGTGCCGGTTTGAGGATCGTCGCCCGCCGTCGCGACCAGCAGCCCGATACAGGCGCCCGCCAGTCCTTTCAGGGGCGAACCGCCGGAGAGCACCGCCACCAGCGAAAGGCCGAAGACGCATATCGCAAGCAGTTCAGGGGACCCGATTTCCAGCACCAGCGGCCGCAGGATCGGCACGCTGATGCCAAGCAGCAACGCGCCGAAAAGTCCGCCGAGCACAGACGCGGAGAACGCAGCGCCGAAGGCACGGCCTGCCTCGCCTTTCCGGGCCATCGGATAGCCGTCAAGAATCGTCGCCGCCGACCCGACGGTACCCGGCACCCCGAACAGGACGGCAGGTATCGTATCCGACGTTACAACGACCGCCTGCAGCCCCATCATGAAGGCCAGAGCGGTATAGGGGTCCATATTGAACGTGAACGGCAACAGCAACGACAGACCGACGAGCCCGCCCAGGCCGGGAATCACCCCGAGTACCAGTCCGATCAAAACACCAAAAGAGAGAAAGCCCAGTCTCTCCAGATCAGCCATGTTCTGGAACGCCTGTATGGCGCTTCCCAACATATCAACTTCCATTTCGCGCTCCCGGTAAGACCATTTATTCGGCCTTTAAACTATTAACGTACGCCTGCGTATGGACACAGTGGTATCAGACCGCCCTTTTCAGTCAAGCGGTTGACACAAAGATCATTGCTGCAGGATCACATCATTCGGCGGCGACGGCCGACGAATGGTTTGGATGCCGTGCGCTGACATCCAGTTTGAAGATTTTCTGGGCCGTTTCCCCCAGAATATTTCGTTTCGCCTTCTCATCTATAAACGGCAAGTCCCAGATGACGCTCGGGATATCCATATCCCAATGCGGATAATCCGATGCCCACAATAGCTGGGTCTCGGCATTCATCGCCTTGAAGGTGCCTTCCAGCAGATCCATGTCGTCCGGCATCTCCATCGGCTGCGTAGTGTAATACATATCCCGCATGTAATCGCTGGGCAGTTTTCTGAGCATCGGACATTCCGAAGACCGCATCCGGTACTGCGTATCGAGACGCTGCATCAGGAACGGAATCCATGAAATGCCTGATTCAATCCAGATGACCGGCAGATTCGGGAACCGCTCGTTCATGCCGTTCAGTACCCAGTTGGTGCAATGCACGACGTTGTACCAGGTGAAGCCCAGCGCATGCACCGCCAGGAAGCGGTTACAGGTGCGGAACATGGGATCGTCCCAGTTGAATCCGGAATGGAAACCGATCGGCAGGCCGCGTTCCTGGATGGCAGCGTATATTTTCATGTAATCGTTATGATGCACCGGACGATGACGCACCGACGTGACCATGAACCCGATCACCCCTTCGGCGTCTCCGAAATCCTCGACGATCTTCAGCGCCGCCGCCGGATCGTTGAACGGCAGATACAGCATTGACTTCATGCGCGGCGAACCGGGCAGAACCTTCTCGACCAGCCAGCGGTTATAGGCACGCGCCAGGCAAACCTCGACATCCGGCTGCGGGTGCATGGCAAGCCCCAGCATTGGCGTCGGGAAGACGCAGGCGTAATCGACGCCCATCGCGTCCATCCAGCGGTGGCTGAGATGCACATCCCGGTGTTTCCCGTCGTCCGGCGTCTGTTCCAGCGACCGGAGCGGATACCGGGTCACCCGTCCGCCGATATCCTGATAGCCGGCGCGCCCGAGCGTGAACATGGATCCGCGGTGGGCGATCTGCTGGGCCGACCGCGCCAGCTGGCGCAGCACCGGATCCTCGATGAATTCGACGATTTCGACCATGGATTCGGTTTCATAGTGATGGGCATCGACATCGATGATGAGAACGTCGTCAAAGCCACGCTGATCCCGCTGTCGGGCCGCGTTCGTCAGCAGCTTTTCGGTATCGAATTCCTCGACACTCATCCGGAAATAGCGTTCGTTGCCTGTAGGGAGTTCCATTAACTCCGTCTCCATTGGTGGACTGTTGGATTCTTATTGTAGACATAAATCCGACATACGCCAAAGGGTTACCGTGGCTACGGCAAGGCCAACCATCTTGCAGGTCAGAGAAATCCCGGCAGGAACGTGGCGATAGGCGGGAATACGGCAATCACCAGCATACCCAGCAGGAAGATAGCGACGAATGGCCATGTGGCGCTGAATATCTGCTGCAGGGTTACCCTGTCGGTCGCCCCCTTGAAGGCGAATATTGTATAGCCGAACGGCGGCGTCATCCCTCCTACCGTCACGTTGAGCAACATCAGAAGCCAGAACCAGATAGGGTCGAATTCCAGCGACTTAATCAATGGCTGGTAAATGGGAATTACCACCAGCATCAATGCGATCTGGTCGATAAACATGCAGAGAATAAAAGGGATCAGCATCATAATGAACAACATTACGTAGGCTGAAAGATCGAGCCCTGCGACGACCTGCGTCAGTTCGCGCGTCGAGCCGGTAAAAGCCAGAAGCTGACTGAACATCTTGGAACTCGCCATGATCACCAAAATCATGCTGGCGATAAACGCTGCCGATGACAGCGATTCCGAGATCATTTTCCAGTTGAGCTTGCGATAATATGCGGCGGTAATCATCGAACCGATCACCCCGGTCGCAGCCGATTCGGACGGCGTTGCGATGCCGAGCAGGATCAGCCCCATCACGCAGAAAATTATCAGTGCAAACGGCAAAACCCGCAGAATTGCGTGCAGTTTTTCGCCCAGACCGACATCGACCGTCGATGTCGCCGCATCTTCCGGCGCAAGTTCAGGATTCAGGCGCACCCGCCCGAGAGTATAGATCAGGAACATTATCGCTCGCATCAGGCCCGGTAAAATCCCGGCGATCAGCATTCCCGCAATAGATACATTGGCAAGCGTCCCGATAATTATCACCAAGACGCTGGGCGGGATGATAGGAGCCAGGGACGCGCCGGCCAAAATCGCGCCGGTCGACATCTTCGCGTCGTAGCGACGATCCAGCATGCCCGGCAGCAGTGTGCGCGCCATCATCGCCGCCACGCCCATCGCCGCCCCGGACAACGCACCAAATATGGTCGACAGCGCGATACATAAAACGTATTGGCGCCCCTTTACCTTGCCTACCAGCTTGTCGACTGAATCGAAT
>JAYOMI010000100.1:7416-9143 GCA_038120765.1 Rhodospirillaceae bacterium
GATGGACCCTGAGCGGAAAAGAAGCTCGCCCATCATGATAAAAAGCGGAATTGCCGAGAGGTCGGCAAAATTCGTCGTTTCGAATATGGAGTTCGCGACCATACCGAATCCGGGCTGGCCCAGAATTATCAACACACCGACAAGGTTGATCAGGAGGAACGCGATGAAAATCGGCATACCGGACATAAAACACGCCAGCAGGAGCGTCAGCCCGACGGTCAGTACGGCCCACCACACCATTATTCGTAAGACCCGGTGTTGGCCCCGCTCACCACGATCTTCCGGTAGTCCAGCATCCGCAGATAATGCAATGCCGACATACCGAACCCGAAGGTGATGAAGACCGAAATGTAGTATTTCGGAAACGGCTTCACTTTCATCATGTGCACGTCGTTTACAACCTGGCGGATGTTTTCATCCAAGTTTACCCAGGTCGCGGCCGCGCAGACCAGAAATCCGATCAGGTAGATCACCCAATGCGCTGGTTTCGCTTTCTCAGCCGGGATCATTTCCAGCAAGAATGTAACCGCCACATGACCCTTCTCACGGGTCACGTGCGGCATCATCAGGAAACACCCGATACACAGGGAATAGGAAACCGCCTCGTCCGCCCACCACGTAGGTGCGTTGAACAGGTAGCGTGCAACGACCTCGTAGCAATATGAGAACAAAATAACGGCCAGACAGAGCTTACCGAGCTGGAACCCCAGATCGGTAAGTCTGTCATGCACCCATAGGATGGGACGAAGCATCAAACTGCCGCTATGCGCGGTTTTTCAATGCCCGCTTAATTACTCAGCCCCGCTTTCCGGGCAAGAGCACGCAGTTCGTTCACACCGTCGGAACAGCACTTCTGCGCGATCGTCCACATGTCGCTTGAGAATGTCTCCCGGACCTTCGCAGCCATTTCGTCGGTCAGCATCGTCTCTTTGACACCGAATTTTTCGAGCTCTTTCGATTCTTCGGCGAGAATTCTGTCGCCTTCGGCAGGCATCTCGATTTCGGTCTGCTTGGCAGCCGTGATCAGCACATCCTGTTCCGCCTTGGTCAGCGTCTTCCACTTGGCAAGATTGATCCAGAACCCGGTATTCGTCGTCCCGAATGTGGGGCGGACTTTGAACTTCGCGACTTCGTAATGCTTCATCGTCAGCATTCCGGCGGCAGGCCAGGCGGCACCATCGATGACGCCTTTTTCAAGCGCCGTGTATATCTGACCGCCCGGCAAGACGACCGGCGAACCGCCCAGAAGGCGGATGACCCCGTGATAGCTCAACGTGCCACGGATTTTACTGCCCTTGAATGCCCCGTCTGCGAGCGGTTTTTTGAGGAAGATGTGATAGCCCTGATTGCTGTTCGCGACGAGGCCTAGCAACTTCATGTTGTTATGCTTCTGGTAGTATTTATCAATGTAATCGATCAGGCCCGCATCACGGCGCTTTTTCGGCCCCGGCGCGACCGCGTCCATCGTGAAGGCGAGCCCCTTGCTACCGGCGTGGTAGATACCGTGAGTATAGAGCATGTCGAACACGCCCGCAGACACCGGCTGCAATTGTTCGAAAGGTGGCACAACCTCCTTGCCGCTGATGGAAATCGTCACTTTGCCGTTGCCGATCGCCTTGACCTTCTTCTCGAACATGTCGAGCGCGGCGTAGGTCGGCCAGTTATCGGTGTTCCAGCTTGTCAGCAACTTCAGGTCTGCTGCAGACGCGGGCGCCGACAGAGTAAGC
>JAYOMI010000100.1:9153-9758 GCA_038120765.1 Rhodospirillaceae bacterium
ACGGCGGCGCCAGATGATAGAAATTTCTTCATGATGTCCTCCATTTTTATTGTCTGTTGTTGGTTACTCACCACTTGAAATTGATTTAAGCACTCTTGAACTCGCCGGACAAGACGTAGGATAAGCATATGAAGCTTTCTCCCCGTTGGACGCCTGCCGTATCCGTGCGTAAATTGGCTGAAAATTCATAACATGGAGCTCCGCCATGGCCGACAGACCATTCACCCGTATCGGTACGCCGACATCCGACACCAAACGTTTCCGCATGCGCGGCAAGGACGTTCTCAGCGAGGTCGTCGGCGTCAAAACCTTTGCGGAAACGTTCTATCTGCTGGTGACGGGGCGCGACCTGCCGGAAAACCATGTGCGCACGTTCGACGCCTGCATGGTCATTCTCATGGATCACGGCATTACGCCGACGGCGCTGGTCGCCCGGATGGTACATGATTCCCTGCCCGACGACATCCAGCTGCCGATGATCGCCGGCGCGATGATGGTCGGCAACAAGTTCGCCGGCACGATGGCGGGCGCGGGATGGCGATTCCATGATCCCGACGAGGCGGGGGGCCACATCCGGCGCTGGCGTCCGTCCGACGAGCCGCGTT
>JAYOMI010000100.1:9768-12610 GCA_038120765.1 Rhodospirillaceae bacterium
CAAGCGGACATGGGCTGCGGGCGTGGTGCAGCGGTTCAAAGAGGAAAAGAAATTCATCCCCGGCTACGGGCATCCCTATTATTTCCCGACCGATCCGCGCGCCGACCGCATGTTCCAGATCGCCATGGAAGGCGGCGCGACCGGCGAATATATCGAGCTTGCCAAGATCCTCGCCGAGGAAATCGAGAAAGCTCGCGGCAAGCCGCTGACGCTGAATGTCACAGGCGCGCTCGGCGCCGTCCTGAACGAGGTCGACTTCCCGGTCGAAACGATGCGCGCCGTCGCCGCCGTCGGCCGCGCCGCCGGACTGATCGGCCATATCCGCGAAGAAATGGAAAACCCGATCGTGCCGTCGGTGGTGGAGTTCATCAACAACATCGAATACCGAGCTCCGGACTAGCCTTGCATGGCGCTCGACGTCGAAGCCGGCTTCTCCAGACATCGATCTGACGGGTAAAGAGTGCCGGTCAGCAGATCCGCCGTGACCATGTCTCCTGGCGTATGGGGGATGCTGATCCTGTTGTCTGTCGTCTGGGGCGGCACGTTCTTCTTTCAGGAAATCGCGGTACGCGAACTGCCAGTCTTCACCATCGTTGCGGTCCGGGTGATGATCGCGGCGGCCATCCTGATGGCCCTCGTCTGGTTTTCCGGCGAACGCCTGCCGCGCGAATGGAAAATATGGCGGGCGCTGTTTTTCCTGGCGCTGATCAATAACGTGATCCCGTTCTGTCTGATCGTCTGGGGTCAGAAGGAGACCGCTTCAGGCCTCGCCTCCATCCTGAACGCCACCACGCCGATCTTCACGGTTCTCGTCGCGCATTTCGCAACGACCGACGAAAAGATTACCGGTGCCAAGACAATCGGCGTCCTTGCCGGTTTTGTCGGCGTCGCGATCATGCTCGGCATCGACCTGCTGGAGGGTATCGGCACCGCCGTGATCGCTCAACTCGCCGTGCTCGGCGCGGCTCTGGCATACGGTTTCGGCGCCATCTTCGGCCGGCAGTTCCGCGGCATGGGCCTATCGGCAAATACCACCGCTACCGGACAGCTCATTGCCTCCTGTGGTGTCCTGATACCGATGGCCATCCTGATCGATGCGCCATGGTCCCTGCCCGCGCCCCGCATCGACACCATCGCCGCGCTTGTCGGCCTCGGCTCCGTCTCCACGGCGCTGGCGTATTACCTGTATTTCCGCATCCTGGAAAAAGCCGGTGCGACCAATCTCGTGCTCGTCACATTCCTGATCCCGGTTAGTGCCCTGGCACTCGGCATTTTTGGTCTGGGCGAAATACTGCTGGTACAGCACGTGATCGGCCTGATCTTTATCGGCGTCGGACTTGCGGCAATTGATGGGCGATTGTCTCTTCGAAAGTGATTCTACCGAATACAACTGGACCGGAAGGCTAGCCGATCACCCCCCTTTCCCGCAACGCCGCCACCGCCTCCGCATCCATCCCCAGTTCGCCAAGCACCTCTTCCGTATGCTCACCCAATTGCGGTGGTGGGTTCATGGGCTGGTCGTCGCGGTTGCCGTCGATGTAGACGGCGCGTCGGGAAAAGGTCTGCTTGCCTTCCTTCGGGTGTTCGATTTCGAAAAACGTATCCAGATGCTTCACCTGCGGATCGTCGAATACATCGGGCAGCGTGTTGATCGGCGCGTACGGGACATCGGCTTCTTCGAGGCGCGGCACCCAATAGGCCCGGGGCTGGGTGATCGCCGCCCCTTTGAACTCCGCGCCCATGTCGAAATAGTTCGCGATCCGGCTCATCCGGTCGGCGTAGCGCCGATCGTCGCGCATGTGTTCGAGATGAAACGCCTCCGTCACGCCCTGCCAGAATTTTTCCTGCGATGACAGGTGAACCGCCAGCAGCTTGCCGTCGGCGCAGCGCATCGCGTGGGACTGCGATGCTTCGGAGCGCGATGTGGGACTCGGCTGGATATTCTGCTGGGTGAGGTTGGCGAACGGATCGGGCAGAAACCAGATCGAGCTTTCAAGCATGTTCACGCTGAGAGTCCTTGGCGGCCCGCCCCGCTCGCGTTCGAACAGTGCCGCCATGATGCCGTAACACGCATTGATGCCGGTGATGTTGTCGCTGATCGTGGGGCCGGTCGTCTGCGGGTTTTCGGGGTCGACAAACAGGCTGGCAATACCGGACAGCGACTGCGCCACGGCATCGTATGCCGGGCGCTTCTCATACGGACCGTCCTCGCCGAAGCCGGATATCGAACAGACGATCAGTTGCGGGTTGCGTTCCCGCAGTTCCCCGACCGACAACTTCAGGCGTTTCATGACGCCGGGTCGGAAGTTCTCGACCAGCACATCCGCGGTTTCCACCAGCTTCAGCAGGATTTCACGCCCTTCGTCCGAGCGCATATCGAGCGTGACCGACCGTTTGTTGCGGTTATAGGCCCCGAACTGCGCCGAATAGCTGCCGCCGCGCCACGCGCGGAACATGTCCCCGCCTTCGATCTTCTCGACCTTGATGTTGTCCGCGCCCATATCCGCGAGCATCTGTCCGCAAAGCGAACCGGTGATCATGGTCGTCAGTTCGATGACGCGTACGCCGTTGAGCGGTCCAGCCATTTCCGGTTTCTCCCTGGTCTTTTTTCGGGCCACGCGCAATTGAGCCGCCTGCCCCCCTTCCGTCGCTCTTCGGCAATCATCCCGTCGAACGTCCGATTCTTGTGCACCATGGATATCAGCACATCGAAGGGGTTTTGCACAACGCTGCCGACGATCTATCATCGGGGTCAAAATCCGAGGGAGTTCAAATGCCGAGCATCGATGCCTACAACCACGTTATTCCGAACTCCTATGTCGTAAAATTTGCCGACATCGCG
>JAYOMI010000101.1:0-12572 GCA_038120765.1 Rhodospirillaceae bacterium
GCCGGGGGCCGGGGCCGGCTGTCGGTCTCGCCGGGGAGCCCGGCCCGAATCGCCTCTCCGCCCCGGCGCTCCCGGCGGAAAGCGATGACGTCTTTGGCGTTGCAGGAACCCGCCGCCCGAGTGAAGCCGTCTTTCGTCACGGTCATGCTGAATCTCCGATAGGATGCAGATTCTGCAAATCCCTGCACGGACGTCCTTGATACGGGTCAATCGACGCGGCCGCCCCGGGGCGGCGCCGGAAATTACCCACATCCGTGGGGATGGCGCCGTGTCCCGGATTCTCAAGAGAAGCCTTTAAGCCCCCTCGATCACCGCCCGGCATTCGCCGAAGCCGATCCCGCGCGCCCCTTCGCGCTCGCACCAGGCGCGCATGATCACCTCGTCGCCGTCACCGAGGAATTTCCGCTCCTCCCCGGTCGGCAGCGTAATCGGGTTGGCCCCGCGCTTGGTGATTTCAAGGATCGAGCCCAGCGAATCTTCCGTCTCCCCGGAAATCGTCCCCGTCCCCATCATATCGCCCGGCCGCAGCTTGCAGCCGTTGGACGTGTGATGGGTGAGCATCTGGAAGATCGTCCAGTACAGGTTCCGCATGTTGGTGACCGCCAGCACTTCGGGCGCGATTCCCTCGGCCCGCATCTTTGCCGACGCGATCGAGACCTCTATCTGCACATCGAAGCTCCCTTCGGCCTCATTCGCCGCTGACGACAGATACGGCAGCGGCGCCGGGTCGCCGTCTGGACGCTTGTAGGCAGCGCGCCGGAACGGTGCCAGCGCCTCCATGGTGACAATCCAGGGAGAAACGTGGGAAGCGAAGCTTTTCGCCAGAAACGGGCCGAGCGGCTGGTATTCCCAGGCTTGGATGTCGCGCGCGGACCAGTCGTTCAGGATACTCAGACCGAAGATATGATCCTCGGCCTCTTCGAGCGACACAGGCTGCCCCATCGGGTTGCCCGGCCCGACATAGAACGCAATCTCGGTCTCGTAATCGAAGGCCATGGACGGGCCGAAAGACGGCGCGTCGGCGTCCGGCGCCTTGGTCTGTCCCACCGGGCGCTTGCAGGTTCCGCCGCCGACCACGATGGAGGATGCGCGCCCGTGATAGGCGATGGGGATATACTTGTAATTCGGCATCAGCGGGTTATCGGGCCGCAACATCATGCCGACATTGGTCGCATGAAAAATCGACGCATAGAAATCGGTATAGTCACCGATCTGCGCCGGCAGACGCATGGTCACATCGTCCTGCGCGACGAGAATTTCCCCGGCCAGTGCCTCGGCCGCTTCGCCTTCCTCCGTGTCGTATCGCAGCGCCTTCGACGCCGCCGCGCGCAGGGCCGACCAGTGCCGCCCGCCCATCGCCATCAGCCCGTTCAGTGTCTCGCCCGCGCAGGCGCCGGCGGCATCGTCCGCCGCGCCGCCGATCACGCCCTGTGCGCGCGCCGCCGTGACATCGAGGATCATGTCGCCGATGGCGATACCGACCTTCCCCTTTCCGCTCTGCGGGTCGGTGTAGACCCCGAAAGGCAGGTTCTGGATCGGAAAATCGGCACCGGGTTCGTTTGCGCTGTCGACCCAGCTTGTCAGCGAGGCATCGTGCGTTTCGTTCAGCTTTGGCATTCTTATTTCTTCCCGTTGAAATTTTTCTGCAGACCCTGCCAGCAATCCTGGTAGCCGGCCTGGATCTGGGGACTGTTCGCGGCCCAGTCTGTCAACCTGATCGGATAGCGGGTTTCGAACATGAAGGCCATGGTCGCGCCCAGGAATTCGGGCTTGAGCTCCGCATTCGTCGCTTTCGCGAAAGCGCCGTCATCTGGCCCGTGCGCCGACATCATGTTGTGCAAGCTGGCCCCGCCCGGCACGAATCCTTCCGGCTTTGCATCATACTGGCCGAGGATCAGCCCCATGAACTCGCTCATGATATTCCGATGATACCAGGGCGGACGGAACGTGTGCTCGCCCACCAGCCAGCGGGGCGGGAAAATGACGAAATCGACATTGGCGAGTCCCGCCGGCCCCGATGGCGATGTCAGGACCGTGAAAATCGACGGATCGGGATGATCGAAACTGATCGAGCCGATGGCCATGAATTTTGCGAGGTCGTATTTGTAGGGTCCGAGATTCCCGTGCCAGGCGACCACATCGAGCGGCGAATGGCCGATCGGCGCGGACCAGAGGTTGCCGCCGAACTTCGCGACCAGTTCAAAATCGCCCTCGACATCCTCGAATGAGGCCACCGGCGAGAGAAAATCGCGCGCATTGGCGAGACCGTTGGACCCGATAGGGCCGAGATCGGGCAGCCGCAGAGCCGCCCCGTAGTTTTCGCACACATACCCGCGCGACGGCCCGTCCGGCAGGTCGGCGCGGAACTTGATCCCTCGGGGCACCAGGACAATCTCGTTCGGGGCCGCCTCGACAACACCCATTTCGGTGACCAGGCGCAAACGCCCCTGCTGGGGAACGAACAGCATCTCGCCGTCGGCATTGTAAAAGTAGCGGCCGTCCATCGAGGCGTTCGCCGTATAGATATGAATGCCGATACCGGCCTGGGCATTTGCATCCCCGTTTCCGCCGAGCGTCATCATGCCCGCGATCAGGTCGGTTTTTTCTGCCGGGATCGGCGCCGGGTCCCAGCGCATCTGCTGCGGCGTCAGCACGCCTTCGTCGAAGGGAGGCGTGCGCACCCCGCCGTTATCGACCTGCCGGAATGCGCCGTGCACCGCCGACGGCCGTAACCGATAAACCCAGGTCCGCAGGTTATCTGCCCGCGGCTGGGTGAAAGCGGTGCCGCTGATCAGTTCCGCATACAACCCGTAAGGCGCGCGCTGCGGCGAATTCTGCCCGTCCGGCAGGGCGCCCGGCAGCGCTTCGGTGGCGAATTCATTGCCAAAAGCGGATTGGTAGTCGAGCGTCGTTATCGTGCCGGTATCCATGGCGTTGTCTCCCGTTCCATCCCTATGGCGCCATGTTACCGCGCGATGCGTCACTTTGCGATATGCAACGGATGCTGGAATTCCCCGCCGACAGGCTTATATTGCGGGTCACCCCGCCTCTCGGTGCGGACCCCTGTTTCTGGACACAGCCATGAGCGCTCACAGTGGCGAAATCGCCGCCCGGCGGACCTTCGCCATTATCTCCCACCCCGATGCGGGCAAGACCACGCTGACCGAAAAGCTGCTGCTGTTCGGCGGCGCGATCCAGACGGCCGGCGCGGTAAAGGCCCGTGGCGATGCGCGGCGCGCGCATTCGGACTGGATGAAGGTCGAGGCCGAGCGCGGCATTTCGGTCGCCTCATCGGTCATGACCTATGAATACGGCGGCTGCACCTTCAACCTGCTCGACACGCCCGGCCACGAGGATTTCAGCGAGGACACCTACCGCACCCTGTCCGCGGTCGATTCCGCCGTCATGGTGATCGACGCGGCGCGCGGAATCCAGGCGCAGACGCGGAAGCTGTTCGAGGTCTGCCGCCTGCGCGACATGCCGATCATCACCTTCATCAACAAGCTCGACCGCGAGAGCCGGGAGCCGTTCGAGCTTCTGGAAGAGATCGAGGAGACCCTTGCCCTGGACGTGACGCCGGCAAGCTGGCCGATCGGCATGGGCCGCGATTTCCTTGGCTGTTACGACACGATCGACGACCGGCTTGTCCTGATGAAGAAGGGCAACGCCGCCGGCAAAATCGCCGACGACGGTGGCGCGGAGACGATCTGCAAAGGCGTGGACGACCCCAAACTGGACGAGCTGTTGCCGCCCCATGCGGTCGAGAAGCTGCGCGAGGAAGTCCCCATGGCGATGGGGCTGTGTCCGCCGCTCGACCTTGACGCGTACCGCGAAGGCACGCTGAGCCCGGTCTTTTTCGGCAGCGCCGTCAATAATTTCGGCGTGCAGGAACTGCTCAAAGGGCTGGTTTCGATGGCGCCGCCGCCGCGCCCGCAGAAGGCTGAAGAACGCATGGTCGACCCGGAAGAAGACCACGTCACCGGTTTCGTGTTCAAGATCCAGGCCAACATGGATCCCAAGCACCGGGACCGTATCGCCTTCTTCCGGCTGTCTTCAGGTCATTTCAAACGCGGCATGAAGCTGCGCCATGTCCGCAGCGGCAAGCAGGTCAACCTGCATAATCCGATGCTGTTCCTGGCGCGCGACCGCGAAACTGCCGAAGACGCCTATGCAGGCGACATCATCGGCATTCCGAACCACGGCAATCTGCGGATCGGCGATGCGCTGACCGACGGCGAGGAACTGCGTTTTACCGGTATCCCGAGCTTTGCGCCGGAAATGCTGCGCTCCGTCCACCCGACCGACCCGATGCGGGCGAAGCACCTGGGCCGGGCATTGCAGCAGCTCGCCGAAGAAGGCGTCGCGCGGGTATTCAAACCGCGGATCGGCACCGACTGGATCGTCGGCGTGCTCGGCGCACTGCAGTTCGAGGTCATGGCGGACCGTATCCGCTCCGAATACGACGTGCCGGTGAGGTTCGAACCTTCAACCCTGCACACCGCCCGCTGGGTCGAAGCGGCCGATCACAACATGCTGAAAAAATTCATCGATGCGAACCGGGGCGCTGTCGCCGACGACCATGACGACATGCCCGTCTTCCTCGCCCGCAATGCATGGCATCTCGAAACAGCCGCGAAGGACTGGCCGGACGTGCGGTTCCTGAAAACCAAGGAACAGACGCAGTAGATCGGCGCCGCCGCAGTCCTCGTCAATAGCGACTACTTCGCGCCGGCGGCTTTCAGCAGGCGTACAATTTCGTCATACCCGTTACGTTCTGCCAGCAGCAGGGGAGAGTCACCGTTGCCATCGGATATGTTAACGTCAGACCCGGTGTCGATGAGCGCTTTCAGGCAGGCGATATGGTCGGGGCCGCCGTCGCCGAGAACGATGGATTCGATCAGCGCGGTCAAGTTCAGGTTATTGACATGATCCAGCGGTGCGCCGGCGGCAATCAGCGTCCGGACCACTTCAACATGTCCGAGATGGGCGGCGGCAATCAGCGCCGTGCCGTCATAGGGGCTGGTCGTCTGGCCTGGCTTGGCGCCACCGGCAAGAACCAGTTTCAGCATCTTCGGATCATTGGCGACCGAGGCGATCGTGACCACATCGTAGCGATCCCGCTCAAGCGCATCGACATCTGCGCCGGCCGCCATCAATGCGGCCGCGGATTCGTATTGCCGGGCATACGCGGCCACCATCAGGGGCGTGCGGCCATAGGAATCCCGCGCGTTCAGCCGGTTTTTATCGGCAGCCAGCCGCCGGATGGCCGCGATATCGCCTTTGGCGCTGGCGGCATGCAGGCCTTCATACGACGCATACTCGGCCGCGCTGGGCGGCACCTGGGCCCGCGCGGTGGGGGCGGCGAAGAGCGCAAGGACGGCGAGACTGAGACAGAGACCGCGTTTCATTCGGCCGCCTCCCGGGCCCCCGATACCGGTGCCGCGCTGGCGGACAGCATATTCGTCAATGCGATGCCGTCGGGATCGGCAAGCGCCGCCTCGCGGGCAGCCGCAATATTCGCCGCCGCGGTACCTGCATCGATTTTCCCGCTCAGTGCCGGGCCGATCAGGGCGGCATTGATCCGCCCGAAATTGCCGGTGCCGCGCACATGCGTGTCGCTGTAGCCCTTGATCAGACGGGCGCATTCGGCGATTTCCGCGGCCAGTCCCGCATTCAGTTTCTGTGCCTGCGCAATCAGGCCCAGCCATGCCTCGATCGATTCCTGTTCGCGGCGGAAACGCCAGGTGCTGCGTCGCCAGCGGCGCATGCCCGCCAGAGTCTTCAGCTTTGCAAAGCCGGTGACCGAGGACGAATTCAGCTCCATCCCCCGGTGCCACGTCCGCAGTTTTTCGGATTTCTCCGCCCGCGCCAGTACCCGGCGGGCGATCCCTTCCGGCAGGACATCGCAGAATTCCGCAATGCCGGGCTTCAGGAATTCGGTCACTTTCACCGTATCGCCTTCTGCCGCGCCGGCTTCGGCCCGGATACGGGCAAGGCGCTCAGGACGGGTTTTTGCCTGCGCGACACGGATCACGTCCTCGAACGACATGCGCACGGCCAGATACCGGGCGACCCGCGCCAGAACCTCCGCATCGCCGTCGGCATAGGGTGCCAACCGGTCAAGATACAGACCGGCATAGGCCGCATCCTGGAAGTCGATCAGCCGCCGCATCGCATGGTCCAGCGTCGGCTGCACCGCGGCGGGAAAGGTGCCGGCGCGCTGCAAAAGACCGGGGGGAACCGTCACATGGGCGAACCGGTCCTCCGGCTGCAGCGCGCGGACGGCGACATCGCCTTTCGCCGCCTTCAGGCCCGCCTCGAAACCGGCGAGGTTGACGTCGACCGCCTTCCCTTCGGCGCGTATGCCGGCGCGGAACGTCTCGTCCG
The DNA here is from genome assembly GCA_038120765.1 of Rhodospirillaceae bacterium. Lineage (GTDB taxonomy): Bacteria > Pseudomonadota > Alphaproteobacteria > MPNO01 > UBA830 > CAXBCP01. Next base: position 6,388 of record JAYOMI010000101.1, read on the forward strand.
AGATCGGCAGTGCGCCGCAACCGGCGATGGCGCCCAGCAGGACCGCGCTGATATGCGCGCCGGCGTTGCGCGCGGCGTCTTCCATATCGAAGAATATCTGGGATCTGGACCGGTCGCCCGCCACCTGGACAAGCTGCTTGGTGTCGGCGCGGCCGTCGCCCATCTTCATTTTCTCCGCCGTCGAGAACACGCGGTGGGTCGAGGCGATCAGCAGGGTGCGGTCCGGCGTCACAAAGCCGGACTGGATCTGCCGCCCGGTTTCCAGCAGCTCGGTAGACGCGAAGACATCGATTTCGCCGGGCGACGGGCTGAGCGCGAAAACGGGCTCGGCGCCGCCGGTTTCTTCCCAGGTCTGCGGCCATATTTCGATGTAATAGGTCGTCGCCCCGGTCCGCTGCGCGACCCCGGGAATGGAGGTTGCGTGTACCGGCAGGTTGCTGTCCTGGGCGGCGTTGACGATCCAGCTTGTCAGCACCCCGCCGCCCTCGCCGCCAAGGGCGGCGACCAGGAGTGTCAGCGGCGCGGTCATGCGCCGCGCCCTGCAAGCAGGCCGATGACGGATTTGCGCATGCCATCGACCGCGCGTTCGAACATGCCGGGATTGCGCACGCGCTCCGCCCGGTAAAACGACGGACACAGCACCGCCGCGTGGCTGACCTCGCCGCACAAGCCGCACCCGACACAGCTGTTATTGACGCTGGCGACCGGATCGTCCCGCAGGGGATCCGGGTTCGGCTTGATCGTGAGGCTCGGACAGCCGGACAGGCGGATACAGGAATGATCGCCGGTGCAGACCTCGTCGTCGATGCCGAAGCGCGGCAGTTCGACCCGCTTGCCGCTTTTGAGTTTCTCGGCATTCTCGCCGCGCAGACGCCGCTGTCGCGCAAGCTGGCACTCGCCGTCCGCGATGATGACCTTCAGGCCTTTTTCAGGGGTCGTCAGCGCTTCGCGCAGCGTCTCCACCATGGCGGCGACCGAATAGGTGCGCACCGTGCGGAGCCACGGCACGCCCAGGCTTTGCAACGTCTTTTCGATGGACATGCCGGGATTGCGTCCGCCACGGCCCTTGGCGCTGGACGGGATGAACTGTTGCCCTGTCGCAGAGGTGAACCCGTTCTGCATGATCACCAGGATTGAATCGCCCTCGTTCAGCATGGTCGCGATCACGCCCGTGGTCAGGCCGTTATGCCAGAACCCGCCATCGCCCATGATCGAGATCGAGCGCTTGTCCTGGAACGGCGCGACGGCTGCGGCGCTGGCAAGCGACATGCCGTAACCGAGAATGGAATTGCCCATGGAAAACGGCTCGAACGTCGCGAAAGCGTGGCAACCGATATCGGCGGCGATATGAACCTTGCCGACATCTTCCTGCAGCAGTTTCAGCGCGGAAAACACCGGGCGTTCGGGGCAGCCCGTGCAGAACTGCGGCGGGCGCGGCGGCAGGGCGGCCGGGAACGCCGCTTCGGCCCCGGCCATTGCAGCGCCTATACGATCGGCCTCCGCCCGGATATGCGCGGGATCGCCGATCCCGAGCCCCTCCGCCTCGATGAATCCCATCAGGCCTTGATGCATCACGGTGCCGTTATATTCGCCCGCCATCGGGAACACGTCCTTGCCGTGGAGGCGGGTCTGGATATCCGCCTTGCGCAGGATGGTGTTGATCTGGTGTTCGATATATTCGGGGTTGCCCTCCTCGATCACCAGCACGGCATCTTTCCCGGCGACAAACTCTGTCACCTGATCCGGCACCAGCGGGTACACGACGTTGAGCACCATCAGCGGTATCCTGCTATTGCCGAAATCGTCCGCGAGGCCGAGCCGGGCGAGACGGCGGATCAGCGTATTGTACAGCCCGCCCGGCACGATAATGCCGAGCCGGCCGATATCGCCGTCGAAGAATTCGTTGAGATTGTTGTCGCGGATAAATTTCAGGGCCGCGGGCAGGCGCTGGTCGACCTTCAGTTTTTCCTGCGCGAAGGTCACGGGCGGATGGGCGAGGCGCCCGTAATTGAACGGCGCCGGATCTTTCTGACGCGCACGCGTGTTGATCGGCGGCTTTTTGTTGTTCCTCGCGATGAACCGTCCCTGCACATGGCAGGCGCGGATGCGCAGCTGCATGATGATCGGCGTGTTCGACGCCTCCGACAGCTCGAACGACTTTTCAACCGTATCAACAATGGATGTCAGGTTGGGCCGGGGATCAACCATCCACATGCTCGATTTCATCGCCATCGAGAGCGTGCGTTCCTGAATGACGCTCGCCCCTTCGCCGTAATCCTCGCCGCTGACGATCAGCGCCCCGCCGATCACGCCGGGCGAGGCGAGATTGCTGAGCGCATCGGCCGCGACGTTGGTGCCGACAATGGATTTCCATCCCACCGCCCCGCGCAGCGGGTAGTTGATGGACGCGCCGAGCATGGCGGCCGCCGCCGCCTCGTTCGTGCCGGTTTCGACATGAATGCCCATCTCATCCATCAGCTCCTCGGCATCGAGCAGCACGTCCAGCAGATGGGAGACCGGCGCACCCTGATAGCCGCCGACATATGCAACGCCGGACTGCAGAAGCGCCTTGGTGACGGCGAGAATGCCTTCGCCGTGAAAGACCTCGCCGTCGCCCAGGCGCAGCGATTCCACTTCCTTGCTGAATGATCTTTCGGCGCTCATATCCGTCTCCCCGGGTATTCTTGTCGATAAACCCTGAGGAGATTTATACGCAGGTTTCGCAATATTGGCACCACTCGATCGCACCGATTGCCTATCCCGTCACAGCGGGTATTCTCCCCGCGTGATGACGCAAAAAACATCTTCTCCCCTCTCGCGGCTGCCATCGGTCGACCGGTTGCTGAAAGCGGATGCGGTTGCCCCGCTGATCGGGGCGTTCGGGCGGGCGGAAACCACCGCAGCGATACGCACCACTCTCGCCGGAATTCGCAAGAACCTCGCCGCTTCCGGGGGCGAACCACCGGCAGAATCCGCGATCCTCGAGGCTGTGTCAGGGACGCTCACGCGGAATGCGGCCCCGTCGCTGCGCCCGGTCTTCAACCTGACGGGCACGGTGCTGCATACCAATCTGGGTCGCGCATCCCTGCCCGAAGAAGCCATCGAAGCCGTCGCCGCCGCTGCACGCGGCGCGAGCAACCTCGAATACCGCATCAGTGAGGGCAAACGCGGCGACCGCGACGAACATATCGAAAACCAACTTTGCGCCATCACCGGCGCCGAGGCCGCGACCATCGTCAACAACAATGCCGCCGCCGTAATGCTGGTCCTCAACACCTTTGCGCTGGGCAAGGAAGTGCCGACATCGCGGGGCGAGCTGATCGAAATCGGCGGCTCGTTCCGGATGCCCGACATCATGGTCCAGTCCGGCTGCAGGCTGGTCGAGGTCGGCACCACCAACCGCACCCATCTGAAAGATTTCGCCGGCGCCATCGGACCGGATACCGGGATGATCATGAAGGTGCATACGAGCAACTACGTGGTCGAGGGATTTACCGCCGAGGTGCCGGAACCGGAACTGGCGAAACTCTGCAACGACAACAACATTCCCTTCGCCATCGATCTCGGCAGCGGCACGCTGACCGATCTCGCGCAGTTCGGACTGCCGCATGAACCGACGCCGATGGAGGCGATGAAACACGGGGCGGATGTGATCACGTTTTCAGGCGACAAGCTGCTGGGCGGGCCGCAGGCCGGCATCATCGTCGGCACGAAGGACTACATCGCGCGGATAAAGCAAAACCCCATGAAACGCGCATTGCGCTGCGACAAGATGACGATTGCCGCCCTGTCCGCCGTGCTCCGCCTCTATGCGGACCCCGACCGCCTGGTCGAACGCGTCCCCACGCTCCGTCTCCTCGCCCGGCCGGTCGAGACGATCCGGGGCGTTGCCGAAAGAATCGGCCCCGCCCTTGCCGCCGCCGTCGACGGATTCGGCGCGGTCACCGACACGGACTGCGAAAGCCAGATCGGGTCGGGCGCGCTGCCGACACGGCGTATCCCGAGTGCGGGCCTCGCGATCACCCCCAACACGAAAAGCGGGACCGCGCTGAACAGGCTGGCCGATGCCTTTCGCGCCCTGCCCGTGCCGGTCATCGGGCGTATCCAGGACGACGCGTTTATTCTCGATCTCCGCTGCCTTGAAGACGAGGACGGCTTTACCGCACAGCTTCCGGCGCTCGACCTTCAGCGATGATTATCGCGACCGCAGGCCATGTCGATCATGGCAAGACGCTGCTGATCAAGACCCTGACCGGGATCGATACCGACCGCCTGCCGGAAGAAAAGAAACGCAATCTCACCATCGATCTCGGGTTCGCCTATCTGCCGCTGGACGGCGCCGAGACCATCGGCTTTATCGACGTGCCGGGCCATGAACGCTTTATCCGCAACATGCTCTGCGGGGTCGCCGGGATCGATTTCGTGCTGTTCATTGTCGCCGCCGATGACGGCCCGATGCCGCAGACCCGGGAACACCTCGCCATTCTCGACCTGCTGGGCGTCAGCCGCGGTGCCGTGGCGCTGACCAAAATCGACCGCGTCAGCGAAGAGCGCGCGGCCGAAGTCGCCGAGGATATCGAACTGCTGTTCACCGACACCTCGCTTGACGGGGTACCGGTTTTCCCGGTTTCCGCCATGACCGGCGCCGGTATCGACGGGCTGAAAGACCATCTGCTCACCGTCGCCGCCGGCCTGCCGCCGCGCCCGGTGACAGGCAATTTCCGCCTCGCCATCGACCGCAGTTTCGATGTCGTGGGTGCAGGCCTCGTCGTGACCGGAACGGCCTTTTCGGGCCGGATAGACGCCGACGATGCCGCCCGCGTTCTCGGCGCCGGCATGGATGTGCGCATTCGCGGCATTCACGCCCAGAACGTGAGCGCCGGCAGCGGGCGCGCCGGGCAGCGCTGCGCCCTAAACCTCGCGGGCACGGCGCTCGACAAGGACCTGATCGAACGCGGCGACTGGATCGTGACCGGCAATATTCCGGCACCTGCCCACAAGATCGACATCAGGCTACGTGTACTCCAATCGGAAGCCCGGGCACTGGCGCACTGGACCCCCGTTCACGTGCATCTGGGGGCCGCCGAAACCACGGGCCGCGTCGCTATTCTGGGGGCGACCGCAATCGCGCCCGGCGAGAGCGGCCTCGCGCAGATCGTCTTCGACCGGCCGATCGGCGCCGTGCATGGGGACGGGCTGATCCTGCGCAACCAGTCGGCGCAGCGCACCCTTGGCGGGGGCCGGGTGATAGACCTGTTTCCACCGGCACGCGGACGGGCAAAACCCGACCGGCTTGAATTCCTGCGGGCGATGGAAGACCCGGATGACGGAACCGCGCTGTCCTCGTTGCTGGACACGTCCCCGAACGGGCTCCACCTCGACCGGTTTGCGGCGACGCGCAATCTCACGGTCGAGGATATGGCGGCGCTGGCGGAACTGGTGCCGATGAAATCCGTCCGCGCCGAGACCGGCACGCTGGGCTTTTCGGACGACCGGTGGGCGGCTGTCCGCACCGCCGTGCTCGAAGGCCTTGCCGCCTGGCACCGGAAATCGCCGGACACCGTCGGCCCCGGCGAGAACCGCATACTGGCGGGCACGGGCATCCGCCTCCCCGCGGAAGCCGCCGTCGCCATCTCCGCCGAACTCGTCCGCGAAGGCGTCATCGTCAAGGAAGGCATGGGCGTGCGCCTGCCGTCCCATCAGCCAAGCCTGCAGGGGGCCGACGCGACCAACTGGAAAAAGATCAAACCCCTGCTGCTGGAGGGCGGCCTGCGCCCCCCCGTCGTCGTGGAGATCGCGGAAGCCATCGGCAGCGAGCCCCGCAAGGTGGAATCCCTTCTCGTGCGGGCGGGACGCCACGGGCTGGTCGTGCGCATCGCGAAGAACCGGTTTTACCCGCCGGAAACACTGCGCAAGCTGGCAGAGATCGCCGAGACGGTCTCGGCCGGTGTCGCGGACGGGATGGTCACCGCGGCGAATTTCCGCGATGCGACAGACGTCGGCCGCAACCTCGCCATCGAGGTGCTGGAATTTTTCGACAAGGTGAAGTTCACCCGCCGCGTCGGCGACGGACACGAAGTTATCCGCCCCGCGGCGGACGCCTTTAGCGGGGACTGAAAATCGGGTAGTGTCCCGACGCGTCGGAAGAGAATCGTTCCCCGGTGGGGCGCCCGGTCTTCAAAACC
>JAYOMI010000102.1:0-12466 GCA_038120765.1 Rhodospirillaceae bacterium
TCGCATCCCCCTTCGGTATCTAAAAATAATGGCCCAGTTTTAGGGGGGAAGGACAACTGGATCGCTGGGAAGCGGTATTGTCGAGCCGGGAAGGTTTATCGTTCTGATACAGAATGATACAAAAGTGTCGGAAATTTTTACGTATTGAGGTGTGTTGGCTGCAGTTTGGTTTTTAAGTCATTGAAATAAAATAATTAATTTTAATGGCACACAAATTGCGTATGATGTGAGAGGTAGGAAGCCCTATTCAGAATCAAGTAGATGTCCATTACGTTTTGTGGACGGGGATAGTTTAGGATCGGCGCGTTGGAGCGGCGGGTTCGGTGTTCAGAACCGGTTCAGCAACGACTCGTCCAGTCCGGAGCATGCTGTCGATAACAACAATAATTTTGATTTCGTCCTATTCGAACTGGACCGGGAAGTTAATCTTAGTTCGGTGATGCTGAACGAGTACGGCACCGGAGACAGCGATATAACCGTGTGGGTCGGTAATACGGACAGCGATTTCTCCACCCCGCTCGACCTTGCGGGCATGGATTTTTCCGATCTCGACGCGGCATTCACGCGCTCGGAAAATTACGTCAACGGCGGGAGTCCCTGGACGGCGTATTTCCCCGAAGACGGAACGCTTATGGGCAACGTGATTATCGTCGCCGCCACTATCCTCCCCACGTATAACGGGGTGAAGGATTACTTTAAAATCAAGCAACTGGCTGGCGGCTTCGACAATGACCCGCTTCCCAATACCGAAATACCCGAGCCTTCCGCTCTTGGTGTGATCGTCGTCGGGCTGGCGGCAATCTGTGTCGTCAGGCGCCGCCGGCGCACCCTCTAGAAGATAATCCCTCCTTCGGCCACGTTTAAAACGGCTGTCTCCGCAGCGATCCACGGTATTCTCTCCTTGTGGGCGTCTTTCAATACGATCACTGCCGACCGTTAGTCGCCGTCGGATCAATAGGAATGCGCGCGCTTTCAGCGCCCGCAGGCTATAGAGGCGTTCGATGCCGATCTCTGTCCGGCTGTCCTCAAATGTTCGGCAAGAACTTGCCTTCCACCGGGCCAGATGGCACCTATACCGACCATTCTCCAGAAGGTTCGCTATGACAGAATTTATCGAAGCGCCGACGCTGAAAGCGATGATCCGGGAAACCGGAAAGGACGGTGCCGAGCTCGCCCTGCTTGACGTTCGCGAATCCGGCCAGTTCGGCGCGGATCACATGCTTCATGCCATCCCGTGCCCGTACAGCATCCTGGAGACCCGTGTGCTGTCGCTGGTCCCGCGCAAATCGGTGCGCACGGTGCTGATCGACGCCGGTGACGGCACGGCGCAGAAGGCGGCCCGGCGGCTGACGGCCATGGGCTATAGCGATATTTCGATCCTGAAGGGCGGCAATGCCGCCTGGGGGGCGGCCGGGTTCGAGGTCTTTCAGGGCGTCAATGTCCCGTCCAAGGCCTTTGGTGAGATCGTCGAGCATGATGCGAATACCCCCCGCATACCGGCGGAGGAGCTGAATGCGATGATGGCCCGCGGCGAGAACATGGTAATCGTCGATGGCCGCACGCCGGAAGAACACAACCGCATGTCGATCCCGGGCGGGATCAGCGTGCCCAATGCCGAGATGATCTACCGGATTCACGACCTCGCGCCCGACCCGGAGACCACGGTCGTCGTGAACTGCGCCGGTCGCACGCGGTCGATCATCGGGGCGCAGGCGTTGATCAATGCCGGTTTGCCCAACAAGGTTTTCGCGCTCAAAGCCGGCACAATGGGCTGGACGCTTGCCGGGTTCGAACTCGAGAACGGCTCGACGCTGCGCTATCCGGAAGAAATGTCCGACGAAGGCGCCGCGAAGGCGGCGGAATACGCCGCCGATGTGATGAAGACTTTCGGCCTTGCCACCGTGGACCGGACGACCTTGGCGGCGTGGCAGACCGATGACGCGCGGTCGCTTTTTCTGCTCGATGTTCGTGCGATCGGGGAATTCTCGGAAGGCCATCTGCCCGGCTCCGTTCATGCCCCGGGCGGCCAGCTCGTCCAGGCAACCGATCAATGGTGCGGTGTCTGGGGCGCGCGTATCGTGCTTGTAGACAGTGCCCCCTGTGCCCGCGCCGCGATAACGGCCCACTGGCTCAAACAGATGGGCTGGGACGTGTATATTCTGGAAGGCGGACTGGCCGGCGACGAGGCGGTGGAGCAGGGCATCCCGCCGCAACCGGCGGCCGGCGTTGTCGACGTTCCCGTCGTTTCGCCGGAAGAACTGGCAAGGTCCATAGCGGCGGGCGCGGTGCGTGTTGTCGATGTCGATCAGTCCATGGATTACCGCGATGCGCATCTGCCTGGCGCCGTCTGGTGCCCGCGATCGCGGATCGATCGGCTGCAGGTACCGGCAGGCGTCAAGTTGGTATTCTATTCCGAACATGAAACCCGCGCGCGCCTCGCCGTAATCGATTTTACCGAGGTTACCGACACCCCGGTCGCTGTCCTGCAGGGCGGGCGGGAAGCATGGAAAGCGGCGGACCTGCCGCTGGAAGCATCGCCGGATACACCGCCCGACGAAGACTGCATCGACTACCTGTTCTGGGTGTCGCGCCGCCATATGGGCAATGACGCCGCCGCCCGCGCCTATCTCGAATGGGAAGAAAACCTGCCGGCGCAGATCGTGGCGGATGGCGATGCGCGTTTTACCGTGATGACCCGATGAAGTTACGCATGGCGCACGCCCTAGAAGGATAAGAAAATGCCTCTTGAACTTGGATATCTCCTGCCGACCCGCGAACGCATCATGGTCGGCAAGCACGAGACCGGCGATATAATCGCGCTGGGCGATCTCGCCGATCAGCTTGGCATCGACAGCGTCTGGATCGGCGATTCGCTGTTGGCAAAGCCGCGCCATGATCCGCTGACCCTGATTGCGGCGATCGCGGCGCGTACAAAAAAGGTTCGCATCGGCACGGCTGTGCTGTTGCCGATGCTGCGGAATCCGGTGCTGCTGGCGCATCAGGTGGCGACGCTCGACCAGATCAGCGAAGGCCGTGTCATTCTCGGCATCGGCACCGCGCGCGACGTGCCTGCAATCCGCGACGAGTTTGAAGCAGCCGGCGTGCCGTTCGACAAACGAATCGGGCGCATGCTCGAACAGATGCGGCTTTGCCGCGCCCTGTGGGCGGGCGAGCCTGTCGACTGGGACGGGTTGTGGACGGTGAAGCACGGCGAACTGGCGCCAAAACCCTATACGCCGGGCGGGCCGAAAATCTGGTCCGGCGGCGGGGTCGAGGCGGCGCTGAAACGCTCGGGCCGCTATTTCGACGGCTGGTTCCCGTCCGGCGCCGGTGCCGGCAAGGACTGGAGCGAGGGCTGGAAAGGCGTAACGAAGTTCGCAAAAGAAGCGGGACGCGATCCCGCCGAAATCACCGGCGCGGCCTATGTCACTCTGGCGGTGCAGGACGATCAGGCCACCGCGGATGCCGAGCTCGATGCGTATCTCGAGGGTTATTACCTGCGGCCGGCAGAGGAAATCCGCCAACAGCAATATTGCTTTGCCGGAAACCGGGCGGGGGCTGTCGACTGGCTCGGCGAATTCGTCGCCGGTGGCGCCACCCATGTCTGCGTGCGCTTCACGGGCAGCGACGATGCCCGCCAGATGGAAGAGCTCGTGCGGATACGGGAAGAACTGGCGTAAGCGACAATTTGCTGAGCGAGGATTCCCGCCTTCGCGGGAATGACAGAGCCACGGGGCTGCGAGAGTCAGGAAACTGGCTGGGGCAGCGGACTAACAGGGGCAACGGCTTCATTCGTCATCCCCGCGAAGGCGGGGACATCTTTGCCGCGATATCTCAGCCCCCGGCAACCACCCTGTTTCGCAACACACCGATCTTCTCGACGGCGAGTTCGATCTCGTCGCCGATTTCCATCAACCGGTAATGTTCATGCCCCGACCCGCCGCCGATGGTGCCGGAGCCGAAGACTTCGCCCGGCCAGATCGTCTCGTCGCGGCTGACATGCTCGATCATGCGTTCGAATGTATGAAAGATATCGCCTGAATTGCCCTGCGAGAGCAGTTCGCCATTGAGGCGCGCGCGCATGTCGAGATCGTAGGGATCGCCGATCTCGTCGGCGGTGACGATGCAGGGGCCGAGGATATTGCCGGTATCGAAATCCTTGCCCTTCGCAGGGCCCAACTGGCCGCGCATTTCATTGATCTGTGCATCGCGGGCGCTGACATCGTTATAGATGGTGTAGCCGAATATGTAGTCGCGCGCCTCGGCCTGCGAAATATCCTTGCCCTTTCGGCCGGTGATGAAAGCGAGTTCAAGCTCGTAATCCAGCTCATGGGTAAAGGACGGGTAGAGGATATCCTCGCCGTGTCCGATCACGTTCATCCGGTTGCACTTGAAATAGACCGGCTGGTCGAACCACACAGGCGGCGGGTCCAGCTGGCCACGCCGGCGGTATTCGGCCATCGCCGCCGCGGGGTCTTTTTTCTGCCGGGCGGATTTCATGAAATGAACCTCGCGCGCGCCGCGGGCATGGCCCTCGAACGCCATGAAGTCGCGCATCTGGCGGGGCCGGGGCAGCGGCGCGCGCAGCCGGACATTCGCGGTATCGACCACGGCCTCCGCCGGTGGGGCATCGGCCAGTGCCCTGGCGGCGGCCAGTCCGGCATCGCCGGCATCGATCAGGGCCAGCATGGATGTGAACGTTGTCGCATCTTCTCCGTGCATGACCGAATTGGCACGGGCGAGATCGACGATACGTTCGTCGTCATCGATAAAAGCACCGATCCGGTCTTCACCGCCATCGGACAAGGTAAAGGTGACAAGGCGCATCAGTTCGCACCCGAACGGATTTCAGGGGCCTTGTGGGCGCGAAAATGGATTTTCATCGATGCGATCCCTCTTTCTGTCTTTCTTTGGCGGCGGCGCGTCGCGCTTTTCGAACACCCGGATAATGGGCTACGCTTTGCCCATGTCCAGCAGCTTTGTCTACCAGCCCCATGTCCATCAGTCGGACGGCACGGTCATCACGCCCGATATTCTGATCGAGCGGGTGTATGCACCGGGTGCCGGCAACGCGCTTGCGCAGGCACCGGTATCCCGCGTGACGTCCGCAACTGTTCTGCAGCAATCGGCGGGGTCGCCCATCGGGACCCCGGCGATCGTCAGGATCGCGGCCAGCTACGGGCTGCTCGTCTCCGTCGGCGCAATTCTGGAGGACTCTCTGGCGGTGGCGCGCGCCGCCTGGCGCTTTGACGATATCCGGGCGGCCTATGACGATATCGATCTGCAGTCATGGACCGTTCAGGGCGGCAAACGAGCTGACTTCGTCTCGGAAAAGCTGTCCGCGCTGCTGTCGCCGGGGGAGGCGATGGCGGCGCTCGGCAATCCCTCCGGCCTCAGGCCCGGAACGGCGGTCTTTGTCGGTCATCCGGCACCGCTCGGCGAAAGCCTGTCGCTCGAGCGTTTCGAGGTCGCGCTGAAGGCACCGAAATCAGCGATCGCCTATGCAGTTGATATCGAGGCGATCGGGTAAAATGCCGACACGGCCGGTACTGCTGAAAACCTAGCTCCACACCTCGGCTGCGATATCCGCGACGAATTTCAATTTCGCCGCTTCGTCTTCGAACGAGATCGTGTTCCCGGCATCGATCGAGGCAAATCCGCATTGGGGGCTGAGTGCAAGCCGGTCCCTGGAGACGAACTGCGCGGCCTGTTCGATCCGCGATTTTATCTCCGAGGGGTCTTCCTTGCGGCCGGTTTTCGTGGAGACGAGACCCAGCACGACATTCCGGTCCTCCGGAATGTGGCGGAGGGGTTCGAACCCGCCGGAGCGGCCGTCATCATATTCCAGAAACCAGGTGTCTATATTCATCTTCGGAAATATCGATTGCGCGAACCGGTCGTAACCGCCCTCCGCGTTCCACTGGCTGGCGGCATTGCCGCGGCAAAGATGCAGGGAGAGGTACGTGTCGGGCGACCGCTTGGAAATGCAGGCATTGATCGCGTCCGTATAGATGACAAGCTGTTCATCCGGATCCACACCGCCGGCGCGCATCTCCCCGCGAATTCGCTCGTCAAGGAAATACGTCAGCACCGGATCATCAATCTGTATATAGGTGCAGCCCTGGGCTTCCAAAGCGGCGATTTCCGCCTGATAGGCGGTGGCAACATCCGACCAGAAATCGTCCATCGATGGATAGACGTCCTGATCGACCACCGAGCGACCGCCGTAATAGACCATGCGGGTGGGCGAAGGCAGGGTGATCTTCGGCGTCCTGTCCGTGTGATTACGAATGAAATCGAAATGGTCGCGCATGATGGCGCCGCTGCCGCTCACCTTGCCGGTTACTTTCACGCCTTTCGGAACGTAGTGCCCGCCGTGATCGGAACTCGGCTGGAACGCTGTATCTTCCGTCGGGTCGGTGATTTCGACGCCGTTCAGCGCGGCGATGAAATAGATCCACCAGTTCTCCCGCCTGAATTCGCCGTCAGTGATGGACTGCATGCCGGCGTCTTCCTGCAATTTAATACAGTCGACGATAGCGGCGTCCTCGATGCGGCGGAGTTCTGCCGCGGAAATTGTGCCGGCTGCACGATCGGCTCTTGCCTTCAGCAGCTCCGGCGGACGCAGCAGGCTGCCGACATGATCGGCGCGAAAAAGTGGTTCAGGTGTCGCCATCTTATTCTTCTCCCCGTGTCTTCCGGTTTCCCGGATATTCGCGCCATTGTTTACAAGAGGCAAATCCGGTCAACGCCGTACCCCGGATTGTTCAATCGCCAGAGGGACCGCATCGACGCCGAGTGGCGCCATCAGGTGCACGCCCGCGATGCCGTCGATCTCGGCATAGGCGGCGATAAGCTCGGCACAGATGGCCGTTCCTTCCGCCTTCTGGTCTTCCGCCGCCTCCAGACGGTCGATCAGCGCCTCCGGTATCGTCGTCCCCCACAGGTTTTCGCGCATCCACCGGGCGGATTTCGCCGAGGCCAACGGCCCGATACCGATCAGTACCCCGGCACGCGCGGAAATACCGTGTTCGACAAGCCCGGCTGCGTATTTGCGCACCATGTCGGCATCGAAGCAGAACTGGGTCTGGAAAAACCCGGCCCCGGCGTCGATCTTCGCCAGCAGGCCATCCGGTTTCCAGCGTTCGTCTGCCGGGTCCATCGGCGTGTCGGCGCCGCCAATAAACAGCTTCGGCGGTGATTTGATTTCCCGGCCCGATGGCAGGGTGCCGTTGTCGCGCATTTGCTTTGCGCATTCCATCAGGTCGCGGCTTTCGTAGTCAAAGACGGGCTTTGCATCCGGCTGATCCCCGGCGGATGGATCGTCGCCGCGCAGGATCATCAGGTTCTCGATACCGAGTGCCGCGCCACCTAGCAGGTCGGATTGCAGCGCGATCCGGTTGCGGTCGCGGCAGGTGAACTGCAATACAGGCTCGATCCCGTTTTGCAGCAGTAATCCGGCGGCGACCACGCTCGACATGTGTGCGCGTGCGCTGGCACCGTCGGTGACGTTGGCCGCATCGACATGGCCTTTGAGCACCGATGCCCTGGATAACAGGTCGGCCGGGTCGGCCGACAGGGGCGGGGTGATTTCGGCCGTGATCGCAAAACGGCCCGAGGCGATGGCGTCTGACAGGTTGCTCATCAGTCGCGCCGCCTGGAGACGACGAAGGATTCGTCGTTGAACCATAGCCCGTTATATTCGCGCAGGACGCTGCTCGTCGCCTCCAGATAACTGTTATCGGCCATCACTGCTTCGAGGCGCTCGTCCTCTATCTGAGACACATAGACGGCCGCGTTCCAGGCTGCCATCAGTGTGGACGTGCCGATGGAAGAGCCGATCTCTGTGGGCAGCGTGTGCATCACGTAGCGGAAAAGGGCGCGCTTGTCGGAAGCGGCGGTAAAGTTGAGGTCGCGCCCGTCGCGGCCAAGCTCTTTCTTCAGCGCCTGCAGCAGGGTCTGGCGGTTGTGGTGGAACGGGTTTTCGCCGGGCCAGACCCGCTGGATGATATCGAGCCCCGGATCGTTGCCATGGGAATGGATGGTCAGCATCCGGCCGCCCGGCGCCAATGCGCGGGCAAGCGGTGCGAGCACGCGTTTGACCTTGAGATCCAGCGATGCGCGCAGCCGGAAGGGCTGCGAGGCGATGATCAGGTTATAGTCGTTCATCGCGAGACCTGGCCGCGGGATGATGTTGTCCAGCAGCATCTTGTGGTCGCCGCGGTACAGGATCGTAACGGACGGCCGGACGTAGAGCGGATTGCCGGTCGTTTCGCTGGTACGCACCTGCCAGCCATCGGCGATCTCCGGTTCCAGCGCCGCTATCTGTTCCTCGAATTCATGCGCGGAATTGCCTTCCAGCGCGACTTCCCGCCAGTTCAGACGGGCGGCGTTCTCCGGCGCCCGCGGCATCAGCGACGGGGCCTCGGCGTAGAACATGTTTGTGATGACTACCACCATTGCGGGGTGCTCGTTAAAGCGGTCGGGCAGCTTCTCCATCGTCAGGCGCACGTCTTCCAGGCTTATTTCCTTGCCGACGATGTAGAACGGCACGGTGGGATAAAGCTTGTGCATGTGGCGCATGACGCGAGTCAGCACCGTGCCGTCCCCCATTCCGGCGTCGAAGACCCGCAAGGCCGGCGGACGCACCTGCAAGCGCTTAAGTTCCTGACCTACCCTGTCGGCAACCGCCCATTTTTCGGAACAGGTGTTCACGAAAAGCAGGTATTTCTGGCGGTTGTCATAGAACCGGAAGTGGCCCGCGTTCTCTGTTTCCGGCGAAGGCGCGATCCTTTTCGCCGTCGATGCAGCGGGTTTCATGCGTGGGTCATAGGTAACGGTGGAATTTGTCGCGGCCTGGCCGGCTTCCAGATATTTCTCGATACGGGAAATGGTCCGGGTGGTGACGCGTTTTCCCTCGCGAAGACGGCCGACGAATTTGCCATCATTTACGGCGCGGCGGCCGAACGTGGATTCGGCGATTTCCGCCTGACGGCAATAGGATTCGATCCGCGCAATGAGCTCTGCGTGTTCCATCATAAAGAACCCTCCCTGTCCGGCTTGCTACCGGTTTTAACAAATCTTATCCCAATATCGAAAAAATAGTCAATCGTGGGATATGTCCCACTTAAAATTCCTGCCGATAATGCTCCGCAATATCGGGGAATTGTTCTAAACAGGATCGTATGACTGACCGGAAACAGCTACTTCTCACCCCTGGCCCCCTCACCACGTCCGATGCAACCCGCGCCGCGATGCTGAAAGACTGGGGATCGCGCGATCCTGCCTTTGTTGCGCTTACCCGACGCGTGCGCGACGCTATCGTGGCGATTGCCGGTGGTACCGGCACCCACAGCTGCGTTTTGCTGCAGGGCAGCGGCACCTATGGTTTGGAATCTGCAATCGGGACGTTCGTCCCGCGGGATGGTCATGTCCTGGTCCTTGCCAATGGCGCGTATTGTCACCGGATCGCCGCCATCTGTGAAATTCTCGGCCGTCCCGTCGAAATATACGAGACAGCGGAAGACACACCGCCCGATACGGCGGAGGTCGACCGGCGGCTGGGTGCCGATGACGGCATCACGCATGTAGTCATGGTCCATTGCGAAACCACGTCGGGCATCCTCAACCCGCTGGCGGAGATAGCGGAAGTGGTCGCCGCCCGGGGGCGCTCGCTGATGGTGGATGCCATGAGTTCTTTCGGGGCCATTCCCATTGATGTGAATGCGACGCCGGTAGATGCGGTGATTTCGTCTTCGAACAAGTGCCTGGAAGGGGTGCCGGGGATCGCATTCGTCGTGGCCCGCAACGAAATGCTTGCCGCATCCGCCGGCAATGCACCCTCGATGGTGCTGGATCGTCACGCGCAGGCGGCGGGGTTCGAGAAATCCGGCGAATGGCGTTTTACGCCCCCGACCCATGTCGTCGCCGCGCTTGCCGCCGCACTCGAACAGCTCGAGGAAGAAGGCGGCGTCGCCGCCCGGAATGCGCGTTATAGCGAAAACTGCTCGATCCTGATCGACGGCATGACCGCGCTGGGCTTCCGGACCTACCTGTCACACAATCTTCAGGCGCCGATCATTGTGACATTCCACACCCCGGAAGACAGGGCCTTCGATTTCCGGCATTTCTATGACGGTCTGCAAAAACGGGGTTTTACGATTTATCCGGGCAAACTGACGAAGATCGACTCGTTCCGGATCGGCTGTATCGGCCAGGTTTTTCCGGATGACATCCGCGCTGCGATTGACGCCGTGGCCGAGGTCTCGGCTGAAATGGGGCTTGAACTGCGCTGATGCCGGGCCAGAGGCGTCACACGTCGGGCGCGGTGATCATCGTTTCGGCAAGGACACCGTAGACGTTGACCCAGGCTGTCCGGATTTCGGGTGTAAATGCCTCGGCCAGTCCCTGTTCGAGAGTCCAGATCAGGGCTTCGGCGACTGCGCCGTAATGGGCGACTTCGACACCGTACTTGCGATGCCGGGCGCCGAGCTGCTGGACAATGGGAATAAGCGTTTCAAGGTCGTCGAGCCCGGCAACGGCCGCGCCGATCATATCCATCAGTTGTTCGCCCTGGGCTTCCATGTCGCCTTTGAAAAGCGTTTTGATCTCAGGGTTGGTTTCGAACAGCCGCTCGTAGAAGGTACGTCCGACGATCATCGACAAGGGCTCGATCCGCATGAAGCTGTGCTGAACGAGGTCGATATCCGTCTGGCTGATCGGGCCGTCATTGCCGGCGCCGCCGGCGGGACTGACGGCGTTGGTTGCCGGTCCGGGTGCCGATTCCGGCACAGCCGGCGTGGCGGTTCTTGTGGTGGGCTCCGGCATCGGTTCTGGTTCGGGGACCGGTTCCGGGTACATTTCGGCGGCAGGGACGTTGGCCGCCCCGATTTCAGCCTGGCTCCGCGCTAGGTCGATGGATTTCCGGGCCGCTTCGGTCTGGGCGACAAACTGGCCGAGCTTGCTGTGCAGCGATTTGAGGGGCGCGCCGATCTGGTCGGTCGCTTTGCGCGTTTCGTCGGAAAGCTGTTTCAATTCGGAGGCGACCACCGCGAAACCCTTGCCTGCATCGCCCGCGCGCGCCGCTTCGATCGTCGCGTTCAGGGCAAGCAGGTTGGTCTGCTTTGCGATTGCTTGCACCTGGTCGGCCACGTTGGCGACGGCCTGGATGTCCTCTTCGAGACCGCTTGTGCCCGCCTCGATGTCGTCCATCGCCGCAAAGGCCTGGTCGAAGGGATCGTTTGAAGCCGGCGTTGCGGTGGCGGTGACGGTAGCTGCTGCTGCATTCATATCTGTCTGCCTGTCGTCGATGGGTGCCGGATTATCCGGCGTGACGGTCATTGAACGTTGGGCGGCATGATACGCGCCAAGGATTTAGGGATTCTTAACCACAATCCGGCCATCGGACCGGCGAGCGGTGTACGTCAGGGCACCCACGGGGTATTGTCCCCGCGAAATCCATCGTCACGGGAACACCTGACGGACAACCGTTTTTATCGGGAGATACCGTACGAATGCCGCCGGCAATTCTCGCCGTTTCCGCACTGCTGTCAGGGACCGCCTTTCTGTTTCTCGGCAGCGGACTGTACAATACACTTCTCGCGGTTCGCGTGGCGGGTGAGGGCTTCGCGCCATCGGTCGTCGGCGCCGTCATGGGCGCCTATTACCTTGGCTTCCTCGCAGGCTGCCTGTACTGCACAAGGCTTATCCACAGTGTCGGGCATATCCGCACCTATTCGGCGCTGACGGCGATCGTCTCAGCGGGTACTCTGGCGCATGTCCTGGCTGTCGATCCGGTGTTTTGGGGCATTATCCGGTTGATCGTCGGATTCTGCCTCGCGGGTCTTTACATGACCGTAGAGAGCTGGCTGAACGAGAAAGCGAGCAGGGAGTCGCGCGGGCGGATATTCGCCATTTACATGATGGTGAATCTCGGCGCGCTGTGTACCGGGCAGTTGCTGCTGCTGACCACCGATCCCGGGAGTTTTGTCCTTTTCGTCGTGACGTCGATGCTGATCTCCATCGCCGCGGTTCCGATCTCGCTCGCCAGCACATCGCCGCCTTCCTTCGGCGTGTCGTCGCCGATGCGGCTCAGCGTTCTGTGGCGTATCTCGCCGCTGGCGCTGATCGCGTGCGGAGGTATCGGCATTGCCCAGGGAGCATTTTGGTCGCTGACGCCGGTGTTCACGCTTGATGCCGGGCTCAGCGTGAGTGGCACCGCCCTTTTCATGGCGCTCACTGTCTTTGGCGGACTTATCCTCCAGTGGCCCATCGGTTGGGCATCCGACCGCTGGGACCGTCGTTCGCTGATCCTTGTCATCTGCGCGCTGACCGCGATCGTCGCTGCGTCGGCGGCTTATGTCGGGGAGAGGCAATGGATAAATGCCCTTTTCGCCATCGGCGTACTGTATGGCGGGTTGTCATTCACCATCTATTCCCTCGCGGTTTCCCATGCCAACGACTATGC
>JAYOMI010000103.1:0-7318 GCA_038120765.1 Rhodospirillaceae bacterium
AGCCCTGGGAGCCGACCAGCATGAAGATCGGATCGACGCCCCAGGCGGCGGCGACCTCGATCGATTCGCCGCGTTCCCAGGCGCGTTCGATATGCAGCCGCGCATCCTTGCCGGGGGAGAGATACAAGCCGGCCTCGCGCTTGCCCTGCTGCATCATCCGGTAGGTGCCGACATTCAGATAGCCGCTGTCGGGATCGCGGGTGATCACGCAATCCGCGGTGCCGGGATAGCGCCCGCCATCAAGCGGCCAGTGCATCGGGATCGGGAACTTGTCGAGATCGATATCGTCGCCCAGCAATGTGTTCTCGAAGACGGGCGCTTCGGGCTGGGATACCTCGCGCGGCGGGATGCGCTGCATCAGCTTGCCTTTGACCTTCTTGATCAGGTCGGTCGTGTTCATGTCCGGCGATTCACCGAGCGTAATCGCGATACGTTTCAGGCTGGGGCCGGCGAGGTTCCACAACAGGCGCGCGCCGATACCGTCGTCTTCAAAGCCGACGGTTTTTTCGAACATCACTGTGGGAGAGGGATTCTGTTTGGCCAGCAGATACCCGATCGCGCTCATTTCCTGATCGCGGCTGACGGGTTCAGACACCTTTACGAGTTCGTCGATTTCCGCGACCGCGTCCAGCCATTGCCGGAGGTCCTGGATCGGCTCGTTCTGTGTCTTGGCTGTCACTTTTGACGTCTCGTCGCTCATACGCGGGATCTCCCTGTCGGAAAATTGTTGTCTTCAGCAGCATTTTTTCACTGCCTGGCCGGATCGGCGCGATATTGAACCGGGCACCTGCGATACGCAACCGCCCGGGACCATTCAAATGTGCATTTGCCAAGGTTGAAAACCATCATTCAGGCAATGGATTCTCGTGTCCTGAGCCGTGGAATCGGTATACTCAGGGAAGGAGGATCGGCTTCATGATGCGGATATTTACGGTTTTCACGGCGGTTCTCCTGATGTCGATGCCGGCATTGTCGAAAGAATACGTCGACCTGGAACTGGTGATCGCCACCGATGTCTCCCAAAGCATCGATAGCGACGAAGCCCGTTTGCAGCGCGAGGGGATCGCTGAAGCCTTCTGCAGCAAGGAAGTGATCGACGCCATTCAGTCAGGCGTGCTGCAGCGCATCGCCGTTGCCTATATCGATTATTCAAGCCGGGACTGGAACAAGCTGGTGATCGACTGGCGGATCATCCGCGACCGCGAAAGCGCATACGCATTCGCGGACACGCTGTTGAACGCGGACCTGACTTTCGGGCGACGGACATCGATCAGCGATGCGCTCGAACACGCGGCCTCGATCATCGACGGCAACGACATCGAAGGCACAAGGCGTGTGATCGATGTGTCCGGCGACGGGCCGAACAATTTCGGCCGCTTTGTCGACAGGGTCCGCGACGAGACGATCGCGAGACAGATCACGATCAACGGCCTGCCGATCATCAACGACCGGAGCAACTTCTTCGGCCGGTACAACCTGCCTGATCTGGATAATTACTATCGCGGGTGCGTGATCGGCGGCCCCGGCGCGTTTCTGGTCGTGGCTCGCGATTTCAAGGATTTCGCCCGCGCGATCCGCAAGAAGCTGATCCTCGAAATCGCAGGCCTGTCGCCTGCGCCCCCGACGGGGTTCATCCGGGCGCAGGTTGGACCTCCGGAAAACGTCCGGCCCGCCCCGAACGGCTATACCTATACGAAGGGCTGCGACATCGGCGAGCGCATGCGCGCAGGTTACTGGGCCGACGACGATACCTGAGGCCGCAATCCGGCGCGCTAATCGTCCTGGGTCAGCACGATCCGGCCGCGGATCTTCCTGTCCTGCACGTCCTGCAGGGCCTGGCGGAAATCTTCGATCGGCCGGGTTTCCGTCGGCAGAGCCGAGATTTTTCCCGCGGTATAAAGCGAGAATATCTGCTCAAAGCATTTTGCCGTCAGGTCCGGGCGGCGGCGGCGATAATCGCTGATCTGCAGCCCGCCGACATCGATGTTTTTCACCAGCAGATAATTCGCCTTGAGCGACGGGATACGTCCCGCCGCGAACCCGATCACCACCATACGTCCGCGCCATGCCACCGCGCGTATCGCCGCATCGAATATATCGTCGCCCAGCGGGTCGATGACAACATCGGCGCCGCGCCCGTCGGTGACGGCAAAAACCTGGTCGCGCAGCGACTCCCGCAGATTGTCCGCGGCAAGGTCGATAACGGCCTCCGCGCCCGCATCTCGCACAAGATCGGCTTTGTCGGGATTGGCGATTCCGGCAAGGGCATGACCTCCCAACGCCCGGACAAGCTGGACGGCAGCGAGTCCGACCCCGCCGGAGGCGCCGAGCACCAGAACGCTCTCGCCTTCCGCAAAGCGGCCGCGCTCCACCAGCGAAAACCAGGCGGTGTCGTAAACCAGGGCCATGGACGCGGCATCGGTGAACGACATCGCATCCGGCAGGTGATAGCAGTTGTTCCGGTGGATCGGCGTGAGGCCGGCATAACCGCCCTGCTCCGCCATCGCGACCACACGGTCGCCCGGCGCGAAATCCGTGACGTCCGAACCGACCGATTTTACGATGCCCGCCGGCCCCTTGCCGGGAATGAACGGCACATCGGGCTTGAACTGGTACTTGCCGCTGATCAGCACAAGATCCACATAGTTCACCGCCGTCGCCCGGACATCGACGATGATATCCTGTGGCCCGGGGACCGGGTCGGCGAAGTCTGTCAGTGACAGGTTGTCGAGCGATCCGTATTCGTTAAGAACGACTGCGCGCATGATCTTCTCCGATAGGTATTCCGGTCAGGCCGCCGCGACCGGTTCGGGCACCAGAGAACCATCGCGCACCCGCCGGATAATCTCCAGCTTTTCCATCTTGCCGTTGGGCATCAGCGGAATGTCGTCGAGCGGCAGCCAGAATTCAGGCATGTCGTAGCGCGACAGGCCCTGTTCGGCGAGATGCGCCAGGATTTCCGCTGCGGAAGCCGTTTTTCCGGCCTCGAACATCACCGCCAGGCAGGCCCGTTCGCCAAGCCGGTCATCCGGCACGGGGATGGCGGCGACGAGATCGAGCGCCGGATGGCGTAGTGCGAGATCTTCGAGCAGGTTGGGATTGATATTGTGGCCGCCCCGCACGATCAGTTCCTTCTTGCGGCCGGTAAGGCACAGATAGCCCTTGTCATCGATCGTACCCAGATCGCCGGTGAGGAACCAGCCGGATGCATTGATGCAGTCTTCGCCTGCTTTCCGGTCGTTGAAATAGCCGAGCATGAGCGAGCCGCCCTTACCGCCGACCAGCCCGGATGTCCCGGACGGCGCTTCGCGGTCCGGATCGTTCGCATCGAAGATACGCAGCTCGTACCCGGGACAGCAAACGCCGGACGTGCCGATGACCAGATCGCGGGAGTCTCCCGGCAGGCCGAATTGATGACCGTTGGTCTCGGTCATGCCGTAGCCCTTCTGAACCGGGATTCCGCAATCGTACAATTCGGCGGCCACATGTTCGGGACAGGCCGCCGCTGAGACGCGGAAACTTCTAAGCTGCCTGTATTGCCCGATGCCGCGCGCCTTCAGTTCGGCCAGCAGGTCCATCGCGTGGGTCGGCACACCGACCAGATAATCGACACCGGCAGCCTCGATATGATCCAGCAGACTTTCGCCGCGCGGCCAGTCATGCAGGACGAATTCGCCCCCGACAACGAGGGACGTCCACAGGGTCCCGCAGCCGAGATTGTGACTGAACGGGCTGAGCGACAGCGTCACCGTGCCTTCATCGAAGCCCCAGGCGCCGGCGATGCCGCGCGCCGCCACAAGCTGCGAATTGTCGCTGTGCATCACGCCTTTCGGCGCACCGGTCGAACCGGAGGTAAAGGCAAGATAGGTGATCAGATCCGGGTTGCCGGCAGGCGGGGCGGCATCGCCGGGACCGGCTTCCAGGGCGCCCGCGAACGGCACCGCCGTTTGATCGGGGGAGAGTTCGTAGATATGACGCAGCGCCGGCAATCCCCGGATCAGGTCCGGAATTTCATCGCCCGCGGCATCGGAACCGTGGCCCGGATGATGGATATACGCCGCACAGGCCGCGCGCTCGCACATCGCGGCGATCTCGGCGACGGTATGATTGCGATGGGGCGAGGGACAACAGACAAAACCGTCGCGGGAGGCGGCCAGCAGCGCGATCACGGTTTCGGCCCGGTTGGGCGCACCGACAAAGACCGTGTCGCCCTGAACGAGACCGCGCCGGGCGAGGTCCGCCGCGAACGCATCGATCGCATCGACGAGTTCGCGCCATGAGTACGAGCGGCTGGCGCCTGTCAGCGCGGGCGCATCGGGTCGCGCCGCTGCATGGCCGCAGACGATGTCGTAAATCGTCTGCGTACCCCATGTACCCGCGTCGTAGTAAGCCTGTCGCGTCGCATCATCCGGCGGCAGTGTCGGGGTCATCCCCATGGGCGGTCAGACCCCGTGGGACGCGGTAACCAGCGGATCCATTTCCATGTCGTCGTCTTTGACCGCGCCGATCAGGTCGCTGACCTTTTCGATACCGCGCTCGTCGCACCAGGCTTCGAGATCGTCGATAATGGTGGTCAGCGCCGACGGATTGCGGAACCCGGCATAGCCGATACCGACCGCGTGGGCCCCTGCCAGCATGTATTCGACGACATCCTCGGCCTTGGTAACACCGCCGACACCGATCACCGGAATTTTTACTTCCTTGGCGACCTGATAGACCATGCGCAGCACGATCGGTTTCAGCGCGGGCGAGACCATGCCGCCGAACTTGTTGCCGAGAGCCGGGCGGAAATTATCGGTACGGATTTTGAGCGACAGGAACGTATTGGCGATCACCAGCGCGTCGGCCCCGGCCTCTTCCGCGGCCAGTGCGATTGAGACGATATCGCCCGCATTGGGCGACAGTTTGGCCCAGACCGGCTTGTCGGTCGCCGCACGGATGCCTTCCATCACCATCTTAGTGTGATCTTCCTGCATCGCGAAATTGCCACCGGTCGTGTTACGCGTCGGGCAGGAAATGTTGCATTCGATCACGTCGACATCGGGTACGCTGAGTTCCCGCGCCAGTTCGGCAAACTCTTCTGCCGATTCCGACGATACGCTGACCACCAGCGGCGGTTTGAACTTGGCGTATTCGGGAACGATGTTCTCCAGGAAATATTCGATACCCTTGCCGGGCAGGCCGATCGACTGGATGATCCCGGCCTCGGTTTCCGCCATGCGCGGCGTCGGGTTGCCGAGCCGCGGCTCACGGCAGATGGTTTTCGCCACCAGCGCGCCGAGCCGGTTGAGATCGATCACGTCGTTATATTCCCAGGAAAACGCGCCGGACGCGGGCTGGACCGGATTCTGAAACGTCAGGTCGCCGATTTTTACTGAAAGATCTACCATCCGACTGCCTCCTGCATGTTGAATACCGGCCCCTCGCGGCATACGCGCTTCAGGGTCTTTTCGCCGTTTACTTCGAATGTCCGCATGCACACGTAACAGGCGCCGACGCCGCAGACCATGATCTGCTCCATCGCGACCTGCCCGGGCACGTCATGTTTCTTGCCGAGCTTCTGCATCAGTTTGAGCAGACGGCTGGACCCGCAGGTAAAGAACGCATCCGCCTTGCCGTCGGCGATCAGTCTTTCGAGAATGCTCTCGACATTCTCCACCGCGCTGCTGCCGTCCTCGTCAACGACCGTCATCGTTGTCGCACCCAGTTCCTTGAAAAGGTCCTGCGACATCACAAGGTCCGACCTGCGGGCGCTCAGGATCGCCGTGATCCCGACGCCCTTTTCAGCTGCCAGCTGCGACAGCGGTGCAAGCGTTGCAAGTCCGACGCCCCGGCCGAGCACAACGATATTCTTCCAGGCAGGATCGAGCTTGAAGCCGATCCCCAGCGGCCCGGCAATGTTGAACGTGTCACCCGATTCAAGCATCGCCATGCCCTGGGTGCCGCGGCCTTCGCATTTATAGAGGAACTCGAGACAGCCGGCGGCCTTGTCGACCTTGTAGATGCTCATGGGGCGGCGCATCCAGACTTCGGCACCGTCGGGGGACGGACACAGCAGGTGATAGAACTGGCCCGCATAGCCGGTCAGCCCCCGTTCGGCGGCCCGTACGACGAGCAGCTTGTATTCGCCGTTCACCCATTCGTTGGATACGACATCGGTAATGAATTCACCGCTCGGCTTGTCGGGATGGGGATCGACGCCGCCAACGGGGATAGCGGAATTAGTATATTTTCTGTCTGGTGCGAGATCGTTCATGGGGCCACTTCTATTCGATCATTCGGTTGGGGCAGTTATACAGGCTGACTGTGCCAAAATAAATACTTTTTCCAATTTTGTTACAGATTGCCGGCGCCGCCGAACAGCATTGTAATGTTTATCCTGTGGTTTTCGTACCCCGGCGCGAAATCCGGCGCATCCGAACCGTGAAACAGACGGGAATCAAAGAGAACGGCGCGGTTTTCCCGGTAGGGAATAGTCAGCGCCGAATCGTCCCGGCCCGCCAGAAAGGACCGAATCCGGGCCCGGTCTTCGTCATAATCGACGATTGGCCAGTCCGGCGGGGGTATCTCGCGGTAGACGACCAGCCCGCCCCGATCCGGGTTGCGGTTCGCAACGTCCGGGGTCACCCAGAAATTCAGGCTGACCGCCGCATCGTCGGCATGGACGTCGATCGGTTGTTCGCCCTTCAGGCCCTTGAACGCCCAGGCCTGGGTCAGCGGGTGCGGGCCGAGAAGTTCCGGCAGCGCAGCCCGGAATTCATCGGCAATCTGGAGCACCAGCGGGCAGGCAAGCCCGTCTTCGAGATAGGCGGCGACGAACCCGCCGATATGCGAAAAATCATGCCAGATCGTACTTTCGCGCAGGAACCGCTGCAGCAGGGACAGCGCTTTGGACGTCAGCAGGTCGTCGAACCAGGCGACCCCCGGTGCGGTATCGCGGTACATCCGGGTGATCGCGGCGGCATCGAGGCCGTCATTTACCGCACCGCCGAGGATCTCCGGCGTATCCCGCAGGTGAACCGGGCCGTTGTAATCCGGGCCAAGGGTTTCAAGCTGGTTTTCGGACAGTTCCACGACCTCGTCCGAAATGTCCGCGGCGACGCTCTCATGCAAACGGGCCAATGTCTCGAACCTCTGCCCGTCGCGCGGGCGGGGCGGCAGATGCCGGAACAGATCCGCATCGTGCTGCAGCTTGAGGCGGGTCGCCGTTCGAAGGGAGCGGTTCGCGATGCCGTTGCGATCCTCCCCGCGGCGCAGATCGTATGTCCGCGCGAAGTGATCGAGCGACCGGTCGCGCTCGCCGGCCGCAAGCCAGAGA
>JAYOMI010000103.1:7328-12320 GCA_038120765.1 Rhodospirillaceae bacterium
GAGAAATCCCAGCGCCCGATGGGCATCGTGGTGATCGGGCTCCAGCGCCGTCACGGACCGGAACGCCTGTATCGCCTCCCGATCCCGGCCGAGCGCCCGCAGGGCGTTGCCGCGGTTGAAATGCGCCGATGCATAATAGGGCTCGGACGCCAGCAGGCGGTCGAACAGTTCAAGCGCCGCCGACGGATCGCCCCGCCGCGCGACTAGAACGCCGAGATTATGCAGGGCGCCCGAATGACCGGGCGCGAGGTCCAGTACCGCGCGATAGGCGGCCTCTGCTTCTTCCAGGCGGCCGACCTGCTGACGGGTTGCGGCCCGTTCGATCAGACCCTGAAGATCTCCGGCAGCCTGGTCACCCCCAACCATGTCAGGCCGGCAGATTCTTGATCAGGCCGCGCAGGTATTCGGCCGCAGCCTGGCCTTTATGGGCACGCCGCCACATGTCCTCGACCGTGCGCTCGTGCAGGTCGAGCGCTTCCGGCGCCGAGGTGATCATGGCGATACCGCCATAGACATTGGGCTGCTCGCCGAGCCGGAAGGGGCTGAGCGTCAGCACCTTGCGGTCGGCCTGTCGGAAAATCTGGAAACTGCTATGGGGCAATGCGCCGGGCACGATCCCGATCTGGACGCCGATGGGTTCCTCTTCCATCAGCGCGATCAGGTGCCGGGCTTCGTCAAGCGCCATCCGCCGGCGCTCGGCGAGAACATCTTCCGGCAGGTCCAGGCGGCCGACCATGCCGTTGCGCAGAAACCGGTCGATCTCCGCGCCGGAAATCAGATTCAGAAGGCCCGGCTTCCGGGCCTTCCAGGACTCCTTGCGCTGGCGCAGGATGGGCAGCAATTCACGCACGATTCCCTGCGCACGGTCGTGATCCGACGCGCCCTCGGGAATGCTCTCGACCAGCACGTCTTCCAGGGTTTTGCCGAATGTATCCGAGGCAAGCAGATAGGAGATCGGACCGGCGAGCACCACGATATGCTCGGCGCTTTCCTCGATCTGGCGGAGCCTTTCGAAAAACGCCACGGCCGACGAAATATATTCGACCCCGACCCCCAGAAGTGTCGGCACAGAGACATCGAGAAGCTCGGACAGTTTTTCGAGGGTTTCGATCTTCGCGACCTCGCCCTTCTCGAAGCGGTACAGCGCCGTACGCGAGATTTCCAGACGCGCGGCGATATCGTCCGCACTCAGCCCGGAGGCGAGACGGAAGGCTTTGAGCCGGTTGCCGATGTCGTCAAACCGTATGGTCATGCCGAATTGTTTCTCACCGCTTTTCGTATCAACACGGAACAGGTACAAGGTTTGGGAAGGGAGGGTCAACGTACCCATGTCGAACTGGAAATACACAAAAGGCCTGCACGATATCGGAAACGGCGCGTTCGCCTACCTGCTGCCCGATGGCGGCTGGGGCTGGAGCAATGCCGGGCTGATCACGGACGGCGACGAATCCCTGCTGGTCGATACCCTGTTCGACCTGCCGCTGACCGCCGAAATGCTGGCGGCGATGCGCGATGCGGCGCCGGGCGCAGCATCCATAGACACCCTGGTCAACACGCATGCCAATGGCGACCACACCTACGGCAACCAGCTTGTCGAAGGCGCCGCCATCGTGGCATCGAAAGACTGCGCCGATGAGATGGAAATACGCCCGCCGGAAGCCTTTATCAGCCGGGTCGAATCCTGGCAGGACATGGGCGACGCCGGTGCCATCATCTGGGAACTGATGGGCCGGAAGTTCGATTTCGAGGGCATCCGCAATACATTGCCGACACAGACCTTCGACCGCGAACTGACCCTGAACGTCGGCAGCAAACGGGTCGAACTGACCAATGTCGGCCCTGCCCATACCCTCGGCGACGTCATCGTGCACGTGCCCGAGGACCGTATCGTTTTTACCGGCGACATCGTCTTCGTCGGCGGCCACCCGGTCATGTGGGCCGGCCCCGTCAGCAACTGGATTAAGGCCTGCGACCATATCATCGGGCTGGACGTCGATATCGTCGTACCGGGCCACGGTCCGATCAGCACCAAACAGGAAGTCCACGCGCTGCGCAGCTACCTGACGGAACTGCGCGACGAAGCGCGCAAACGTTACGATGCCGGGCTCGACTGGGTCGCCGCATCCGAAGAAATCGTTGCCGATTTTTTCAACGACTGGATCGACCGGGAACGCGTCTTCATCAACGTGAATTCGCTGTTCCGCGAATTCGACGGGAACAACCGCCCGCCCAGCGCGATGAAAGTCTTCGCCGAGATGGCGAAATGGTACTGGGCGGAATACCCTGACCGCTGCCCACACGATCACGACAATTGCACGGGACACTGAACCATGGCGCTCAACATCACGCGATCCGTCAAACAGATGGTGGCCGAGGCCAACGAACATGTCGAGGAAATCAGCATCGCGGAGGCCCGCGAACTGGTCGGCC
Source organism: Rhodospirillaceae bacterium (assembly GCA_038120765.1). Taxonomy (GTDB): domain Bacteria; phylum Pseudomonadota; class Alphaproteobacteria; order MPNO01; family UBA830; genus CAXBCP01. Next base: position 9,759 of record JAYOMI010000103.1, read on the forward strand.
GCGACGACGTCCTGTTTATCGATATCCGGGACATCCGCGAGGTTGCCAAGTCCGGGCGGATTTCCGGCGCACGTCACGTGCCGCGCGGCATGCTGGAAATGTGGATCGACCCGGAGACGTCCTATCACCGCGAGTTCTTCGCCGAAGACAAGAAGTTCATTTTTTACTGCGCGGGCGCGTGGCGATCGGCGCTGGCGGCAAAGACCGCGCAGGATATGGGCCTGACCCCCGTCGCCCATCTCGAAGGCGGGATCAACGCCTGGATCGAAGCCGGTGGCCCGATCGATCCGCCAAAAAACAACTAAACAAGGAACAGCATCATGGATGGTATTTCCAACCAGCCCTATTCACCCGACCTTCGCGGTTTCATCGAGTATCTCGACAAGGAACATCCCGAAGAAATCGTCCGTATCACCAAGGAAGTGGATCCCAAATACGGCGTGTCCGGTATTCTTCACAGGCTTGAAAAAGAAGGTCATTTCAAGGCCGTCATCTTCGAGAACGTCAAGGGCTCCGTTTATCCGCTGGTTGCCAACATGCATGGCAGTTTCACCCGGTTGCGCTATGCCATCGGCATGGAAGAAGGCGACGAGAAAGCCTTCCTGAAAGAGTTCGCGGCGCGGGAAGCCCACCCGATCGAACCTGTCATGGTCGAGAGCGGACCGGTGCAGGAGGTCGTGAAGACGGGCGACGAGATCGACGTCGAGGAGTTCCCGATCTGCACCTATCACGAACTCGACGCAGGGAAGTTCATCACCGCGGGCCTCGCCCTGATGCGCGACCCCGACACGGGAATCGACAATATCGGCATCTACCGCCATCAGGTGCACAGCAAGACCGAGCTCGGCGTTCAGTTTTCCGAGACGGCGGACGGCAACGTTATCTGGAAAAAATACGAGGAACGCGGTGAGCCCTGCCCGGTTGCCATCGTCATCGGCCATCATCCGGCATTCTTCCTCGGCTCGCTCAGCTACACGCCGATCGATTCGAACGAACTGCACCTTGCCGGCGGCATCCTGCAGCGCGCAGTCCCTCTGGTGCCGTGCAAGACGATCCCGCTGGACGTCCCCGCCGATGCGGAGATGGTCATCGAATGCGTGATCCGGCCCAAGGAACGCCGGGCGGAAGCGCCGTTCGGCGAATTCCCCGGCACCTACGGCCCGCAACGCATGAACCCGGTGCTGGACATCAAGGCAATCACCCACCGCAAGAACCCGCTGTACCAGAACGCCTTCGTCGGCCATGCCGATAACCTGCTGCTGTCCGGCGTCATCCGTTCGACCGCCATCGAGGAGACGGTCAAAATCGCCTGCGGCACGGTCACCGGCGTCCACATGCCGCGGTCCGGCCGGTTCCGCTTTGTGTGCTACATCGCGATCAACCGGAAGATCGAGGGAGAAGCAAAGGCCGCCGCGATGGCCGCTTTCGTCACCGATCCTTTCCTGAAATTCGTGGTGGTCGTCGATCATGACGTCGATATCACGAGCGACACAGAGGTCATGCACGCCATCGCGACGCGCGTGCGCGCCGACCGGGACACATTCATGATTCCCTATGCCAAGGGCTCGCCGCTGGACCCGGCATCCTACGATCCGGCCGGCGGGTCCCATCTCGTCACCAAGATGGGGATCGACGCGACCCGCAAGGACAACTACCCGGCGGAGATTCACGTTCCGGGGAACGAGGATATCAACCTCGCCGACTTCATCGACGGCTACACAGCACCCTAAGGATTCGCACCGATGGAAAACTGCCACCGTATCGACGTTCATCACCACATCCTGCCGCCCAACTACGTGGAAATCGTCGGCGATGACCGGATCGGCCCGCTGATCCTCGCGGGCAAGACCCCGGAATGGACCCCCCAGATGTCGATCGAGGCGATGGACCGCAACGGGATCCAGACGGCGCTGACATCCATCTCGGCGCCCGGCCTGTGGTTCGGCGAGACACAGGAGACCATCGACCTGTGCCGGCACTGCAACGAATATGCAGCCGAAATCACGAAGGACCATCCGACCCGGTTCGGCGTGTTCGCCTCGCTGCCGCTGCCGGATGTCGATGCCAGCCTCGCCGAGATCGCCTATGCGCTGGACGAACTGAAAGCCGACGGCATCGGGCTGCTGACCTCATACGGTAACCAGTATCCGGGCGACCCTGCCTTCGCGCCTGTCTTCGATGAACTGAACCGGCGCAAGGCGACCGTCTATTTCCATCCGACCAACGCGCCCTGCAACCAGTGCCAGCCGGAAATTCCCGCCGCCACGCTGGATTTCCCGTTCGACACCACCCGCGCGGTGGTCAGCCTGTTGTTCAACGGCACCTTCGCGCGCTGCCAGGATATCAATTTCATCTTTTCCCACGCCGGCGGGACGATCCCGTTCCTTGCCGAGCGTATCGGCCGGCTGCAGGGCCGCCCGGGCTTCAAAGAACATGTTCCGAACGGCGTCGTGCCCGAGCTGGAACGTCTGTATTACGACACCGCCCTGTCGGCGAACTGGCTCGCCTTCCGCAGCCTGTTCGAACTGGTCACGCCCGATCACGTGCTGTTCGGCAGCGACT
>JAYOMI010000104.1:0-285 GCA_038120765.1 Rhodospirillaceae bacterium
ACCGACCGTTTGCCCGCGCAAAATTCCGTGACTTCGTCGGGGACCATCGGATAGGTGACGTTCATGCAGTAGATCGGGATACGCGAATTCCCGAACGGATCGGCAAGGCCCAGCTGCTGCAGGCCGCGGATCACGGAATTGTACAAACCGCCCTGGCAGATGATGCCGACATCGTCGCAATCGCCATCGAAAAATTCGTTGAGCCCGTTTTCCCTGATGAATTTTATCGCGGCCGGGAAGCGCTCGTCGACTTTCAGTTTTTCCTGCAGGTAGGTGGATGGCGGC
>JAYOMI010000104.1:295-12313 GCA_038120765.1 Rhodospirillaceae bacterium
TCATCGAATAGCGCGGTTTCTTGTTGTCCTTGGTCGCGAATCGCCCGGTGACGTGACAGGCGCGGATCCGGAATTCCATCATGACCGGCGTGTGGCTGATCTCGGACAGCTCAAACGATTTTTCGACCAGTTCGACGATACGCGGATGGTTCACGCGGGGGTCGACCAGCCACACCGAGCATTTCATCGCGAAGGCGTGGCTGCGCTCCTGGATAATGGATGAGCCTTCGCCGTAATCCTCGCCGAGAATAATCAGCGATCCGCCGATAACGCCGACCGAGGCGATGTTGGACAGCGCGTCCGACGCGACGTTTGTGCCGACGGTGGATTTCCAGGTGACGGCGCCCCGCAGCGGATAGTTCACCGAGGCGGCGAGCATGGCGCAGGCGGCGGCTTCGTTGGCGCAGACTTCGGTATGCACGCCGAGTTCGGCCATCAGACCCTTCGAATCCGATGTGAGGACGTCCATGAGATGCGATACCGGCGCGCCCTGATAACCGCCGACGTAGGACACGCCCGACTGCAGCAGCGCTTTGGTAATCGCGAGAATGCCTTCGCCCTCGAAATATTCGCCGTCGCCCCGGCGTAACATCTCTACTTCGCGTGCGAATGTGCGTTCCATGTATTTTCTCCAGGTGCGGCATTGCCCATCGCAGTGCCCCAGATCACCTGAGAGTTATAGTACGTTCGCGTCTGCCCGGCAAAGTCCCCGCGCGGCGGGCAGACGGACGTTTGGCTATTTCTGCAACGTCTGCAGAATGGCAAGGACGTCCGTCATGTCTTCGGCGAGAAACGTGTTGGGCTCGCGGAGTGCGGCGGTAAGTTCCCTGCGCTCATCCGGTCCAAGCGCGTTCATAAAATCGATGAACCCGGTGGAGGCCCGATCGGTTTGCTGTGTCGTATTGTCCATCTACCTCATCCCTTGATCTTTGTGATCGTGTTTGCTGGGAGGCAGTTGGCACCAACCCTATGGTTAAGATCAAGTAAATATTAATGAATGGTTAATGAACCCGTTGATGCGGATCGGCGCTGCCGGTCGGGCCCGGACGACGGCGTCAAGAAATGTTCATTTCGCGATTTCGGCCGGATTGAAGCCCGTGGATAATTCACTACACTCTCCACATGCAAGCTGATCCCAGATCCGTCGATATGATAAAGACGCTCATCGCGTTTGATACGACGAGCCGCGAATCCAATCTGGAACTAATCGACTGGGTCAGGAACTATCTGGACGGTCTCGGGGTCCAGTCGCACCTGACTTTCGACGACGACGAGCGCAAGGCGAATCTTTACGCGACCGCGGGACCGCTCGACCGGGGCGGTGTCATGCTGTCGGGGCACACGGATGTCGTGCCGGTCGACGGACAGAACTGGGATACCGATCCATTCGGGGTGGTGGAAAAGGACGGTCGCCTGTACGGGCGCGGTACCTGCGATATGAAGTCGTTTGTCGCCGTCGCCCTCGCGCATCTGCCGGATTTCCTGGACAGGGGGCTCGCGACGCCTCTGCATCTGGCGCTTTCCTACGATGAAGAGATTGGATGTATCGGGGTCAGGCGCCTGATCGATCAGGTGCGCGGTTTCGGTGTCCGTCCCGAAATGTGCATCCTCGGCGAACCGAGCGATATGAAGGTTGTCGTGGCGCACAAGGGAAAGCGGTCGTTCGCCTGCGACGTGACAGGCATGGCGGCCCATTCTTCCCTCGCGCCCAGTGCGGTGAACGCCGTCGAATTTGCGGCTGAAATCGTCTCGTTCATCCGCCGCCGCGCGAAGTCTCTGCAAAGCGACGGGCCGTTCGAGGAGGGGTTCGATCCGCCCCATTCGACGGTACATACAGGCTTGATCCAGGGCGGGACGCAACTGAATATCGTGCCCGAGCACTGCTCGTTCCAGTTCGAAATCCGATACCTGCCATTCGACGATCATGCCGGATTTGTCGAAGACGTCCGGCGCTTCGCCGAGGACGAACTTCTGCCGGAAATGCGCGAGCGTTACGAAGCGTCCGACATCGTCTTTCGCGAGATGTCAGGGTTTCCCGGTCTGACCACGCCCGAAGATGCCGAGGTGGCGCAGGTCTGTCGTCACCTCGCCGCGACCAATGAAACCGCCAAGGTGTCCTTCGGCACCGAGGCAGGACTTTTCAGTGCCGGTGGGATTCCGACGGTAGTGTGTGGACCCGGCAGTATCGAGCAGGCGCACAAACCGAATGAATTCATCGAACTGGATCAAGTTGCGAAGTGCTATGCCTTTATGGACCGTCTCAAGGAAAAACTCTGCCGGGTTTGACTGACCGGCGATCAGCGATTGGACGGAGACCCCGGCTGCCACATGCAGTCGACTGACGGGAGGCCTTCGCGTTCCAGAGCCTCCGCCCGTTCCGGCGCCGCGATTACGATCCTGCCGTCGATATTGAAGCACCTGCCCGACAGCGGCGGCAGCGCCCGGGCTGTTGGAATATTAAGGTAGCGGTCCGTTTCCACAGGGGAGAGGAACCCGTCGCCGTCACTGTCCAGCCGGCCGAAACGCCACAGGACCGGTGCCGAGAATTCGGACAAATCAAGGCTGTTGCTCCGGTCGGTATCCATCTGATCGAAGGTTGGCCCCGGTTGGCCCTGAACCTTGTCGCGAACCCGGAATTCGTCCCGGCTGATCTTTCCGTCCCGGTTTGTATCAAGGCCAGTGAACCGCCGGCCGATCGATAAACGAAGTTCTTCCCCGGAGACCCGGCCGTCCCGGTTTGTATCCAGCCGCTGAAACCAGTCTGCTTTTTTTGCCGGCTGGCGCTCCCGCATCTTTTCCTGAATTCGATCCATAACGGATGGCGGCGCGCCGATAGGCTGCGCTGCAGCTTTTGCTGCAGGACCAATGATGCTGACAAGCACGACCAGGGTCAGGACCGCAAGCCTGGTCACCCTGACCGCTGACATCCCGCGCAAGAATAATCGGGGGATCGGAGTATCCCGTTATTGCGCATATTTTTTTGTCTTGATTTCATCCGATACATCGGGTGTCCACGTGCAATCAGCCTTGGCGTAACCGCGCTTTCTGAAAGTCTCGGCAACGTCCTCTTTGACGCGGACGATTTGCCGTTCCACGTAAAAACATTCGCCGTCTTCGTTCCGGGAAGCCTCTCCGACAGGCCGGTCGAATAGCCGGGCTGCTTCCTGCTTGCTCACCTTGCCGTCCAGATTGCGGTCAATCCGGTCGAAACGCCAATTGGCTGGCGAGGCGAACTCCGCCATGGAAAGCCGGCCATCCGCATTGGCGTCCAACTCCCCAAAACGTTGTTCGCCGTTTCGCTTGTCCTTGCGCAGGGCGAGATACTCGGACTTGCTTACAAACTTGTCGCCGGACGTGTCCATGTTGTCGAAGCGTCGGCGGATATTGCTGAACAGTTCCTGTTTCGAAACTTCCGAATTCCTGTCCAGATCGAGCGACTCGAACCATTTCCGGACTTTTTCTTCAGCGGAATTGGATTTACGCATTTTTTCCCGAATGCGATCGAGAACGCTGGTCGGGTTGCCTGCTGCCGTCTCACTCCGGGATGCAGTTTGCGCGGAACCGGTGTTCGGCGCTAAGCTTGCCACGATCATGCCCAAAGCCAATATCGAGACAGCCATGCCCGGCGGGCGGAACCGCGGCGGGCGGGATACTTTTATACACATCGTTTATTACGCCTTACTCTACAACACGCTACGCTTTACTGATCGATATGATCGTACTTTTCCGACGTTATTTCAACCCCGCCGCCGCCAAGCGGAGAAAATCATCAGAGAACTGCTTGTCATTATCGCTGTCGCCGAGCTTTCTGCCGGTGCGGCGGGTACGGGGTCTGCCGCGGAAAACGCTGCGGGCGTTCGTCTGCCGTCCGACGAGGGCCCGACCGTGACGGCAATCCGGTCGATGCGGCCCGGTACCTGGCTGAATCTCGGCTCGCCGGCGCCGGACCCCAAATGGGGCAAAGGACGGGGCCGGGCCTGGACATCGAAGATGGCGTTCTCCGCCGCGATGGGCGGCGCATTCCTGTTCGGCGAAGGCATTCACGGGTGGGCGAATCCGGGCAATGGCCGCTATATGGACGGCCTGTGGCTTTATGACGTGAATGCGCATCGCTGGGTCGCCCTGTATCCCGGCACCGACACACGGTCGCCTCCGGACCTGCAGGTTACGCGCGACGGCTTCGAAGGCACCGGCCCTGACCGGCCCCTGCCCATCGCGACAATGGTTCACGGATACGAGATGACCGCCCGGGATCCGGTTCGACAGATCTTTTTCAGCATGCCGAACCATCACGCGTATTTCCGGAAAGCGCTGCCGTCTGTTGCGAAATTCCGGGACGAGAACAGCTCCCGCCTGAACCGGACATTGGCAAGCCCCTGGATGTTCGATCCATGGAACCGGAAATGGCACCGGCTCAGGACGGCGACCCCGTCGCCGAAATCGGGATACGGGGATGTGCTGATGTTCGTCCCGTCGCAGCAGAAGCTGTTTTTCTACCGGTCGCGCCAGGCGCATTACTACGACCCGAAGAACAACAGATGGCAGAGAGTGAATGCACGCGGCCCGTTGCCCCCATTCGGGATCGACCCCACTGCCTGTCATGACCCGAAGCGGGATCGTATCTACATCGGGGGCGGGAATTATCCAGTGGCGAAGGGGCCGAACGGGCTTTGGATTTTCGATGTCGGCGCCGGAAGATGGATCGATCCGAAACCGGAGGGATCGCCTGCGGGCAATCACTACGGCACGAACGTGGCGGTGATGACGTGCGACCCCCGGACGGATCGCGTTTATCTGTTCCGCCACGCGGGCAACGGGCGCGGCCTTTATATTTAAGACGCGAGAAAGAATGCCTGGCGGGAGCGCGCCGTCCCGCTTCCCCGTTTCTGGAGAGAGACGACGGGCGCAAACGGATTCTATCACCCCGGACTCGGCGTGCATTTCATGCATACGGCGAATGACAGCCGCGACAACGGGCGCATCATCGTCTACCGGCCCGAGCCCTGAGCAGGACGATTTTAAGAAAAAATGCGGGCGGGAATTGTCCGGCCTGCCCGGATCGCGTAATAGCGGATCATGAAAATTATCGAACGACTTCCGGACGGCGTCGGCGCACTTGTCGGGCATTCGGTCCCCCGCTTGGAGGATCGCGAGATGTTGCGCGGCGAGGCGACATTCCTGGACGATATTCATCTGCCGGGGGAGGTCCATGCGGTATTTGTCCGGTCCGTAGAGGCCCATGCCGACATCCGCGCGATTGATGTTGAAGAGGCCCGCTCTTGTCGCGGCGTCATCGATGTGCTGACCGGGGCCGATCTTGCCGCGGACGGCATCGGCGGCGTGCCGTGGGAGGTCCGCCCGGTTTCGGAGAAGATCAGCGCGGATGCATCCACACCGGCAGGCGATCCGGCGATCGGACGACCGCAACCGGCGATGCCGGCGGACCGCGCCCTGTTTGTCGGCCAGATCATCGCGATGGTGATTGCCGATTCCCCCGATCGCGCGCGGGATGCGGCGGAACAGGTCGTTGTCGATTACGATTCATTGTCGGCCGTCACGGACGTAGACGCTGCGACGGTGCCGGGTGCGCCGGTCATTGATCCCCGTTTTCCCGACAATGTCTGTTTCAGGCTGGCCTTCGGGGACAAGGCCGAGACGGATGCGGTATTCGCCCGGGCGGCGCATGTTACCCGCATCCGACATGTGCAGAACCGCGGCGTCGGCGCGCCTATCGAAACGCGCGGCTATATCGGTTCCTGGGACGCAGACAGCGCGAGGTACACGCTTCATGCGACCGCCGGAAAACCCCATCCGGTCCGCAACACGCTGGCGAAGTTCTGTTTTCATTGCGCACCGGAGGATATCCGCGTTGTTGTGCCGCGGCTTGGCGGCGGGTTCGGGGCGAAGAATATCGTCTACCCGGAAGAGGTTCTTGTGTTGTGGGCGGCACGGCGGACGGGCTGCCCCGTGCGATGGATTTCCGATCGATCGGAATCCTTCGTCAGCGACGTCCATACGCGCGATCTCGTTTCAGACGCGGAATACGCCTTCGACGAGAATCATAAAATCATTGCGATGCGGGTGATCAACAGCGGCAATCTCGGCGCCTACCTGGGGCCGCGCGCGGTTAATCCGGTGCGGAATTCCCTGAAAATCGCGCCCTCCGTCTATGACGTGCCGGTGGGATACCTCGAAGCACGGGGGGTACTGACCAACACGGTGCCGACCTGTCCGATCCGCGGCGCGGGCGAACCGGAGGGCCAGTACACGCCGGAACGCCTGATGGACGCGGCGGCGGCCGAACTCGGGATCGACCGGATAGACCTTCGACGCCGGAACCTGCTGACGCCGGACAGATTGCCGTACCGGACGATCACGCAGCTGACCTATGACTGCGGCGATTTCGCGGCGAACCTCGATCGCGCACTGCTCCTGTCGGACAGGGCAGGGTATCCGGCGCGCCAGGCAGCGTCTGCGCGATCCGGCCTGATACGCGGGTTCGGTATCTGCAATACGATCGAGGCGCTCGGCTTCGGGCTGGACGAAGAGGCCGATATACGATGCGCCCCTGACGGACAGGTGGTGCTCCGCATCGGCTCCATGTCGAACGGTCAGGGCCATGATACGATCTACGCACAGATCGTTGCCGGGAAACTCGGCATACCGATCGAGACGGTCCGGGTGATACAGGGCGACACGGATGATATCGAATACGGAACCGGCACGGGGGCCTGCCGGTCTATAATCGTCGGCGGCTCGGCTGTGGCGGTCACGACCGACAGGGTCGTCGAAAAGGGCTTCGACGCCGCGGCGGCGTTGTTGGAGGCCTCGGTTGAGGATATCGAGTATCGCGACGGCGACTACATGTTGGCCGGCACCGATCGGCGCGTCGGTTTCCTTGAGGTCGTCGACAGGGCCGGCGGCATCGATGCCCGCGACCGTTTTCTGCCCGGCGACTTTACCTACCCCAATGGGACCCATTGTTGCGAGGTGGAGATCGATCCGGAAACGGGGGCGGCAACAATCGACCGGTATGTCATGGTTCACGATTGCGGCACGCCGGTGAACCCCATGCTGGTTGAAGCGCAACTCCAGGGCGGCGTGGTGCACGGTCTGGGGCAGGCTTTTTCGGAACACGTGATCTTCGATCCGGATAATGGGCAGGTGCTCTCGGGCTCGTTCCTTGATTATGGCCTGCCGCGCGCCGGCGACATCCCGGCGCCTGAATTCTTGTGCGAGCTGAATCCCGTTCCGACGGCGACAAATCCCCTCGGCGCAAAAGCGGTCGGCGAGGCCGGGGTCGCGATTGCCCCGATCCTCGCGGTGAACGCCGTTCTCGATGCCCTGCGCCCGCTGGGGGTATCCGATATCTCAATGCCCATGACGCCGGCAAAGATTCACGCGGCTATTGAGCAGGGCCGCAGCGGTCTGTCATAATTTTTTCAGGATGTGCCGAAATACCTGTTCGCGGTCGCGAATCTGCGGACGAGGCCGCCGGTTCTGCGGTCCCTTTCCGCACTGCCGTGATGCTGAAGTGTATGAATTATTTAGCTTTCTAACTATTTGACACTTCTCGGGAGTCTCGGCAGTATCGCACTAGAAAAACCGGCGTTCAAAGAGCGTCATTTTCTTCAATGAGTACCAGGGAGACATTTATGTCCAAAACTACACTCAAGGCCGCTATTGCGGCAGCAACCGTTGTTCTGGCGGTTTCGCCGGCTGCGGCTCAGAAAACCCTTACTGCCGTGACGGCGCTGCAGACAAACAACGCGATGTCGCAGAGCTTCCTTACGACCTATGCGGGGCCACTGACCAAGACGGGCGTGGTGACTGTGAATTATATCGGCGGCCAGGAAGTGGTTCCGCCGACGAAAGCGGCCGCCGCCCTGAAGCGCGGTCAGTTCGATATGCTCCACTCGCCGTCTTCCTACTACATCGGCACCGTTCCGGAAGCTTACGCAATGCTCGCGAGCAACCACGGTCCGAAGGCGCTTCGCAAGAACGGCGCATGGGAAATGCTCCAGAAAATCTGGGCGGAAAAGGCCGGCGCTCATCTTCTCGCCTGGGGCGAGAGCATGACCTCCTACCACATGTATCTCGGCAAGGAGCCGCCGCTCAAAGACGGTCTTCCTGACCTGAAGGGCTTCAAGATGCGGGCGACCGGCACCTATCGGCCGCTGTTCCGCGCGCTTGGCGCCACCACGATCAACATCAAGTCGAGCGAAGTCATCAATGCGATGCAGCGCGGCACGATCGACGGCTTTGGTTTCACCGATCAGCCGGCATCCGTCGGCATGCAGGAAGTCATCAAATACCGCGTGATTCCGAACTTCTATCAGACCAACACCGTGATCACTGTCAATTCCGATGTCTGGAAAGCTTTGACCGACGAACAGCGGGCAACGATGACGAAGGTCGGCATCGAGTATGAAACAAATTCTGTCGAATACTCCGAAGGCGTTCGCATGCAGGACGAGGCGATCCTGAAAAAGGCCGGCACCAAGGACATCGTGCTGAAAGGTGACGCCGCTGCGAAATATCTTGAAATCGCTCATGGCGAGATCTGGAAGGAACTGGCGAAGCGGTCGACGAATGCCGAAGCGCTCAAGCCGCTGATGTATGTTCCCGGCAAGCCCCAGTTCCAGGTGGATGTTGCGTCTTTGCGGGCGCGCCATAAGCAGTAAACTCCGGAACTGGAAACTAAACGCCCATGGATACCTTTGATAAGGTTCTGGGCAGGGTATCGATAGCGCTGGCCTGGGTGGCCTGCGCTATCATTCCTTGTCTTTTCACGCTGATCACCATCGATGTGTCGATTCGGAGTTTCGGGTTCAATCCCCCGCTCTTCACGTCTTCGGTGGTCGAGTATGCGCTGCTTTACGTCGCAATGTTTTCTGCGCCGTTCCTGACGCGTGAAAAGGGGCACGTCGCGATCGAGGCGTTTTTGTCGATAACGCCCCACGGGATACGGATCGTTCTTGCGCGGGTGGTCTATTTTCTCTGTGCGGCCTCGGCATTGCTGTTTTCATACTTTGCCTATGAGTTGATGTACTTCGCCTATGTGGATGGGATTCTGGATATCCGCGGGGTCGATATGCCTCAGTGGACGCAGTACCTGCCGATCTGCATCGGGTTCTTCCTCGTCGGCCTCGAATTCCTGATGTTTCTGTTCGGGCGTCGTCACTACTACTCCTACAACCTCGGCGAAGTTAAGGACGGCGTCTAGAAATGGTGCTCGAATGGTATTGGGCCGGGACTATTCTTCTCGGCTGCGTGATCACCGGCATGTGTCTCGGCTTTCCGGTAGCCTTTACTTTCCTCCTAACGAACATCATTGGCATGTGCATCTTCGTGGTGCGCGGCTACTCAACGATTGGTGACTTTTTCGAGGGCGCGCTGCAGCAGATTCCGCAGGTCGTCGATAATTCGCCACAACTGATAACCAGTTTTACGTTATCGCCGATCCCGATGTTCGTGCTTATGGGATCTCTCTTCTTCCATACGGGGCTGGCGCTCCGCGTTTTCGATGCGCTGGACAAACTGCTCGGTCGTATTCCCGGTCGCCTTTGTTACCTGACCGTCGCGGGCGGCTCGCTGTTCTCCACGCTGACCGGCTCGACGATGGCCAATACGGCGATGCTGGGCTCGCTTCTGGTGCCGGAAATGCAGCGGCGCGGCTACAGCAAGCAGATGTCGATGGGCCCTATCCTGGGCACCGGCGGTCTCGCGATGATCATTCCGCCGTCTTCGCTCGGCGTGCTGCTCGCCAGTATCGCGGGCGTCGATGTCGGCTCGCTTCTTGTCGCCGGCATCCTTCCCGGCTTTGTTCTTGCGGGATTGTATGCCGGCATGATCGCCCTCCAGCTCGCCATCAATCCGGCCGGCGCGCCGTCCTACGACGTCGAGAAGACCTCCTGGCAGGAAAAGGTTCGCCAGATTGTTGTGAACGTTCTGCCGATGGGGCTGATTGTCTTCATGGTGATCGGCTTTATCGTGCTTGGCTGGGCGACCCCGTCCGAATCCGCGTCGTTCGGTGTCGTCGGCGTCATCGTGCTCGCGCTGGCATTCCGGAAACTGACCTGGGAAGCGTGCAAGACCTCGCTCATCGGGACGATCCGCGTTGTCGGCATGGTGTTCTTCATCCTGATGAACTCCACCGTTTTCAGTCAGCTTCTGTCGCTCTCCGGCGCCAGCCGCGGTCTTGTGCAGTGGGCGACGGCATTCGATATTCCGCCCGTCGCAATTCTGTCCGTGATGTTCCTCGTGCTGATCTTGCTTGGCATGTTCATGGACCCGGTCTCGATGATGCTGATCACGGTGCCGATCTTTTATCCCATTGCGATACAGCTCGGGTACGATCCGGTCTGGTTCTCGCTGATCGTGTTGATGGCGCTGGAGATGAGTGCGACCACCCCGCCGTTCGGGCTCTTGTTGTTCATAATGATGGGCATGGTGAAAGGCACTACACTCGGCCAGGTTGCGAAGGCAGCCGCGCCGTTCCTGCTGTGTGACCTGATCCTTGTGGTCATTCTCCTGATTGTGCCGGATCTGGCGTTGTACCTGCCAAGTCTGATGGGGGACTGACCTCGATCCTGCCGCGTTCCGGTCTTGTAGAGCAGACAAAATCAATACCCGGAGCACAACCGGGTTAGAGGGAAAGAGGGGCAGTTATGGTCATGAAACCGCGCGACCGCATCGATTATTCGGCGATGGCCGACCGGGAACCGCTGAAACTGCCAGATGGCAAGCGGGTCGCCGTCTGGGTGATCGTGAATATCGAGAACTGGGACGTCGACAAGCCGATGGCGCGGACGGTTCTGCCGCCGCCCGGCGGGCAGGTTCATATCCCCGATATCCCGAACTGGTCGTGGCAGGAATACGGCATGCGGGTCGGTTTCTGGCGGTTCCATGAAGCGCTGACATCCCGCGGTATCCCGGCGACGCTGTCGGTGAACGGGTCGGTCTGCACACAGTATCCGCGGCTCGCCCAGGCGGCCCATGATGCCGGGTGGGAGTTCCTCGGCCACGCCTATCACCAGCGCCCGACGCATCTGATCGAAGACCAGCCCGCCGATATCAGGGCGACGATGGACGCGATCGAGAAGTTTACCGGCAAACCGCCCCGCGGCTGGATGGGCCCGGGGCTCACCGAAACGTTCGAAACGCCCGACTACCTGAAGGAAGCCGGCATCGAATACGTCGCGGATTTTCCGATGGACGACCAGCCGTTCGAGGTAAAGACCGAGCACGGCCCGCTGGTCTCCATTCCCTACACCGTCGAGCTGAACGATATTCCGATGATGATCGTGCAGCATCACAAAGCGCCCGAATTTTACGATCGCTGCATGGATAATTTCGAACGCCTCTATCAGGAGGGCGAGCACAACGCCCGGGTGATGGCGATTGCGGTGCATCCTTATATTTCGGGCACGCCTTTCCGGATCAAATATTTCGAAAAAGTCCTCGACGAGATATCGAAACACGATGATGTCGCGCTGTGGACTGGCGGCCAGGTGTGCGACTGGTATAAATCTGTTTCCTGACGGCCCGTCATTCGGACCTGTCGCCCGGGCTGGTAAGGGGTCGCCGTCACCAGAAAAACCGAAGGAACGTGTATGTCTGCAATGATCGGGCAGTCGCCCCTGCGCAAAGAGGATCTGCGGCTCCTGAAGGGCCGGGGGCAATATGCCGACGATACCAATGAGCAAGGCCAGGCCTTCGCGTTCATGGTTTCCTCCGTTCATGCCCATGCGGAAATCCGGGGTATCGATACTTCTGCCGCAAAGGCGGCGCCCGGTGTCATCGCCGTTCTGACAGGTGCGGACTGGCTTGCCGACGGCCTTGGTCAGATTCCTCACGGTCTCGGCTATTCAAGTCCGCCCGATATCGCGCTTCAGAACCGTGACGGCACCGATCGCTTTGTGGCGCCGCACTTTCCCTTGCCCGCCGACCGGGCGCGTCATGTCGGCCAGCCGGTCGCGATGGTCATTGCCGAGACGTTTTCGCAGGCGAAGGACG
>JAYOMI010000105.1:0-446 GCA_038120765.1 Rhodospirillaceae bacterium
GCGTCTATCCCATAGATCAAGGGACCGTCGTTCTTGACGGAATAGATATTACCCATGTGCCGTCCCAGGACCGCGTGGTTCACGGGATGTCGCGAAGCTTCCAGAACATCCGCCTGATGCCGCATCTGTCCACGATCGAAAACGTTATGCTCGGCCAGCACGCCCGTGCGCGGTCGCTCAGCGATCTGATGTTTCCGCTTGGCATCCTGTCGAGAAACAGATGGCGGGAAGAAGCGGAAGCCACGCTGCTCAATGCCGGGCTGGAAACCTATCCCGGCGAAGTTGTCGCCAATCTGCCCTACGGCGTCCAGAAACGCATCGAGGTCGTCCGCGCGATGGTCTCGCAGCCCAAATTACTGCTGCTCGACGAACCGGCCGCCGGGCTGAACGAGATAGAAACCCGCCAGCTTCAGGACCTGCTGGAGAAGGTTTCCGAATCCGGCGTG
>JAYOMI010000105.1:456-6502 GCA_038120765.1 Rhodospirillaceae bacterium
CACGACATGCATTTTGTCCGCAATCTTTGCGACCACGTGGTCGTGCTGAATTTCGGCCAGAAGATATTCGAAGGCACGCCGGACGAGGTCCATCAGGATCCGGCCGTTCTGGAGGCCTATCTGGGCCGCGACGATTCACAGCCCGCGAAAGAGACTTCCGATGCTTCTTGACGCTACCGGCATAAACGTCCGCTACGGTCGGAACCACGCTGTCCGCGATGTCGATATCTCCCTTGAGAAAGGTGAAGTGGTCACCGTTCTCGGTGCCAACGGCGCAGGGAAAAGCTCTCTGCTGAAGGCAATCTCCGGAACCGAAAAGGCAGAAGGCAGCATCATCTTCGAGGGCGAGGACATCGCAGGATGGTCTGCCCCCCGACGCGTTCAGGCAGGGCTGGTTCTCGTGCCCGAGGGACGCCAGATCTTCGTGAGCCTGACCGTTCATGAAAATCTGCTGATGGGCGCCTATTGCCGAAATGACGACGTTTCGGCCGAAACCGAAGCCATATACGAGCGATTCCCGAACCTCGCCAATCGACGCCACATGCCCGCATCTGTCCTTTCGGGCGGCGAGCAGCAAATGCTGGCCATCGGGCGCGCGATGCTGGCCCGCCCCAAGCTGATGATGCTCGACGAACCTTCGCTCGGTCTCAGCCCGATCCTCGTCTCCCAGCTTTTCAAGCTGATCAAGGACCTGAACCAGGAAGGTCTGACGATGATCCTGGTGGAACAGAATACGAATATGGCGCTGGCCACCGCGTCGCGCGGCTATGTACTCGAACTCGGCGCCGTCGTTCTGTCCGGACCGTCATCGGAGATGGCGAGCGACAGCCGTCTGGAAGAAGCCTATCTTGGGGGCTGATATAAAAGTAATATAAGGCAACACTCTCTACAGGGAACAAGGAGTACTCCGAATGAAACGTATATTCAAAACAACGGTGCTGGGCGCCGGCGCGCTCGCCGCCGGGCTTTTCACCGCATCGCTGCCGGCGAACGCCGCGGATGAGATCGTCATCGGTCTCAGCTACGGGCGTACCGGTATTTATTCGACCATCAACAAGACCACCGAAGTCTCCGTCGATATCGCCGTCGCTGAAATCAATGCCGCCGGCGGCATCAACGGCAAGCAGGTTCGCGTCGTCAAATTCGACACCGCGGGCGATCCGAAACAGGCTGTGGTCGCGGTTCGCAAGTTTGCGAAAGACGACAATGCGCTCGCCGTCATCGGTCCGTTTTCGTCGAGCGAGGCGCGCGTCGCCTTCGCCGCCGGCGAACGCGAGAAAATCGTCCAGATCCCCAACGCATCCTCCGCGCCGAACATGGCGGACAAGTTTTCTTATGCTTTCCGGATGACCGAGAGCGAATACGTCCAGATGCTCCGCGTCGTGAAAACCCTCAAGAAACGGGATGCGCTCAAGAAGTCGATTGCCATTCTGTACGGCACCGACGATGTCGTCTCGAAGGCCGTCGGCCTTTTCATCATGAAGCCGATCTTCGAGAAGGAAGGCGTGAAAATTACCGGCCCGTTCGGTTTCTCGCTCAAGGCCTTCGATGTCGCACCGCAGGTCTCGCAGCTTAAAGGCAAGCAGCTCGACTATGTCGGTGTCGCCGTTCTCACGAACCAGGCAATCCGCGTGCTGAAGGAACTTCGCCGTCAGGGTATCGAAGCGCCCATGATCGGCGGTCAGATCTGGGCCGATCCTGAAATCGTCGAGGGTTTTGCCGGACAGGGCGACGGCTCGGTATTCGCCACCTATTTCTTTTACGACCTGAACGATAAATCCCGCGCTTTCACGAAGAAGTTCGTCGAAGGCGCGGCTAAGCTCGGCATCACGAAGCCGTTCCCGCATCACGTCGACGTCAGCGCCTATGACACGATGTACGTGCTGAAAAAGGCCATGGAAGAGGCGAAAGTGACCGGCGATCCGGCCAAGGTCGTCGCCGAACGTGCGGCCATCCGCGACACGCTGGGCAAGCTGACCTATAACGATCTGGTAATCGGCGACGGCATCTGCTTCGACAAGTTCGGCGATGCCCAGCTGCCGGGCTACATCCTGACGATGGAGAAAAAGGAATGGAAGCTGCTCGACACGCACGCTCCCCTTCCGTGTAAATAACGCGCCGGACATCTCCGGACGTACGAAAGGCGGGGCAATTTGCCCCGCCTTTTTTGTGCGCTCTTTCGAAATCAGACGCTGATAAAGAATGCTTCAGTCCTAGATTCCAACGATGATCGCCCCGCCATTCGGAGAAATCACCTGCCCGGTCATGTAGTCGGCTTCCGCAGACGCGAGCCAGGCGACCGCCCAGGAAATATCGTCCAGGGTCCCTATCCGTCCCATCGGGATTTCGGATGCCAATCCATCGATACGATCCTTGCCTACGGAATTCAGCGTCATAGCGGTCTCGATGATACCCGGCGCGACGGCATTGACGGCGATGTTCCAGGGGGCAAGCTCCCGCGCCCAGGACTTCACGAAGCCTGCCAGCGCCGACTTACAGGCGGCATAGTGCGACGCAAACGGCGCGCCCCCCATGGCGAAATTGGAGGTGATGTTGATGATCTTGCCATATCGGCGCTCCTTCATTGCCGAAACCACCGCCTGCGCCGCAAAGAACGATGCCTTCATGTTCACCGCCACCATCGCATCGAAGGTCGTTTCGTCAATATCCTCGATCATGAGCCCCTGCCCGCCGATACCCGCATTGTTCACCAGAATATCGATCGGCCCCATCAAGTCCGCCGCCCTGCGGATCGCCGCCTGCAGGGCCGGAATGTCGGTGACATCGACGGCAACCGCGAAACCCTCCCCACCTGCCTTCACGATCGTCGAAATAACATCCTCCGCAGCCGCCTCATCCCGATCCAGCACGATTACCTTCGCGCCACGTTCCGCAAGCATCGTCGCATGACGTCCGCCCATACCGCCGCCGCCGCCCGTGATCAGGGCCGTTCGCCCTGCCAGAGTTCTGTCAGTCGCATCGTCCATATCGCACTCCTTTGCATGCACTATGGAGACTTTCGGCAGGCAATCAATACAGTCACCGGCACTCATTCATAGAGGTTTGACAAGCGCAGGAGCATGCCGTCTAACGGATCGGATGAAGTGTATTTCAGTAACCCTCGGCGATATCGTTCGGTGCCTGCCGACCCTCGTGCTTGCAGTCGCGGGCGGGTGGCTCTTCTCGCTCGTAAATGCACCGCTGCCCTGGTTCTTCGGGTCCCTGTTCGCGATTGCAGGCGTAAACCTGCTCGGCTGGCGTATTCGCGGACCGCACGGATCCCGCCAGACCGGCCAGATATTCATCGGCACGACGATCGGTCTCTATTTCACACCCGTGGTGGCCGCCATTGTCGCTGCCCACCTGCCATGGATGGTACTTGTCGCTGTCATTACCATCGGTCTCGGCGGTCTCAGCGCCGTGGTGCTGGTAAAAATCGCGCGGGTAGACAGCGCCACGGCATTTTTCGGCAACGTACCGGGCGGCATGGCGGAGATGCTGGCCCTGGGCGACCGTTTCGGCGCAAAGCCGGCCGCGCTCACGCTGTCGCAGCTTACCCGCGTGACCATTGTTATCCTCTCGATTCCGCCGGCCCTGACCTTTTTCGGTGAAACCGGAAAGGACATCTTCGTCCCTCTGGCTGCGGAGGTTGACCTTCCCTGGCTGGTGCTTCTGCTGGGGGGCTGTGTCCTCTCGTCCCTGCTGCTTTACCGGCTGCGGGTACCCAACTGCTGGATGCTGGGGGCCGCGACTTTCGCGAGCCTGCTGACGGTCTTCGAGGTGACCCTCTCCGCGATGCCGCGCGAACTCCTGAATGTCGCCCAGGTCTTTATCGGTATCGCTCTCGGGCAACGTTTCGACCGCGCATCGATGGCCAGCGCACCGCGCGTTATTGCGGCGTCAGCGCTGACAACAGTCGTCATGATGGTCGCCGCTTTATTGCTTGCCGCCTTTATCGCCGGTCAGACGGATATCGCCGTGACGGCGATGATCGCCGCCACCGCCCCGGGCGGCCTTGCCGAAATGAGCCTGACGGCTGCCGTCCTGAACCTCGGGGTGCCGCTGGTGACCGCCTATCACATCATCCGCATTATCATGATTACGGTCTTCACCCTGCCCGCCTATAAACTCGCCTGCCGGATATTCGGCAACGCCTCGAACCAGCCCACGTGACAGACGCGGCCATACTGCGTTTCCTGCGGACAGCAGGCCTCGTCAGCGAAGACGAGACGCCGGCCATGGCGCCGCTAACCGGCGGTGTCTCTTCCGATATCTGGAAAATCGAAACCCGGTCCGGCGCCCTCTGCGTCAAACGGGCGCTGGCGCAGCTCAAAACCGAAAAAGTCTGGTACGCACCCGTCGAACGGAATGCGTTTGAAGCCGACTGGATCAGGATGGCCGCCGCCATTGTCCCTGCTGCCGCGCCTGAGCTGCTGGCAGAGGACCGGGAGGCCGGCATGTTTGCCATGGCGTATCTTGATCCAGCCGCCTATCCGGTATGGAAGGAGCAACTACGCGACGGCCTCGCGGACCCCGCGACCGCAGCGCAGGTCGGCAGCATTCTCGGACATATTCACGCGGCAACGGCAGGCGATGACGAGATCGCCCGGCGCTTCGCGACCGACAATATATTCATGCCGATACGGATAGAGCCCTATCTGCTGCGTACCGCCGAGGCGCACCCCGACCTTGCCGACAGGCTGACAGCGCTCGCCGATATCACCGCGCGGACGCGCAAGGTCCTCGTCCATGGCGATGTCAGCCCGAAAAATATCCTGATCGGCCCGGACGGCCCTGTATTTCTGGATGCAGAGTGCGCCTGGTATGGCGATCCCGCCTTCGATCTCGCGTTCTGCCTGAACCACCTGCTGTTGAAATGTATCTGGACGCCGGCATCGACGGATGGATTTCTGACCTGTTTCGCCTGCCTGAAAGATGCCTATCTGGCGGCGGTCGACTGGGAACCGGTTGCCGATCTTGAACAACGCACGGCCGACCTGCTGCCCGGTCTTTTGCTCGCGCGTATCGACGGCGCCTCTCCGGTAGAGTACATCAAGCGGGAAGCAGACAAGAACAGGGTCCGGCGGGCAGCCGGATCCGGGCTGTCAGAACGGCCCAAAACGCTGCAAGACCTTTGCGGCCTCTACAGGGAAGAAATCCAGAAATGAAGATCGTCGATGTCAAAGGCCGCCGTGTATGGGATTCCCGAGGCCGGCCCACGATCGAAGCGGAAGTAACCCTGGCAGGCGGCGCGATGGGTCGCGCCATCGCCCCTGCAGGCGCTTCCCGGGGCAAATTCGAGGCGGTCGACCTGCGCGACGGCGGAGATGACCTCGCGGGTTATGGCGTCGAGGACGCGCTGGAGAATGTAAACACGACCATTGCCCGTCTTATCGAAGGCATGGATGCCCGGAATCAGGAAGCAATCGATCTCGCCATCATCGACCTCGACGATACCGATACGAAATCCAAACTGGGCGGAAACGCGACAATCGCGGTCTCCATGGCGGTTCTTCATGCCGCGGCGAACGGCCAGAAACAGCCGCTCTGGGAATATCTCGCCAATGGCGCAGAGGTGCGCCTGCCGATGCCGGAGATTCAGATTTTCGGCGGCGGCGCACACGCGGGCGGGCGCGTGGATATCCAAGACTTCATGGCCATCCCGATCGGCGCAGAAAGCTTCGACGAGGCGCTCGAGATGATCGCCGAGGTATATATCGCCGCCGGGAAGCTGATGGCCGATGCCGGCAAGATCGCCGGGGTGGCAGACGAAGGCGGCTACTGGCCCGCATTCGACACCAATGAAGAAGCGCTCGACATGCTGACCCGCGCCATCGAGGCCGCGGATATGCATCCCGGCGAAGACGTCGCGATTTCGCTGGATATCGCCGCGTCGGAGTTCGGGCAGAACGGCATTTACAAGCTCGGTCTCGAAAACCGGGAACTCGACGGTGCCGGCATGATCGACATGCTGGGAGAATGGATAAACCGCTATCCCATTATCTCCATCGAAGACCCCCTCGGCGAAGACGATCCGGAAGCATTC
>JAYOMI010000105.1:6512-8590 GCA_038120765.1 Rhodospirillaceae bacterium
TCACCCGGAAATACGGCGACGAGATCCAGATCATCGGCGATGACTTTCTGGTCACCAATTCAGAGCGCATCGACAATGCTGCCGATGCCGGTATCTGCAATTCGGCCCTGATCAAACCCAACCAGGCGGGCACGATTACCGAGACCAAAGCCGCCCTCGAGGCTGCAAAAAGGGTCGGCTGGGCGACCGTCGTGTCGGCGCGGTCCGGCGAGACCGAAGACGTCACCATCGCGCACCTGGCCGTCGGCTGGAATGCCGGTCAGCTCAAAGTCGGCTCCTTCGCCCGGTCCGAACGGATGGCGAAGTGGAATGAAGTCCTTCGCATCGAAGAAGCGCTCGGTGACCGGGCGATCCTTGCGGGGACATGAAGGCGGTCCTGCAATACCGCGCGAGCCCCGGCTTTCGCCGTCAGATAGACGCGCTGCTCCCCGATTGGCTCCAGATAGCCGTTATCAACGAGGCCGACAAAGAGGCTTTCGCAACGGCGATGCGGGATGCCGCGATACTGCTCCATGTCTTGGAGCCCGTAACCGCGGATGTTATCGCCGATGCCCCCAACCTGCGCCTGATCCAGAAGATCGGCGTCGGCGTCAACACCATCGACCTTGAAACCGCGAAACGGCACGACGTCGCCGTCTGCAACATGCCCGGGACCAACGCACGGGCCGTCGCCGAGATGACGCTCACGCTGATGCTCTCGGCGCTCCGCCGGGTACCCTATTACGATGCGCGGATGCGCGCCGGCGACGGCTGGACCGCGGATCTCGGTTCCTTCGATGGACTCGGTGAGACTGCCGGCCGGACAGTCGGTCTGGTCGGGTACGGCGATGTCGCCCGGATACTGTCCCCCATCCTGACGGCGATGGGCGCGCGCGTTCTATACACCGCCACAACCCCGAAACACGACGCCGACGCGGAATGGCGCGACCTGCCCGCCTTGATGCAGGAATCGGATATCGTCTCTCTCCACCTTCCGCTGACCGCCGAGACCGAAGGCCGGATCGATGCGGCGGCTCTCGCCTCGATGAAACAGGGCGCGGTGCTGATCAATACAGCGCGCGGCGGCCTGGTCGATGAACCTGCGCTCGTAGAGGCCCTTTCATCGGGCCGGCTGCGCGCCGCGGGGCTCGATGTCGTCTGCGTGGAACCCGCACCCGCCGGGAATCCGCTATTCGCGCTCGATAACGTTGTGGTCATGCCGCATATCGCCTGGATTACCCCTGAAACCCTTGAGCGCAGCCTCGGCATTGCCTTCGAGAACTGCCGCCGTGTCCGCGACGGGGAAGATTTGTTGCACCGGGTGGTCTAGAAGTTTCACAGATAAACGTTCGAACAATCCGGGAGCCGGGCCTTGAAACTCGTCAGCTTCGAAGTGAATACCGCCATCGGACGGGCACGACGTATCGGCGTGCCCATCGACGGAGACGAAACCGGGCGCATCGCCGACCTGACGAGCTGTTACACCGGCTATCTTGCCGACCGGACGGACGAACCCACGCCGCGGGAAATAGCCGCCGTCCGCTGCCCGCCCGACATGATCGGGTGGCTCAAAGGCGCACACAAATCCCGCGAAGCCGCCGAAGCCGCCGTGAAATGGATAGTAACACGGCTGAACGGAGATCCGGACCCGCAGGGCATCGACGGCGAACGGCTGGTTTTCCCGCGGAGCGAGGTAAAACTGCTCGCTCCCGTCCCGCGGCCCGGCGCGTTCCGGGACTTTTCGATCTATCATACGCATATGTCGAAAGCCGACGTGCCGTTCGTAAAAACCGAACACTGGTACGTGACGCCGCCCTACTACAAGGGCAACTGCGACACGATCACCGGTCCCGAAGACCCGGTGCCCTTCCCCTACTACACCGAACGCCTCGACCTCGAAATCGAGCTCGGGATCATCATCGGCAAACAGGGCTCCAACCTGACCTTCGACGAAGCGAAGGAGCATATTGCCGGCTATACGATCCTGGTCGATCCGAGCTGCCGCGACGGCTACAAGCGCGAAACATTCGGCCCCAACAAGCGGAAGGATTTCTGCACGCCGATGGGCCCCTGCCTGGTCACCGCCGACGAGATTGACG
>JAYOMI010000105.1:8600-11801 GCA_038120765.1 Rhodospirillaceae bacterium
AGATTGACGAGTTCGACATCGACTGCAGCGTGTCGGTCGATGGAGAGGTCTGGTGGGATGGCAATACGGGCGAGCCCCGGTCATTCCGGGCGGAACACCTTGTCGCCTATGCATCGGACAACGAGACGATCTATCCGGGCGACGTCATCGGTACCGGCACAATCGGCATGGGATGTTCGATGGATATCCACAAATGGCCGCAGGTGGGCCAGCATATGACCTTCACGATGGCCGGCATCGGTGCGATGACGCTGGAAATCGTGAACGGCGACGATCGCGTGCGCCACGTGGACGGCATGCCCGGCCTGATCCCCTATCCCGGCGAGGACAGATAGCCCGTAAATCAGTTAGCCACCCGGATCAGGAAGTGGCGGTAGCCTTCTTCAGCAGAAAGACGCCGATTCCCGTCAGGACGATCGAGGCCGCGAAAAACCACATGCCGATTTCCATCCGCGCGTAGGCGATACCCGATGTTTTCGCCACGACAATTGCCATCGCGACGAGCAGCACATCGGCGCAGGACCAGCGACCGAAAAATTCCAGCCTTCCGATCCAGCGATCCGGCGCGGCTCCCCTTTTCCTGTAGCGTTGCCACAGCACCAGAGTGGCAAGGATCTTGCCGAGCGGGAAAACAACGGAAAACACGATCACGACGAAGCCCAGCAGATATTGCTCGTCTTTCAGCAATTCCAGGGCCGCTTCGGCGATCGAAAAGCGGCTCGAAAATATCGCGAGATTGCTCACCTCGACCACAGGCAAATACACGCCCAGGACCAGAGACAGGGCGGCAATCAGGAGCACCGGGAAAATGAACCTGTCAGCGCGGGAAAATGCGGGCGTTTGTTCAGACATCGCGAACGGTCGCCCCAAGGACTGACAATACAAAAGCGGCGAAAGATCGGTTTTGGGGTGGCTGAGGGGATTTGAACCCCCGACCCCCTGGACCACAACCAGGTGCTCTAACCAACTGAGCTACAGCCACCGCAAGAACCGGCGGACTAAGTAGCCCTCACGCCGACGGTCGTCAAGAAGCTTCGCAATGTCGCCTTCAGCCAAAATGCGATTTCAGCCGGCGGATCGCTTCGTCGATGGTCTCCGCCTTCTTGCAGAACGAAAATCTTGCGAAATAGCCTGTCTCTTCCGAGGTATAGAATGCGCTCACCGGGACCGCGGCCACGCCCGCCTCCACCGTCAGGTATTTGCAGAATTCGGCGTCGCTGCCGTTATAGCCAAGGGGACGGAAATCCGTGGTCAGGAAATAGGTCCCCTGACAGGAAATGACATCAAACCCGATATCGCGCAGCCCGTCTGCGAGATGGTCCCGCCGCGCTGCCATATCGGCGGTCAGCGTCTCGATATAGGAATCGTCTTTCCGCAGTCCGAAGGCGACGGCCGCCTGCAGGTTCGGCGGGGTCGTGAAGGTCAGGAACTGATGCGCCTTCGCGATCGGTGTCAGGACCTCCGGCGCCGCCGTGATCATGCCGATTTTCCAGCCTGTCAGGGAGAATATCTTGCCGGCCGACTGGATACGGACCGTGCGGTCGCGCATGCCCGGCAGGGTGATCATCGGAACATGCGGCACGCCGTCAAACGCGAGATGCTCGTATACCTCGTCGCAGACTGCAAAGGCGTCATGCTTCCGACACAGGGCCGCGATGAATTCAAGCTCCTCGCGGCTGAAGACCTTGGCGCAGGGGTTCATCGGCGTGTTTACAAGGATCAGCTTGGTTTTGTCTGAAAACGCCGCCTCCAGCTCCGCCCGCGGCAACTCCCATCCCGGCGCTTCAAGCCGGACAAGCCGGGCAATGCCCCCGCCCCGCTGAACTATCGGCAGATAGGAATCATAGAGCGGCTCGATCAGGATGACTTCATCGCCGGCCTCGATCAGCCCGAGCAGGGCCGCACCGAGCGCCTCGGTCCCGCCCGACGTCACCATCGTTTCCGTCTGCCAGTCTATATCGAGACCGTAAAACCGGTCGGCGTGCTCCGCCACCGCCTGACGCAGGTCGGGAATGCCGAACATGGACGGATACTGGTTCACGCCGTTGCGCAGGTAGTCGACACCGGCCTCGACCACATCTTCGGGCCCGTTGCCGTCGGGAAAGCCCTGGCCCAGATTGATGGCGTCATGTTCCTGAGCGAGACGTGACATGACCTCGAAAATTGTCGTGCCGAAGCTGGAAAGAATGGTGTTTCCGGATTTCACGGGCGTTTCCTGTCTTATTACCGGCCGTTTTACTAGCACAGTGACAAGTCTGTGTGCCAGTGCAGCCGGCTTGACGCAGCCGTCAGGCCGGGCCCAGACTGTCGGGGCATCAATTGCACGGGAGAAACGATATGCCGCGTCTTCTGATCACCTGCAGGAAATGCGAACGAAAACTCTATACCGGGCTCACACTCGAAAGCTGGTTCATCTTCGAATGGGTCGATATTCAGGGCGCAACGACAACCTGCCGTGCCTGCGGCACGGAAAATGCCTGGGACAAGTCCAACACCTATCTCGAAGCGGATGGCGGCGGCGGTTAATACCGTGACGTCAACTCGCAGAGATATACTCGCGAAGGGCGTCTGCTTCATGCAGCACTTCGTCCAGCCGGCTTTTGACGGCATCGCCGATACTGATCATCCCGCAGAGCTCTCCGTTTTCGACCACCGGCACATGTCTTACCCGGCGCTCGGTCATCCGGCCAAGCAGATACTCGCTCGTATCGTCCAGCCGGCAGGTCATGACGTCCTATGTCATGACGGAGCTGACAGACGCACTCAGCAACCCTGCGCCTTCATCGGCGAGGCCGTGAACGAAATCCCGCTCGGATACGATCCCGTCGACGGATTTACCGTCCCGCGACACCACCAGTGCACCGATGCCTGCGTCCCGCAGACGCTGGACGGCGATCTCTATTGTGGCGTCAGGCGCGATCGTATACACCTCACTACCCTTGTTCCGAAGTATCTTTGAAAGTTGCATATCGTGGTCTCCTTGAAGGTTTTCACGGAATACACAACGCATAGTATCCAAGGTTGGAACGGCGCGAGGAAGATGGCAAGAAGTATCTAATGGTTAAATTTTAGGCAGGTGCCTAATTTTCGGCCTGCCGGCTTGTTTCTTCCCCGCAAAGAACGCAAAGAACAAGGGTTTTCCGCGCTTTACAAACGCGTTGGGAATTGGCACGAATCCTGCAAGGGAAGCGGCATCGTCAA
>JAYOMI010000105.1:11863-12101 GCA_038120765.1 Rhodospirillaceae bacterium
CTAACAGGGATGCGCAAGAACCATGAAAAAAATCGAGGCGATAATCAAACCGTTCAAGCTGGACGAGGTCAAGGAAGCGCTGCATGAAGTCGGCGTGAAAGGACTTACCGTTACCGAGGCCAAGGGTTTCGGCCGACAGAAAGGCCATACCGAACTGTATCGGGGTGCCGAATATGTCGTCGACTTCCTGCCAAAGGTGAAAATTGAAGTCGTGATCGAAGATTCCATGGTCGAAAGC
>JAYOMI010000106.1:0-8671 GCA_038120765.1 Rhodospirillaceae bacterium
TCGAATACGAACGTATCGGCGACGGGCCGTTCGTCGGCCGTCTGCGCTGGGACCGTAATTTTCGGCCTTGTCGCCGCGCAGCTCGGGTGGTTTTTCCTCTCCCACATGTATGCAAACTGGCGGCAAAAACGCCCGGAGACCTGGCGGGATACGATCATTGCCATGGCGCGTCCGACGATCTGGAACGAGCTGAATATCTGAAATGATACGCGCTCAGGACACGCTCTGCTTTTCGCGCACGGGGCGCAGATCATGGGGGCAGTTCGCCGCGGATGTGGAATTGCTGCGCGAGCGGATTACGGGAGCCACGCATATCTGCAATCTCCTTGCCGACCGCTATGACTTCATGGTCGGAATCGCAGCCGCAATGCTGAACCGACAGGTGACGGTTCTTCCCGCCGCCGCCGCGCCGCAAGCGATCCGCGACGCTATCGCCGACGCCGGACAGCCCCTCATTCTGGGGGGCGAGCCAAGACATCATGGTGGCATTGCAAACCGGACCGCCCTGCCCCGCAGCGACGTTGTGGCCGCACCGGAACAAATCCTGTCCGGCCTGGCCGCCTCGGAATCGCAAATCTATGTCTTCACATCCGGCACAACAAAAGCCCCGGAGCGCCGGATAAAGGACTGGAAAACACTCGTCGGGGGGCCGCTGTCACGAAGGAAATTCTGGCGAGACTCGGGATCGGGAACGGCACGGCCGCCATCCTCGGATCGACGCCCCATCAACACATGTACGGACTGGAAGCGACTGTCTTTCTCGGACTCGGGTTCGGGTACAGCGTGTACGGCGCGACCGTTTTCTTTCCGGCCGATATCGAGGCCGCAATCGAGAGCGCGCGTGCCTGCGGTTTTGATCGGGCCGTCCTGGTCACAAGCCCGGCACATCTGAAGTTTTTCGAGACAACGCTTATGGAGACGCCGGAGATTTGTGCGGTTATCTCGGCGACGGCGCCGCTGTCAGACGCCCAGGCGCAAAGGCTCGAAGCGCGCGGGAATCTTGCCGTCATGGAGATCTACGGCAGCACGGAGACGGGATCGCTCGCCATCCGCAGAACGGTCGAGGGCGACCTCTGGGAGCCGGTCGCGGGGTTTCAGATCGCCCGGACCGATGAAGCCCCCCGGGCAAGCGCGCCTGACCTTTCCGAGCCGGGCCTGCTGGGGAACGAGATCGACCTCCGGCCCGACGGCCGGTTCCGGTTGCTTGGCCGGACCGGGGGTATGGTCGGGATTGCCGGGAAGCGCTCCAATCTCTCGGCGCTCAATGCGATCCTCATCGAGACGCTCGGCCTCCTGGATGGCGTGGTCCTGCGGCAGCGCGGCGAAGCAGACGATCTGCTGGTCATCGTGGCGGTCCTCGACCCCGACAGCGGCCTGTCCGTTTCACAGGCGAAAACAGCGATCCGCCGGCAATTCCACGACCACGTCGATGGCGTTTTTCTCCCCCACCGGATCCTGTTTACAGACCGTCTGCCGAGAACGCCGACCGGCAAAATCAATGCAGCCGCGATGGAACAGCTTCTCGCCCGCGTTCTGACAAACCCGTCCGCGTAGCTCGGGACGGGTTTTTATCAATGAAAGAGGCGTGAACTGAATCCGGCCTCACAGCAGGGCGCACGCCGGAGACCGACCGAGGAGCCACAACAGGAGTGCCGTTCCGGTACCCAAAGGGCCAGAGCAAAATCCAAAGACCCCGTCACAAACCCATCAAGCCGCAGATTCTGGCGTTTCCGGTATTCAATTATAGGGGAAGCTGGGGGTTGATAGCCCGAGAGCCTTTGACCTGGCCCTCTAACCCCCTGAAAAGAATGGTGGGCGATACTGGGATTGAACCAGTGACCCCTTCGATGTCAACGAAGTGCTCTCCCGCTGAGCTAATCGCCCGGTGCCGGTTAAGGCGGGGGGTTTTTATCTTTTCCGGCGGGCTATTGCAAGCGGGTCGGTGCGCCGGGGCGGATTAAGCGCGCAATTGTGCGGCAGGCGCCGGAATCAGGCGGCCTCTTCCTGGAGAATGCGGTCGACCTCCTGCACCAGTTCGCGCAGATGGAAGGGTTTGGACAGGATCTTTGCGTTGCGGTTGGCGCCGGTTTTCTGGGCGTTGAGGGCAACCGCGGCGAAGCCTGTGATAAACAGCACCTTGATGTCGGGAAGATGCGCCGTGGCGCGCTGGGCAAGCTCTATTCCGTCGATGCCGGGCATCACGATGTCGGCCAGCAGCAGGTCGTATTCGCGCAGTTCCAGCGCGGCGATCGCCTCGACCCCGTCCTCGCAGGACGTGACCATGTGGCCCGCCTTGCCGAGAAAGGTGCGCAGAGAGGAATCGTCTTCCGCGAGGAGAATGCTTGCCATGGTCGATCAGTCCGCCGCTACTGGATAAATATGTATGCACACTCTGGTGCTGCGATGAACACTATTGCTAACCGCTGGCGATTAGGAAAGCGTAAACGTCGCCCGGGCGTCGATACGCCGTGGATAACCCCGGCGGCGCCCCGGCACCCGGGCAATCGTGGTTAATGATGTGTTGACAGGGCATGTGACACCGGGCTTCCAGGCGATCCTGCACCGCCGGGCCTTGGGGCGACTGCCGGATGACAAAGGCGCCGGTTTGAGCTAAATGAGGTCAATGTCTTCTACCGAGTCTTTCCCGCCGGCAGCGGGCGCAGATGCGCCGGAACCGGGCAGCGCTTTCGATATCCGCATGCCGGACGTCCACGCGGTGCCGCTGGTGTTCGCATCGCCCCATAGCGGCAAGGATTATCCGCCGGAATTTGTCGCCGGCGCCCGGCTCGACCCCGTGGCGCTGCGCCGGTCGGAAGACGGCTTTGTCGATGACCTGTTCGCCGCGGCGCCGGAACATGGCGCGCCGCTGTTGCGCGCCCTTTTTCCCCGTGCGTTCATCGATGCCAACCGGGAGCCGTTCGAACTCGACCAGGCCATGTTTTCGGACCGCCTGCCCGGCTACGTGAATACCGAATCCAGCCGGGTCGCGGCCGGGCTGGGCACGATCGCCAAGGTGGTTTCCAGCGGACAGGATATTTATCCCGGGAAACTGACCTTCGCCGAAGCGGCGGAACGGATCGATTCCTATTACCGGCCCTATCACAAGGCGCTGGAAACGCTGATCGCGGACACAAAACGGAAATTCGGCTACTGCGTGGTCGTGGACTGCCATTCGATGCCGTCGATCGGCGGCCCGCTGGACCCCGATGCCGGGCGCGGACGCGCCGATTTCATTATCGGCGACTGTTTCGGCAGCAGCTGCGCACCCTATATCACCGATGCGATCGAGCGCGCGATCCGGGGCTGCGGCTACGCTGTCGCCCGCAACAAACCGTTCGCCGGCGGCTTCACGACCCGCCATTACGGCCAGCCGCGCGACGGCGTGCACGCGGTGCAGATCGAAATCAACCGCGCGCTTTACATGGACGAAATCAACATCCGCAAGAACGACAATTTCGACCGTGTCGCGGCACAGATGACCGATGTCGTCGCCGCCCTTGCCCTGCTGACCGCGCAGGACCTGGCGGCGGAGTGAGCGGCCGGGCGGCCACGGCGCCTGCAATGTCGCCTGAAACGTGGCAGTTTCCGGGGCCGATGCCTGCGCACGACCGCGCATGTCCCGCCCGATGACCAGCGCCGCTTCACCGCGCATTCGCGATGCCGCGCTGACAGACACCCCGCGCATTGCCGAAATCTATGCGCATTACGTCCGGACCAGTGTCGCGATGTTCGAAGAAGTGCCGCCGGATGAACTTGAGATTGCGGCCCGCTTCCACCGGGTATCGAGCTTCGGCCTGCCCTGGATCGTTATCGAGGACGAGGCGGGCGTTCAGGGCTATGCCTATGCCGGGCCGTTCCGGGACCGCTCTGCCTACCGGTTCACCGTGGAGGATTCGATCTATATCGATGCGGACCACCTGCGCTGCGGCTACGGCACTCGCCTGCTGGGCGAACTGATCTCCCGATGCGAGGCGCTCGGCAAGCGGCAGATGATCGCCGTTGTCGGCGGTTCGCAATCGGCGGGATCGATCGGTCTTCATACCCGCATGGGCTTCAAACCCGCCGGCACGCTACCCTCGGCGGGGTTCAAATTCAGCAACTGCGCGGACTCTGTCCTCATGATCCGCCCCCTTGGCAAGGGCGGTTCTGCGCCGCCAGACTCAGCCAGCTGAATTATTGCATTGCAGCATTCGCCGCGGATGAACCGGTCACTTTCCGGACCGACCGACGCCCCATAACCCCCTGAATCAAAACAAAAAAAGACCGCTCCGAAGAGCGGCCTGAGTTTGATAGGGAGGAAACGTCCAAGAAAGGTAAGGAACACAAATTGCTTGGACAACCAACTTGTGTTGCAACGCAATATATGGGTGGTGACCTGTCGCATCAAGAAAAAAATGACTTTTTTCAACATTTTTTTAGGTTTCGCAGGTAAGGTTAAGAATAGTTAACCATGTATTCATGTGCACCGCACAAATAATTGGCACGCGAATATGGATTGGCACAAAAATTGCTCAGAATCAGATATGCGCATGCAACCTCTCTCTCCTCTGTGCCGCGGTCCTAGCGGCGACATTCGCGTTCGGCCCGACCGGCCCGGCACGGGCAATGCCGGAAAATTCGGCAAAACCCCTGCAGATTCAACAATCTGCCGGCAGATCGTCCGGCGAACCGAGAAAACACTGAATCTTCCCATCGGTATCCTGCAGGCGATTTCGCTGGCCGAGTCGGGTCGGTGGGATAAATCGAGCCGGTCACATTTTGCCTGGCCATGGACCGTAACGGCCCGCGGGAAGGGACTTTTTTACCCCTCGAAGGCCGCCGCCATCTCCGCGGTGCGCAAACTGCAGGCCGACGGGGTCGAAAATATCGATGTCGGCTGTATGCAGGTGAACCTGAAATATCACCCCGAAGCCTTTGCCGACCTCCACGAAGCGTTCGACCCGGCCGCCAACGCCCGTTACGCGGCGAACCTGTTCACGAAACTGCGCGAGGCGAACAGATCGATCAACCGCGCGGTCGCCCACTATCATTCAACGACCCGGGAACGGAACATGCCCTACACCCGGAAAGTCATGCGGCTGTGGAACCAGGAACGGCGGCGGCAGAACGCAGCAGGACCGGCGCTGACGCCTGCCGGGTGGCCGTGGCTGAACCGCTGACGGGGGACTTCCGAGTGACCTCGCCAAGACCGGCACTGCTCGCCGATATCGGCGGCACGAATACCCGCCTTGCCCTGCTGGAAGACGGCGTCGTCGGACATATACGTATAGAATCCACCGGCGGTAATACCGGCCTTGCGGAGACCCTTCGCGCCTATCTGGACGGGCGGGAGATCGCCGGGGCGGCGCTCGCCGTCGCCGCGCCGGTCGATACATCCCCGATCCGTTTCACCAATGCCGGCTGGACTTTCACGCGCGACGAGGTCACGACGCCATCGGGACCGAAAACGTCACCATCGTCAACGACTTCGCCGCCCAGGCCCTCGCCCTGCCCCATCTACAGACGGCGGAACTGGGGAAGATCGGCGGCGGGAAGATCGCACAGAACCGCCCCAAAGCCGTACTCGGCCCGGGCACGGGGCTCGGCGTTGCGGCGCTCATCCCGTCCGGCGGCGGATGGCAGCCGCTGACGACGGAGGCGGGCCACATGACCCTCGCCGCCATGAATGCCGAAGAGGACGCGGTCATCGCATGGCTGCGGCGGGAATACGATCACGTATCTGCCGAGCGCGTTCTGTCAGGCCACGGGCTGACCCTACTCTACCGCGCGCTGGTCGGACCTGTCGGGAGCCCGCGTGGCGGACGCCCCACAGGACGCATTGCGCGGCGGGATCACGCCCGATCGCATTACCGCTTCGGCCCTCGCCGGCAGCGACCCGCTTGCCGCGCGGACGATCGGGTTTTTCTGCAGATTCCTCGGCACCCTCGCCACCGATGCCGCCTCGCCTACGGGGCGACGGGCGGGGTCTATATCGCGGGGGGAATCGTGCCGCGGCTGGGCCCTCTTTTCGCGTCGTCCGGGTTTCGCGACCGGTTCGAAACGAGGGGCGGTTTTCGGACCTGCTCCGAGGCGTGCCGACTTTCGTGGTGACCGCGGAATATCCCGCGTTCACCGGGCTCAAAGCCCTGACAGAAGTATCGGATCAGGCGTAGACGACGTCCGCCGTCATCGCTAGCGCGCCCTCGCCCGTCATCGCCCACAGCTTGCAGGTCCCCGGCGCCTCTCCCGGCGCGCCGTGAACGGTGAAATCCATCGTATCGTAGATCGGCGAGACCGCGCGGAGATCGAATTCCGTGATGGTCGCCGACGGCATTTCGCGCCGGAACAGATCGAGCATCATCGTCATGGTCAGCGGGCCGTGGAACAGCAGCCCCGGATAACCCTCGACATCCCGCACATAGTCCTTGTCGTAGTGGATGCGGTGGCTGTTCATGGTCAGCGCCGAATAGCGGAACAGCATCACCGAACTCGGATGGATGGTGCGGCTCCATTCGGCGGCGGCCGGGGCCGGGCGCGGGGCCGGCTTCGGCGCATTCGGATCGGCAACGTCACGATAGACCTGGGTGCGGCGCTCCGTCGTCGTGAGGCGGTCATCCGCGCCGAACACTTCTTCAGTCGTGGTCACGAAGCAGAGCGGGCCGGATGCCCCCTCCTTCACGGCGATATCGGCGATGGTGATGACCTTGCGGACGTCCTCGCCGATGCGCATGGGCGAGGAGAATGTCATCTTCGATCCCGCCCACATGCGCCGCGGATAGGGGATCGGCGGCATGAAGCTGCCCTTGGCGCGATGGCCGTCCTCGCCGGTTTCGGACAGTTTCACCAACTCATGGAAATAGAAATAGTGCCACGCGGGGGGCAGCGGGTCGCCGTCTTTGAACGGCGGATCGTCGCGGTCGAGGGTCGCCGTGAAGTAATCCGCCGGATAGGCCGACACGTGGCCGTACTCGGTCTCGGTCCTGCCGATCCAGGCGCTGAAATCGAGATCTTCACTCATGCCGAAAATTCCTTTTTAAGGGCGTCCGTATGGGCGCCGGCTTCGGGAACGGCCCCCAAATCGCGCACGCCGTTATTGATCAGCGCGGGCGGCGCCACCAGGTCGACGGGCCCGGTGGGCGAATCTATCTGCACGCGGCGCAGCGCCGGATGATGCGACAGCCCGGCGACGTCGTTGACCTCGCCAAAGGCGATCGCCGCGGCGCGCAGTCGGCGGATCAGTTCGTCGCGGCCCGTATTGCCGAACACGTTGTTGATCACCGCGTCGAATTCGGGCCGGTGGGCGCAGCGGGCCTGGTTGCTTTCGAACCGGGGGTCTTTCGGCAGGTCGGCATCCATCATCACATCGGCGCAGAGCCGGGCGAATTCGCGCTCGTTCTGGATCGCGATCAGGATCTGGCCGCCGTCCTGCGTATCATAGGCGCCGTAGGGATGGATCGACGGATGGTTCAGCCCGATACGCGGCACGATCTTCTGCGCGTAATCGTAATGCAGCAGCGGCACCGTCATCCAGTCGGCCATGCCGGCGAACAGCGACGTCTTGATCGACGAGCCCTCGCCCGTCGCATCCCGGGCGATAAGCGCTTCGAGCACCGCCATGTAGGAATACATGCCGCAGGACACGTCGCAGGCCGACACGCCGACGCGGCCCGGCCCCTCGGCCAGCCCGGTGATCGAGCACAGGCCCGATTCCGCCTGCACCAGCAGGTCATAGGCCTTCATGTCGGCATATTCGCCCTCTTCGCCATAGCCGGAAATATCGACCGTGATCAGGCGCGGGTTGCGCCTGCGCAATTCGTCCGAGCCGAATCCGGCCCGCGCCGCAGCGCCGGGGGCGAGGTTCTGGATGAACACGTCGGCCTTGTCGATGATGCGGTACAGCAGGTCGCGGTCGGCCTCGTCCTTGATATTGGCGGTCAGGGATTCCTTGCCGCGGTTCAGCCAGACGAAATAGGCGCTTTCGCCATGGACCACGGAATCGTACGCCCGGGCAAAATCCCCCTCGGCGCGTTCGACCTTGATCACCCGCGCCCCGGCATCGGCCAGCCGCGACGCGCAATAGGGCGCGGCAACCGCCTGTTCCATAGAAACGACAAGAACGCCTTCCAGCGGTTTCAGCGCATCGCGGGCCATTTTTTTCTCTCCCCTGTATGTGTGTGCGTGTCAGCCAATCGCACGCTTGTCACCGCGGGCTTGTCCCGGGGCCCAGCCTCACTAGACCCCGGGACAGGCCCGGGGTGTCAATAATGGAAATCCCGGGAGCGCAACAAGGCTCCCGCCGCCTGCACCTAGTAAGACTTCGGCATCCCCAGCACATGCTCGCCGATGAACGACAGCACGAGGTTGTTCGATACAGGCGCGATCCGGTAGAGCCGGGTTTCGCGGAACTTGCGCTCGACGTCGTATTCCTCCGCGAAGGCAAACCCGCCATGGGTCTGCATGCACATGTCGGCGGCTTTCCAGGACGCTTCGGAGGCAAGGTATTTCGCCATGTTGGCCTCGGCCCCGGCACGCCCGCCCGCTTCGTAGACCGCGGCGGCCTTTTCGACCATCAGGTTGGCCGCTTCGGTCGCCATATAGGCTTCGGCGATGGGGAACTGGATGCCCTGGTTCTTGCCGATCTCGCGGCCGAACACCTGGCGTTCGTTGGCGTAGTCGGTCGCCTTCTTGATGA